>JBBSBC010000094.1:0-13122 GCA_038251595.1 Phycisphaerales bacterium | reverse complement strand
CGCCTGTTCACTGCCGGTGCTGCGCAAGGATTTCACGGTCGATGCGTATCAGATCGTCGAAGCGCGCGTACTCGGCGCCGACTGTATCCTGCTGATCGTTGCCGCGCTGGATGATGCGCAGCTGTCGTCGCTGTATCGCGAGGCGATGACCATCGGCCTGGATGTGCTGGTGGAAGTCCACGATGCCGACGAACTGGATCGCGCGCTGGCGCTGCCGGCCATCGACGGTCGTTTGCCGCTGATCGGCGTCAACAACCGCAACCTGCGCACTTTCGAGGTGTCGCTCAGCACTTCGCTGTCGCTGAAGTCGGCGATGCCCGCTGGCCGCGTACTGGTGACCGAAAGCGGTATCGCCACGCTCGACGATGTCGCGACGATGCGCGCCGCCGGCATCGACGCCTTTCTGGTCGGCGAATCCTTCATGCGCGATCCGGATCCGGGCGCGGCCCTACAGCGGTTATTCTTCACTACATGAACATGCATCGCCATCCCATGCCTGCTGTCGACGCGCCGCTGGTGGTGTTCGACTTCGATCACACGCTTTACGACGGCGATTCCGGCAGTCATCTGTTCAAGTGGCTGATCGAACGCGATGTCTGGCGCAAAGCGCTGGCGCTGCTGATCGCGCCGGTGTTCGGCCCGATGATCGCGTTCATGCCCACCCGTCGCCGCGGCATTTCCGCGTTCGTGTGGGTCGGTACGCTTGGCCTGCGCACCGTCGCCGACTTCAACTCCGCAATCGATCGCTATGTCGCCGCGCATACGGATGTCATGAAGCAGCGCCTGTTGCCGATCGCGCTCGACGTGCTGCGCGCGCATCGCGACGCCGGCGATCGCGTCGTCGTCGCCACTGGCGCGCCGCCTGAACTGGCGCGCGCGTGCCCGGTCATCGGTGTGCCACCGCCTGCGCGAATCGCCTGAACAAAGTCGTTCATGAACGACTCGCCGGTCGTGACCCTTACGGTCGAGCCGGGGTGAAGTTCGCGATGCCGCTGCGCAAGACCTTGCAGAAGGTGCGTCTTACCGACGCCGCACGGCCCGTGGAGAAAGAGCATGGGTGCCCCGGTGCGAGAGTCGGTCTCGCCAGCAGCATCGGCGAGTTGCAGTGCCGCGTTGTAGGCGAGCCGGTTGGAATCTCCCACCACATAATCTTCAAGTCGATACACACGACCGGAGGCCGTCGCGCCACCCACCGGCGAAGCGACCGTGACTGAACGCGGCAACGGGGACGGGGTCGGCCTTGATGGCGACGGGGTACGAGCAAGCTCATCCGGGGCGGACTTGAACTTCGATGGCTCGGCGATAAAGACCACGAGGGTCGCCGAACCGACGACACCGAACTCCGCGGCCGCCGCGGCACGCAGGGCATCACCGAATCGGCGGTCGAGCAACCCCGCCATCGCGGGTGTGGGAGCTGAGACGCGCACGACATGCTCATCGCACTCGATGCAGGCCTGGTCGGCGAAGTAGCGTTGGAACCGAGCAGGGCCGATGGCTTCGGCGACACGATCGGCAATACGACCCGCTCGCCCGAGAGCCGAAGCAACAGGTGCTAGCGTGGTGGCCACATCGTTGATGAGTCGGAGCTTTGGTGCGCGGCGATCAAAGCGGTGAAGCTCACGAGCTCGGACAATCTCGGCCTGATCAGTCTCTTCGAGGATCGATGGTCGGCTTATCGCATCTTCATTTCGTGTGTGAAGCCGGAGGGCCAGCGTGGTTGGTGTGGGATCAGCAGAGGTCCGATCTGGGCCTCGACCGTGGGGGCGATCAACACGGCTCTTTGAGCCGGACGTGGTACCGGGCAATGACATACCCGGAGCGTGACGAGTCTCCACAGGTCACACCTCTCACCGGCAGCAGCCGGGGTCGCAGGTTCGATTGTCGCGGCGACAGATCGAGGACGATTCAACGTTGCCTTCGCAACCATGGCGTCGGCGGGGAATGAATCCTTCAGGGGTCAACCGGCACGCCGAACAATCGGATGGGACCGAGGCACAGCTTGGCCACGACTGATCGCGGGTTCGCCGCGATTGGTCGAGGGAGGGGCATCGGAAGTCCACAGATGCGTTCGTCGCGCCGGTCGCTGGTCCGTCCATGACCGGGGAGGTGAGCGTAACCCAGATCGCGAAGGATCTCAATCCCCAGAGCTGTGAGGATCTCAATCCACAGCGACGTTTGTCAAGATTCTGCGAGGACTTACGAGGCAAAAAAATACTTGTCCACGAACGGATTCGATTTCCGGATGCTTCGTGGAAAACTCGCGCGACTATTTTCCGTTGACTATGCGCGCGATGTGCGTAGGCCCATGACCACGGGCACACGAACCGCGAACCGTTCAAACCCCGCAGCCCGATACAGCCGTAACGCGGCGGTATTTCGCGTATCGACCGCGCACGTTACTCCGCCCGAACCGACCAGCACACGTCCAAGGTCCGCTGACGCGACTCCAGTATTCGGGCTGTGTGGTTGGCCCCACAAGTGGCGAAGCCCGAGTGTGAGCGCGGTGCGACCCAGCCCACGCCCGCGCACAATCGGATCAAGCCCGAGGTAGACGAGTTCAACCGATTCCTGCTCAGGCAGCACGTTGAAGAGCATGCACCCTACAGGTTGTTCGCCAGCAAAGATCAGCCACCATATGGAAGGGTCGTATCGCCCGACCGCGCGGTGCGACTCAAGCACTTCTTCGGGAGTTCTCAGGCCGCAGAGTTCCGGACAGTCGAGCGTGTCGATGTACGAACGGTCGAGCACACGCATGAGCATGGCGTCGAGGTCGCGCTCGGGCGTTCCGGTCTGGAGAAGATCCGCGAAGCTGAAGATGCGAACATCATCGGGCAATGCGACGGGCGAGCCGCGAGCCGGAGTGGCGCGGCGGAGGTAGGCCAGATCCCCTACTTGGGTGAAGCCCGCCAGGCGAAAGGCCGCGAGCGCGTCCTTCTCGCGTTCTTCGAGCAAGGCTTGGGCGAGGCTCGCGGCGGGCCGCAGGTCATTTTCTGCTGAGACGTGCTGGCACGCGGTTTGAATGACCGCACATCGCTCGTCGGCTGCGTTGGCTGGAGATCCGAAGAGATCAGCCGACGCTTTGAACCGTCGCGCTCGCCGCGCGGCACCTGAGACAAAGAGCATGGCCGTTCGACCCGAGCCTAACACCGCCAGACAGACCTGGCGAACCTGAACAGCGCCCGTTTGCCCACCTTGAGCTTTGGCTGGGAAACTTGAGCGTGTGATGGTGGCCCATAGGAGTGAGAGATCGATCCCGATTCGATCCGCATTCTCAAGGAACCGGTGCGCGGCGAAGAGCGGATCGTCGGACTGATCGCCCACCAGCCGGGCCGCGGCGGGCACAACCAGGTCTGTGGTCACCCGGATGATCTCGACACCTGCCCCGAGTGCCTGTGGGAAAGGTGCTGAGCCCGAGAGCGGGTTGGGCAAATCGGGCCGTGATGGGTCTGGAGGACTGGTGGACACGGCGTGCTGTTCCGGCGAGGGGGGCGAGGGGGGAGGAGGTCGGGGGACCGAAGCGGCTGGGTACGTTTTCTGGGGAGTGTGCGAAGCGTCCGGTTGCACACTAGACTCATGACCCACGCCCGACCACGGAGAAGCTCATGCTTGGTGAACCGATATCGACCAACCGTCCCACCACCCTCACACGCACCACATTTACCGGGCGCACACTTGCGGCCAGACTTGTGCTTGGTCTGCGTGCGGTTATGCATTTGGGTCTCGCGGCGTGTCTGCTTGCGCCGTTGATGGCGATTGCCCCCGAGCCTGACCCTGTGCCGCGACGATGGCAGTTGGAGATTGAGCCCGGCCCGCTGCGGGTGGCGACGGTGAATGTGAAAGATCTCGGGCCGCGTTCGTACATCTACATGACGTATCGCGTGACGAACAGCTCGGGTGACGATTTGCTCTTCGCCCCGTTGTTCGAGCTTTCGACGGGCGACGGGCAGACGCTGCGATCCGGGCGCGATGTGCCGCAGGCCGTGACCAACGAACTGCTGGCGAGCGCACAGGACCCGTTCATGCAGGACCAGATCTCGATCATTGATGAGCTGTTGCAGGGTGAAGAGAACGCGAAGCGCGGGATCATTGTCTGGCCGCTGAAGGAACTTAGCCCTGCAAAGGTCACGATCTACGCGGCGGGCTTCTCGGGCGAAACCAAGACTGTTGAATCACCCGATGGGAAGCAGAAGTTCGTGCTGCGCAAGACGCTCATGCTCGATTTTGACACTCCGGGCAGCCTGCTTGGCCAGAAGTCTCAGCCGATCCCAGTGCGGAGCAAGAACTGGATCATGCGTTAACGCGTTAAGGCGAGACTGAACTCAAGGTGATGTGAAAGCTGGGAGGCTGGACGCTGACCTTTGACGGGTCTAACCTTCCCTCCCACACCCGACCACCGGGTTTGGTTTTTGATAGAGGATTTTTTCCATGGCACACAAAAAGGGACAGGGCTCGACCCAGAACGGTCGCGACTCCAACCCGAAGTATCTGGGCATCAAGCTGTACGGTGGCGAGATCGCCATTCCCGGGGCCATCATTGTGCGCCAGCGCGGCACACCGCTGAAGGCGGGCTTTCTGGTTCAGCAGGGGCGTGATGACACGCTCTACTCGATTGGGCACGGCAAGGTCGTGTACCAAGGCCGCAAGGTGAGTGTCGATCCGCTCGACCCCGCCACGCCGCGGCCGAGCTGGCTGAAGGTCTGATTCGGTTCTGAATCCACGAAGCCCGGGCGATACTTGTCGCCCGGGCTTTTCTTTTGTCCAGTTGCTTTGTTCGACGCTTGCGAAGTCCAAGGCGGTACACTGCAGGCTCGGAGGGTTCGCGGAGATCACAGAGAAATGCCAAAGGCTGGCGATGAGCTCACACCCCGCCTTTGCCCATTGCCGCTGCTCACTCGCATCACCCTGAGTTCGATCCCGCTTGGTGAGTGTCCGTGAAGGACGGTCGTTCTACTTCCACTTCGCCTCGCCCTTGCCCTTGACGACCTTGCCGATGATGTAGACAGTTTCGCCAAGTTTTTCCAGCTTCTCCTTCACCGCCTGGGCGAAGGTCGGGCGCACGATGAGTGTGTAGCCGATGCCGCAGTTGAAGACGCGGCGCATCTCATCTTCATCGATGCGCCCGTGCTTCTGCAAAAAGGTAAACAGCGGCGGGCGCGGCCACGACTCGATATCGACAACCGCATCGACCCCACCCATTCCCCCCTCACCCGCGTGCAACGCGCGGCAGAGGTTGCCCTCCATCCCGCTGCCGGTGATGTGGGCCATGCCGGTGACGACCTTCTTCACCTTGTATTGGCGGAGGAGCTTGACGATGCTCTCGGCATAGAGTCGCGTCGGGGTGAGCAGCACATCACCCAGGGTTTGGGGTTGGCCAGCACTCCGAGCCGGACCACGATTGAGTTCTGCGTACACCTTGCCCAGATCAAGCCCGGCCGTCTCGACCACCTTGCGCACCAGCGAGTAGCCGTTGCTGTGGACCCCGCTTGAGGCGAGGCCCAGGACGATATCGCCCTTCTCGACGCGCTGCGGGTCGGTCGCGCGTGCGAGTTCGACCACCCCGACCGCGAAGCCCGCGAGGTCGAAGTCGCCGGGCGCGTAGACATCGGGCATCTCCGCCGTCTCACCGCCGAGCAGGGCGCACCCGCTGCGTGTACACCCGTCGGCCACACCACGCACGATGTCGGTGAGCATCTTTGAATCGACCTTGCTGACAGCGATGTAGTCAAGGAAGAAGAGCGGCTCGGCCCCCTGCACCACCATGTCGTTCACGTTCATCGCGACCAAGTCGATGCCGATCGTGTCAAACTTCTTGAGCTGTGTTGCCAGCTTGACCTTTGTGCCGCAACCGTCGGTGCAGGAGACCAGCACTGGGTCTTTGTAGTTGCGTTGAAAGAGTTTCTGGTTGAAGTCGAGCCGGAACAACCCCGCGAACCCGCCCGGGTTGTCGATCACCCGCGGCCCGTGCGTGCGACGCATGATCGAGCCGAGCGAGTCGGTGAAGGTGTCCTTTGCGATCAGGTTGACACCGGAGGCGGCGTAGGTGAGAGGGATTGCGGGTGACGGAGGGGTGGGCATGGCGGAAGCGTAGAACGAGGCAACGAGCCGCGCACGCAGTAAGGGAGACGGGGTGTGTTGAGCGTGCGTGCAGGGTGGTTGTTTGTTCTTCGATTTGCGAAAAGGAGTCGGGTCCCGTGCGCCCCCACATCGACACGGTGCGGTGGTTTGGGACGGACCCTCGAAAGCAGTGGGTTGACCGGCGCGCGGCTAGCGCGGCGGTCCCTGCCTTCTTCGGCCCCCGAGTCGCTTGATTTCACTGTGTCCGGGCCAAAGGGCCGTGCCGAGTCCTTCCGCGCGCGTGCCCCGACCCACTCACAAGAAGGTCTTGAAGAACAAGGAGAAGTGACGCCGCAACACCTTCACACCTGCACCACGCGCTGGCCGCACAATCGTCACAGATGGAACGCGCTTCCCTTCCTGTTCCCCCTCCGTTCGCACATTCTGGCCGGGTTTGCGCGTGCGGAGGGAGGAAGCATCCTTGCGCTTTTGGCAACAACCCTTGCGCGAGTTGAAATCGCGCACGCGCGATCACAAACAACCCTTGCGCTGATCCGTTCCGCGCAAGCGCTGGCGGTGTTTCTTCAAGGTTTTTTGAGGGAGGGGTTGGGGCGCGCGCACTGCTACATTATAAAGCCCCCTCACTTGGCCCGGACCCACGAATGCGAAAGGCCAACACAGTCCGAGCGGCTACACGACTCCGCTCACCCTCCGGAGGTCCGGCCCAAGTTGCGCACGGAGTCTTTGTGCGCACGAGGCCCGACCCTGCCCCAAAAAATCCATCGACTCTCGCGCGGTGTTGGCCTTTCGGCATAGCCATGTGCGGCCGAAAGTCTGTCTATTCTCAGTTCATGGCAAAGCAAAGCTTTAGCCGAGACAAGGGTTACGATTTCACCGCAGTTGTCGATGCAGCCATCGCCAAGCGTTGACGATGGGCCAAACGATACCTTGAGGACTTGGCTGATGGCGAGATGGACGACTCGACGGCGTTCAAGTTGCTGCTCGACCTCGTAGTTACCGAGTTAAAAGCCAGTCGTCGCACAGACCGTCTTCACGACCAGGGCGTGATCCTTCGAGGCGAGAAATGGAGGCCGACCCGGGGGTATAGCGGGGTCTACGAAGTATCGGATTGCGGTCGCGTTCGGCGGATTTGGCCCAATAACGACGGCTCGGTTCGATACAAGGTGAATCGACCCAACGACCGCGCGGGCTGTCGGTATATCAGACTTTATAAGAACGGTCGTGTATCTCGCTTGCTGCCGGTACATAGGCTTGTTGCCCGAGCATTCTTGTCTGGTCCGCCTTCACGGCGATACACGCAGATCGACCACAAAGACACCAACAAGGGAAACAACAGCGCGAAGAATCTTGCGTGGGAAACGCCGTCACGCAATCGAACCCTAGTTCATGTCCGAACGTAGATCACTTTCATCCAGAGCGTGGCATTTCGCGCCGTCGGGTCGAACGGCCCGTCACCCGTAGCGGGTGGCACTTTCCGTACCCGTGCCACTGCTGCTGACCCTGCGGGAGCAGCGCGTACTCATTGATCGCGTGATCTTACCCAGCCGGTCAACAACGCCCCACAAAGCAAAAGGCACACGGCCTGCTCGGGGCAGCAGGCCGTGGCACGGAAACCGCTTGGGTCTCTGATTCTCTTATGGGCAACCGGCGAAGTAGGCGGAGAGGAAGTCGAAGATGTCCTGCACGCTGACTGAGCCGGAGTTGTTGAAGTCGCCGGGGCAGTTTGCGGACTCGGTGATCAGCAGGTGTCCGGTGCCGATGGTGGTGTCTGAGTACCCGGCGATACGGACCAGGTAGCTGGAGCCGGCACGAATCGGCATGTCGATGCGCGAAATGGTCAGGCCGTCACCGTTATCAGACAAATACCAAAGTCTGGCTTTGCATTCATACCCGTCCCCTCCTCTCCCATGGCCTCCCCACGCTCCCATAGCTCCGAGTTCCATACCGCCTTTCCGTGCGGTGCGTGACGACACCCCCCCGACCCCCGCCTACCCTTGCCCTCACCTTTCGAGAGAGAACACCGACCATGCCGCAATCACGCCTGTTTACCTCCGAATCCGTCTCCATGGGCCACCCTGACAAGGTCTCTGACCAGATCTCGGATGCAGTGCTTGACGCGATGATCTCTGATGATCCGTTCAGCCGCGTCGCTTGCGAGACACTCTGCTGTACGGGGCTGGTGGTGGTGGCGGGCGAGGTGACGACCAAGACGTATGTGAACATTCCCGACCTGGTGCGCGAGACGGTTCGCGAGATCGGCTACACCTCGGGTGACATGCGCTTCGATGCCGACAGTTGCGGCGTGATGGTCGCGCTCAACAAGCAATCGGCCCACATCGCGATGGGGGTTGATCGCGAGGGGGCGGGCGATCAGGGGATGATGTTCGGCTTTGCCTGCAAGGACACACCCGAGTTGATGCCCCTGCCCATCCAGCTCTCGCACCAGTTGGTCGAGCGTCAGGCCGAGGTTCGTCGCACCGGCAAGATCGCAGGCCTGCGTCCAGATGCCAAGAGCCAGGTGACGGTCGAATACGATGAAACAGCCGGGGGCACCGGCAAGCCGGTGCGCATCGACACGGTGGTGCTCAGCACGCAGCACGACGCCTCGTGGAACGAGCGGCAGGATGAGCTGAAGAAGCAGGTCATCGAGCACATCATCAAGCCCGTGCTGGGTACGTGGTGGAACCCCGGAATCACTGTTCACGTCAACCCAACCGGGTGCTTCGAGATCGGTGGGCCGCACGGCGATACTGGCCTGACTGGTCGCAAGATTATTGTCGATACCTACGGTGGCATGGGACGCCACGGTGGCGGGGCCTTCAGCGGCAAGGACCCGACGAAGGTCGATCGCTCGGCCGCGTACATGGCCCGGTACATCGCCAAGAACGTCGTCGCGGCGGGGCTTGCCGATACGTGCGAGATTCAGCTCAGTTACGCCATCGGTGTTGCCGAGCCGACGAGCGTGTATGTCGATTGCTTTGGCACGGCCAAGGTTGCCGAAGAGAAGATCAGCAAGGCCATCCGCGAGACTTTCAAGCTCACCCCGCGCGGGATCATCGAAACGTTGAACCTGCGGACACCGATTTATTCTCCCACCGCGCGGCACGGCCACTTCGGGCGCGCTCCCGGCTCGATCACGTATAAAGGAAAGAAGTATGAGACCTTCACGTGGGAGAAGACCGACAAGGCCGAGGCGCTGAAGTCGGCCGCGAAGTAACGCGCCCGTTCATCGAAAGCCACCGATCGCACGCGGCGGGGAGAATGCCCCTCATCGCGTGCCTGTCGTTTTATGGGAGAGACGGTGCGGGTGAGGCGGGTTCGAGGACGCGCTGCCGCGCTAACCACTCCTGTCCTTTGGTCGCGTGGCCCTTGCCCGGCTCAGCCTTCTCCCATGCGGCGTACATGGCCGCGAGATCGCCCATCGACTCAGCACGCTTCGCGATGGGAAGCCCCGGCAGATTCTCGATGAGTTCCTGCGATTCGAGCAGGCTGCGCTCGGCCTCGGTAAACCGAGCATCATCGGCGAGTGAACGCGACATGAGGTTCAGAAGCCGGGCCCGCTTGGTCAGGTCGGTCGGCGTGCGGGCCTCGGCGATGCGCAGGGCTTCCTGATAAAGCGTGATCGCCTCGCGGGACTTTGCTGGTCGATCTGCTGCCGCGCCGGCGCGCACGGTGCGTTGCAGGAAGCTTGCGAGTGTCTCGGCGCTGCTCCCCAGCAGCGGGTGGCCCTCACCGAGCACTTCGCGGCGCACCGCGAGCGACTCACGCAGCAGGGCCTCGGCCTCGGCGATCTTTCCGAGCTTCTCGACAATCCGACCGAGGGTGTTGGTGGTGTGCGCCAGGTTCGGGTGCCCGGCGGGTGAGACCTCGCGATCGATCGCAACGGCTTCGCGTGCGATTGGTTCGGCACCGGCATAATCCTTCTTTTCCGCGAGGATCACGGCGAGGTTCGCCATCGAGATGGCCGTATCCGATGAGCGGATGCCCGTTGTTTGCTGGCGGATGCGGAGTGACTCGCGGAGCATCGTCTCGGCCCCGTCGAAATCGCCGCGCTCTTTGAGCAACATTCCGAGGTTGTTGGTGCTGATGCCGATGTACTCCGCATCTGGCCCGAGCATTTTGCGGCGGATATCGAGCGCGCGGCGGAGCAGCTGCTCGGCTTCCTCGTAGTTGCGCACCTGCCAGAGGGTCTTCCCAAGATCATTGAGCGAGAGCGCGGTATCTTCGCTCTCCTCACCAGCGGCGGCGATCCGCAGACGCAGGGCTTCACGGTGCATGGTGATCGCGCGGTCGTAGAGCCCGAGATCCGAGAGGGTGACACCCACGATGTGACGCATGTCGGCTTCGACGAGCGGCTCATCCTTCAGTTCACCGTTGTCGAGTCGCTCGATGGTTTTATCGAGAATCTCGCGGACGATGCTCGTATCGCGCCCGCGCGCGACCGCAGGCCCGACGCCGCGCAGCATGTCGGTGACGAAGAGGGCGACGGTCTCGCTGCGCTCGGCCTGGAGTTTGACCTTGGTCTCACTCGACTCGGCAAGCTCACGGAGGTGGACCTGCTGCTGCTCGGCCTCGATCGCCCGGTCGCGCTGCCGGCGCGCCTGCACCAGCCCGATGGCCGTGCCCGCAATGCCGAGGATGAGTGCCATCGCGATCAGGCTTCCCGCAACAACACCGATGCGGTGCCTGAAAACAAACTTCCTGATGCGGTAGGCCGCGCTCGGCGGAGCGGCCTCGACCGCCTCGCCCGCGAGGTAGCGTTCAAGATCGGCCGCGAACGCACCGGGAGAATCGAAGCGACGGGCACGGTCCTTGTCGAGCGCTCGCATGACGATCCAATCCAGCTCACCGCGGATGATCGACCCAAGCCTCCGGGGCTCGGTGCGGCGATTCGCGGCGATTCCAGCGAGCGTTTCGGTCGATTGCGAGAGGCGCGTGCTGGGCGTGGGCGGATCAACTTCGCGAATGAGCCGCTGCATCTCGCCGTAGGCCGCCGAACGCAACCGCTGCGGCTCGATCGGCGTGACACCGGCGAGCAACTCGTACAGCAAGACACCGAGTGAGTAGACATCGGTGCGGGTGTCGATGTCGAGGCTCCCCGCCGCCTGCTCAGGGCTCATGTATTCAGGTGTACCAATGAGCTGGCGGAACTCGGTGAAGACGGTTTTTTCGGTCAGACGGTGCTGCGTGGCTTTGGCGATGCCGAAGTCGATGATCTTTACGAGCGGGCGGCCATCCTGCGTGCCGACGAGCACGTTGCTGGGCTTGATGTCGCGGTGAATGATGCCCTTGGTGTGCGCGTGCTGCACCGCGCGGCAGACCTGCGTGAAGAGTTCAAGCCGCTCGCGGATGCTCAGGTTGCCCGAATCGCAATACGCGGTGATGGGTTCGCCCTTGCAGAGTTCCATAACGAAGTACGGGCGACCGGTGGCCGTCTCACCCGCATCAAAGACCCTGGCGATGTTCTCGTGCTCCATGATCGCCAGGGCCTGACGCTCCTGCTCGAAGCGGGCCACGACCGCGCGCGTATCCATCCCGAGCTTGATGATCTTCATCGCCACGCGCCGGCGGATCGGCGTGATCTGCTCGGCCATGAACACAGAGCCGAACCCACCTTCGCCGATGAGCTCGAGCAGCTTGTAAGGACCGATCTTGGCGCCGGGGCTCTCGCGAATGCTCGCGGTGTCGGCACTCCGCCCGCCGCCGCTGGTCGGACCATTGGTCGTCGAGAGGTGCATCGTCGGGTCGCTCAGGAATGGGTCTTCCCTTTCCACGGCCGCCAGAAGCGACTCGACACGGGCGCGGAAGATCGGATCGCCAGCGCAGGCTCGATCGAGGTACTCTGAACGCGCAGAGGATGCGAGATCGATGACTTCATCCACGATCCTGCGTGCCCGTGCATCCATGGCGGGATCGTTCATGCCCAACTCCTAGTCATCTTCACGCTCCAAGGTATCGCGAAGCCATCCTCTGGCAAATGCCCAGTCTCGCCGCACGGTTCGCTCGGAAATCCCGAGCGCTTCGGCCACACCCTGCTCGGGCAAACCGGCGTAGAAGCGCAGCCGAACCACCGACGCGGCCTGTGCATCCACCTGTTCAAGGCGCACGATCGCATCATCCAAGGCCAGAAATCCGGATGGGCTGTCTGTGGAGGCCAGATCAGCGATACTGGAGATGGAGAGCGCGGCCTTGCCCCCGCCGCGTTTGTCGGCATTGCGAGCGCGTGCGTGGTCGATCAGGATCTTCCGCATGGCATCGGCCGCGGCACGGAAGAAGTGCGCCCGCCCCTCCCACTGCACTTCGGTCCGGCCGATCAGTCGCATATAGGCTTCATTGACGAGTGCGGTGGCTTGGAGCGTGTGCCCGGGACGCTCATGATTCATGCGTCGATGAGCAATCGCCCGCAGTTCGTCATACACCGTGGTGAGAAGCCGCTGCATGGCGGCCACATCGCCGGCTGCCGCGGCATTCAGCATAAGGGTGACCGATTCGGCCGGATGACCCTCGCCGGCATCATCTCGCGCTGGGCGGTTTTCAGGGTGAGGGGGGAACATTTGCTCAGACTAGAGGTTTCGCACCACGTTCACAAGGGGAACGGTCTGCAAACTTTGCGAGGATGAGGCGGTGATGCTCGCGCACCGTATCTCGGTCGCATAGCCCGCTGTGCTGCGGAAGGTATTTGGTGCATTCCCTTTCAGGACAAGTGGTTGCGATCAGAGGCGAGTCTTTGAACACGCTGCGAGACGGGCATGGAGAAATGCGGCCAATTCTGCTAAATGAAAGCGTTTTCTGAAAATTGACTGAAACAGTTGCAGAATAGTTACAGTGACGCCAGTCTATCTCAGAGAGCGCTGTTCAGACGGACGGGGGAGCGTCCGGGATGGCGAAAAAAAGAGAGTGCGTGATGGAGAATCTCAGGTGTTTTTCAAGAGTTTTGTGTGCTACGACAGGCTTGATGGTGTTTGCCTCCGGGGCATCAGCGAATGTGCTGGCCAACCCGGGCTTCGAATCCGGCCTCAGCGGATGGACGACCTTTTCAGCCGGTTT
>JBBSBC010000093.1:0-13165 GCA_038251595.1 Phycisphaerales bacterium | reverse complement strand
GGGTGGGGTGGTTTGGTGTTTCTGTGTTTTTTTTGGGGGGTGGGGGGGGGGGGGCGTGGGGGGGGGGGGGGGGGTATTAAAGATGACACCGCTTTGGAAAGCGGTGCCACCTTCAACGAGCTTTGTGTTTTTACCACGCGTCCCGACACCATCTTCGGCGCAACATACATGGTTGTTGCGCCCGAGCACGAGTTGGTGGCGCAAGTGCTTGCGAGTGCCGGCAACTCGACCGATGTCGCAGCGCTGCGCGCCTACGTCGCGGCCTCGAAGAACAAATCGGATGTTGACCGCATGACGGATGCGAAGGTGAAGACCGGTGTTTTCACGGGTTTGCATTGCATCAACCCCGCGACCGGCGCGAAGATCCCGGTCTGGACGGCGGACTACGTGCTGATGGGCTATGGAACCGGCGCGATCATGGCCGTGCCAGCGCACGATGAGCGCGATTGGGAGTTTGCCAAGGCGTTCAATCTCCCCATCGTGCCGACATATCGACGCGCGGATGAGCCTGATGAACCGGCGGGCGCGATGGAAGAATGCCTGAGCGGTGAGGGTGTGGCGATCAACTCGGCGAATGCCGAAGTCTCACTGAACGGGCTGGGTGTTGCCGAGGCCAAGTCGAAGATCATCGAGTGGCTGGAGCGCACAGGCCGCGGCGTGCGCACGATCAACTATCGACTGCGCGACTGGGCCTTCAGTCGTCAACGGTATTGGGGCGAGCCGTTCCCGATCGTGTACGACCGCGCGGGTCGGCACTATCCGGTAGGCAGCAGCGCGTTGCCGGTCGAGTTGCCGCCGCTGGCGGACTATTCGCCGGTTGAATCCGATAACCCGCAACCCTTGCTGGCGAAGGCGACAGCGTGGATCAACACTACCGCGGGCGCGGCGGGGGTTGACCCCGATGTGCTGCCACCCGAGACTCCCGTCCGGCGCGAGGCCAACACGATGCCGGGCTCGGCCGGATCATCGTGGTACTTTCTGCGGTATTGCGACGCGAAGAATGCGGAGCGCTTTGCTGATCGCAAGGCGGAAGAATATTGGATGCGCGGCGGCGTTGACCTGTACATCGGCGGCAGCGAACACGCTGTCGGGCACCTGCTCTACTCGCGATTCTGGCAGAAGGTGCTCTTTGATCTCGGCGAGGTCTCGACGCCCGAGCCTATCAGGAAGCTGTTTCATCAGGGGATGATCACAAGCTTTGCCTATCAGCGCGCGGACAAGAGCCTGGTGCCGTGTGATGAAGTTGATGAGCCGACCGAAGGGGTCTTTGTTGAACGACGGACAAACGCCGCGCTCACACCCATCGTGGCCAAGATGAGCAAGAGCCTGAAGAATGTTGTCAACCCCGACGACATCATCTCGCAGTTCGGTGCCGATGCCTTTCGACTTTACGAGATGTACATGGGTCCGCTCGCGGCGAGCAAGCCGTGGAACACCAAGGATGCCGTGGGCATCTTCCGCCTGCTGCAACGGATCTGGCGCGTGGCGATTGATGAACAGTCGGGCGAGCTGCGACTGATCGATGCGCCCAAGCCCGAGGTGGAAAGGATGCTCCACCGCATGATCGCCAAGGTTGATAACGATGTGCCGCGACTCGCCCTGAACACCGCGATCGCCTCGATGTTTGAGTTTACGAACGCAGCGACGATTGCGGGCGGTCTGACGCACGATCAGTTGGAGCGGTTCACACTGGTGCTTGCCCCATTTGCCCCGCACATCGCCGAGGAGTTGTGGTCGAAGCTCGGCCACACCGCGTCGCTCGCGTATGCGCCCTTCCCCGTGGCCGACCCGAAGATGCTGGTCGATGAGACGGTCGAGATCGCGGTGCAGATTGCGGGCAAGATCCGCGCCCGCATTCATGTACCAACCGGCGCGGACAAGGAGACGATCGAGAAGGCGGCGATGATGGATGCGACGGTCATGGCCGCGCTGGTGGGCAAGACTGTTCACAAGGTTGTGGTTGTGCCGGGCAAGCTGGTGAACATCTTGGCATCTTGATGATTCTACGCGCCGCACGAGCGATCACTTCATCGCGGGCTTGGTGTCGGGCTTGGTGTCGGGCTTGGTGTCGGGCTTGAGGGCCTGCTTGTCTTCCTTGGCACGCTTGGCAGAGTCGCGGGCCTCCTGCGCCATGATCTCGCGCATCTTGACCTTCTGTTCAGGTGTCAGCAGCGCGAGCGACTTGAGCAATGCGCCGGCCTGCTGACTCTTGGTGGGCTTGCCATTCCCGTTGGCGTACATGTCAAGAAATATACCCTGCACCTTGCTCTCTTGCTCGGGTGTCAGTTCGAGCTTGGTCGCGAGTTCCTTGAACTCCGCATCGCCACCCTCAAAGACGCGCTTGCCCGAGTCTTCGACTTCGCGTTGAAAGTTGGCAAACCCTTCGGCGATCCGTGCGCCGAGGCGGTCGTTGCGCTTGTCTGCCGGCCCGCTGCCGAGCCGGTCTTGAACCGCCGCGCCCATGTACTCGGCGTACAGCCGGCGAAGTTCCGCCGCGTTTGATGGCGGAAGAACAGCGGCGACCTGCTCGAGCAACACGCCCTTCTCGATGATGGGTTTGGCCTTCTCGAACAACTCGCGGAGCGCGGCCTGTCCCTCGCCGTTGTCCCCCGGTTTGAATGCACCGTCGAGGCGCAAAACAAGCGGGATATTCTCGCGCAGGATTGCGTCGAGCGCGGTCTTTCGCCCAATAAGCACCTTCTGGGCGGCCGCCCGTGCGTCGGCGGGAAGATGCATCATGGCTATGGCCGCGCCAACGGGTTCGACTTCCAGCCGCTTGAGTCGCCCGTCAAACTCGCGCTGCACGAGCGAGACCGTCTGCCGAGCCGGCCGGTTCACCTTCGGGCCTTCGAGCGCCGGGGGCGCATCCGCATTCGGCTTGGCCGACCGACCTTGTGCGTGCGCCCACGACGTGGTGATGCAGATTGAAGCACAAAGGAGCGGGAGGATGATGTTCGACTTTGCGTGCATCATGCGGGGTTCTCCGACAAGTGCGTGCGCCGACAGCCGGGTCAGGGTGTCGGCACATTGGCGGGTGGTTTGGGCATCTCATCCATCGCGCGTTCGCGAGATCGTACCTTCGGGCTCTCCACATTGCCCAGACGATCTTTGAACAGCTCGCGGAATCGCACGCGCTGCTCGCTGTCGAGCATGTTGTAAGCCTGCATGGCGGCCTTGGCGGACTGGGCCCTGCTGGGCTTGCCGTAGGTTTTCTGGAAGAGGTCGGTGAAGACCTGCTGCACCTTGCTCTCCTGCTCGGGCGAGAGGTTGAGCTGCTTCACCACTTCTTGAAAGTCTTTCCGACGCGAGCCGAAGACACGCTCGTAACTCGATTTCACTTCCTGACCAAACCCGGTGAGCCGCTCAGTCATGGCGGCCTGCACACGGTTCTTCTTCTGGCCATCCTCGCCACCCTTCTCCATCATCTCCTTCACCAGTTCATCGCGATACTCGGTGATGAGCATCCGAAGCTCGGTGGCTTTTTCGGTGGGCAGAACCTCCGCGACCTGATCGACCAGGGGGCCTTCTTTGAAAATCGGTCCGGCTTCCTTGAGCAGCGCGGCGAGAATCGTATTGGCCTCGCCGCGCTGCCGCGCCCGACGCGCAGCATTGAGCTCGGCGAGCTCCTTCAGATGGTCCTTGACGAGCGCATCAAGCGCCGCGGAGCGCTGCAAGAGAATCTTCTCCGCCGCGGCACGTGAAGGCTCATCAAGCTCCATGATCGCGATCGCGGCGGTGACCGGCTCGGTCTCGAGCTTCTTGAGCGTGCCGTCAAAGTCGCGCTCTATAAGTGACTTGACGCGCGGATGCTTGGACTCAACTTTCGGGCCGCTGAGGGTCGGCTGATCGGGCGCAGGCTGATCGGGCGCAGGCTGGGCGTGCGCTGTCGCGGCGGCGAGTGCAACGGAGATGAATGCGTGCTTGAACATCATGATGATGGCCTTGGCAGGGTGTAAAGGCGGAAGAGTCCTTGGGAAACGCGGTATGGGCTCTTTCATTGCAGGGCTGAGTTGGTGTCTGCAGAGTGAAGGTTATAGGGAGTGGGGAGTGGGCACTGGCAGCTAGCTGCCAGTGGCACGCTACGCTTGGGCATGAACCGGGTGCAACTTGCTCAAGCCATTGCGGATGCTTCGTTGTTGCGGGGATCGTTTACGTTGCGTTCGGGTCGGACGAGTTCGTACTACCTCGACAAGTACCTCTTCTCGACTCGTCCCGAGGTGCTGCGCGACCTGGCCAAACTCTTTGCCGAGCGAATCGCGGTCTTGCAGACGAAGGCCGGCGTGCCGATCACACGGTTGGCAGGGGCAGAGCTTGGTGGAATTCCGCTGGTGACGGCGGCGAGTCTGGAGACGGGGCTGCCGTGCGTCTTCATTCGCAACGCGAAAAAAGATTATGGCACAGCCAAGCAGCTCGAAGGGAAGCTGGAGCGCGGTGATGCGGTGGTCTTGCTCGAGGATGTTGCGACGACCGCAGGCCAGGCGTTGGAGGCGGTGAAGGTGCTCAAAGACCTCGGGGCCAACGTTGTGGGCGTGATCGCGACGATCGATCGGCAGGAGGGTGCCAGCGAGAACATGCGGGCCGCGGGCGTGCCGTTTGAATCGCTGTTCACAAAGGCGGATCTGGGTATTGCCGAGTGATGGACAAGGGCCTTGCGGTCAACGTGAAGGTTCGCATTCGACCTTGGCCCAGCGAGACCATCGATAGGTTCGGCAGAAACAGCGGATGCGTTTGCCGATCCGTCCTGGGCTGCGGTGCCTTCACGCACACGTCGGGCGGGCGCTCATGATTCGCAGCTTGCTCAGATGACACCGCGGAGCGCGGCGAAGACGAAGATCGCGATAAGGATCAGCACGGTGATGAAGACCCAGATCTTGTTCTTTGTCGGCGAGCCGGCGGTGGTCCCGGCGAGGGCGTGGCCGCAGTGATAGCAGAGGGCTGATTCGTCGAAGACATCCTTCTTGCATTCGGGGCAGGTGCGTGTGACATCGCCGAAGCGTTCGATGTCTTCCTGCGAGGGGCCATCGTCATCTTCATCGTGCATGCGAGATCGGTTGGCACGCACCACATCGCCCGAGATGGGGGCTTTGCGCAAGGCGTGGCGGTCGCCTCGGCCTTGAGGGTTCGCGGGGTCGGGGTTGTTGTCGTGGATGATGGGGGGGATGGGGGGGCGGGCCATGGGGTTGCTCTTGCGGAACTTTAGCCGGGTTGTCGCGATACGCTTGCGGCATGTCACGATCGACCAAGATGTACTTCGGGATCATTGTGGGCGCGGCATTGCTGATGGCGGGGTGCGCGACGCAACCGGCCGCGCCGGAGCGGGTGCTCGGAAGGTCCGATATCGGGGTGATCTACGAATCGCCTGAGTATCAACTCACGGGCGTTGCGGTCTCGCGTGCAGCGCGGGTGTTTGTGAACTTTCCGCGTTGGGCCGGGCCTTATCGGATGGGTGTTGGCGAAGTAACTTCGCCGGGGACTATCAAGGCGTATCCAGATGAAACATGGAACGCGTTTTCAGAAGATCCGAAGATGCCGCCCGCAGGCGATCACTGGGTCTGCGTGCAAAGCGTGCACGTCGATGGGCGCGATCGGTTGTGGGTGCTCGACACGGCCTCGCCGCGGCTTGAAGGTGTCGTGCGGCCGGATGCAGCGCGCGGTGTGGGTGGTGGCGGGCCGAAGCTGGTGGAGATTGACCTTGCGACCAATGCGGTGAAGCGGATCATCCGCTTTGATGACACGGTTTGCCCTGCAAACTGCTACCTGAATGATGTTCGCGTCGAACTGCTTGAGACGGGTGATGTTGGGTACATCACCGATTCGGGCGCGGGGGCGATCATTGTCGTGGACTTGAACACAAACACCGCGCGGCGTCTGCTTGCGGATCATCCCTCAACAAAGGCCGATGCTTCGCTGCTGCCCATCATCGGCGGGCGCCAGCTGCGTGGGCCAGATGGAAAGGTGCCGCAGGTGCACTCGGATGGGATCGCCCTCGATCACCGACGCGGGTGGCTGTATTGGCAGGCCCTTACCGGCAAGCGGTTGTACCGGATCGAAACGGAGTTGCTGCGCGATGCTTCGATGTCGGCGGCCGCACTCGGCGCGGCCGTGACCGACCTGGGCGAGAGCGTGATGGCCGATGGCCTTGAATGCGATAAGGATGGGGTGCTGTACTTCACCGCGCTTGAGAATGATGCGGTGGTGGTGCGCATGCCCGATGGCACGCGGCACACACTGGCACGCGACCCGATCATCGCATGGCCCGATTCGTTTGCATTGGCAGAGGGGCACATGCCGGGGCAACCATCGAGCGCGCGCGAGCCGCTTGTGATCTTCACCACAGCGCAGATTCACCAGACCCCGATGTTCAATTCAGGTGCCGCGTGGCCGACGGAGCCGTTCAGGGTGCTGGTGGTGCCGGCGGTGAGACGGAAGTAGCCTACGAACCGAAGGTCGTATTCGACAGTTGTCGTACGCTTGCCGCCAGCCGCGTGGCCTCCTGCCGCTCACTCACACCCACGCACAGATACAACGCGGCCATCCGCACCGCCAGGCCGTTGGTAACCTGACGCAGGATGACGCTGCGCGGTCCGTCGGCGACTTCGTCGGCGATTTCTATGCCGCGATTCATCGGGCCGGGGTGCATCACGATGGCATCACCACGCAGTCGAGTGGCCCGCTCGGGCGTGAGCGCGTAGCTCTGGACATACTCGCGGATGCTGGGAAAGGCGGGCGATCCGCGTGCGGGCTCGGGCTGGGCGTTGGCGGCGGCGGGCTTGGCGGCGGTGCCGTGCCGTTCAAACTGGATGCGCAGCATGTTGACCGCATCAACCTGACTCAGCACCGACTCAAAGTCCTGCTCAACGCGGCAGCCGAGTGATTCGAGCGAGCGGGGCACCAGTGTTGTCGGCCCGACACAGATCACCTCGGCACCGAGCTTGGTCAGGCCCGCGATGTTCGAGCGGGCAACACGCGAAGAAACGATGTCTCCGACGATCGCGACCTTGAGGCCGGTGAGGTCGAAGCGTTCGAGTCGTTCACGCTCGGCGGGGGAAACTGGTGAAGACCCGGCTTGCAAAGCCGGGCCACCGGGAGCCTGACCCAGCCGTGCTTCAACGAGGGTGTAGATGTCGAGCAGGCCTTGCGTCGGGTGCTCGTGGCGGCCATCGCCAGCGTTGATCACGGCGCAATCGACGACGCGCGCAACAAGGCTCGCCGCGCCAGAGGCACGGTGGCGCACGATCAGCGCATCGACCCCCATGGCCTCCACATTCAGCGCGGTGTCGTCGATCGTCTCGCCCTTGTTGACCGATGAGCCGGTCTCGGTGAGGTCGATGACATCGGCGCTGAGCCGTTGGGCGGCCAGCGTGAAGCTGAGGCGGGTGCGTGTCGAGTCTTCAAAGAACAGATTGGCGACGACCTTGCCGCGGAGTGCGGGGACCTTCTTCACCGAGCGTCCTGAGACTTCGGCGAAGGATCGCGCGGTGTAGAGAACGGTGCGGATATCCTCGGCTGAAAGTTCTTGCAGGCCGAGAAGGCAGCGGTGTATCCACGGGGTCGGGGTGTCGGTCATTCAGGCGGAGTGTACGCAGCCAGCGTGCAGCGTTGCCGGGCCGGCATGGCCCGCGCTCTTACGCGCGCCGGAGAAACGGCAACACATCCTTGATCGGCTCTTCACCTTCCACGGGTTCATCGGTCGTGGCCTCAAGCCCGCGCCACTCTTCGATCATCGCGAGCCCATCAACGAGCCGCATGGTGCCATCGTCATGCTCAACAAGGGCGGTGCAGCTCTCGACCCAGTCGCCGCAGTTGTGGTAGTCGATCATCCGCCCATCGGCCGCGGTGAGCCGACGCGATTCGGCCTTGTGGATGTGGCCGCAAACCACTCCATCAAGCCCGCGCCGCGCGGCCTCATCAACAAGTGTCTCTTCAAAGCGTGCGATATGCTGGCAGGCTTTTTTCACTCGCAGCTTGATGGCCTGCGAGAGCGACCACGGGCGAAGGTCCATCAGGCTGCGGATGCGGTTGGACCAGCGGTTGAGCAGCACGAGTTGGTCATAGGCCACCCCGCCGATCATGGAGAGCAGGCGTGCGTGACGGATCACCGCATCAACTTCATCGCCATGAACGATGAGCAGTCGCCGGTTATCGGCCGTCAGATGAACGGCCTCGCGGGCCAGCTCGACACCTCCGAAGTTCAGGCCGACATAGTCGCGGGCCCGCTCATCGTGGTTGCCGGGGATGAGGATGACACGCGTGCCGCGCTTGGCCATTTTGAGGACACGCTTCACAAAGCGGTTGTGGCTCTCAGGCCAGTGCCAGCGCGAGCGGAGCCGCCACATGTCGATAATGTCGCCCACAAGATAGAGGGTCTGGCAGTCGATGTGCTTGAGAAACTCGGCCGCATCGTCGGCGCGACTGGCCGCACTGCCGAGGTGAACATCGCTGATGAACACAGCGCGATATGAGATTCGGAGGCTCATGACGGGTCTCCTGTGCGCGGCTCCATCCTCGCGTGCTTTGCATGAACAGACAACAATCCGATCTATCAATATCGGCCGAATCTCGTGTTGTGCGACTGGACTTGCGCTAAGTTGTTGCGAATGTGTCGTCAGCCGGTCGTCATGGCAAAAAGAAAATCACATGGCATCAACGGCGGCTTTGGCATCGAACAGGCTGGAACCAGTCTGCTCGCGATAGAGCTTGATCGCTTCGATCTTCTTGCCTGCCTGAACGAGCTCGCGCACCCGGTGATGATCGTCTTCGGGAAGTGAGATCCCAAGGTGTGACAGCAAGAGGTCGAGCTTGCGCTCAATTGCGTTCGGGCGGGGACCAAGATTGTGTTGTGGTGAACCGAAGAGCATGACGGACCTTTCTCGCCAAATCTCTTTACGCCCGCGTATTGATCGAAATCCCATCCGTCTCATCCTGCGGCATCAATCGCACATCAATTTTCTCCGTCGGGCCGGGTGTCAACCGCAACGCGGCAAACTCCGGCTGCAGCGGAATCTCGCGCTCGGGGCGTTCGACCAGCACGGCCAAATGCACGCGGCTGGGTCGCCCAAAGTCCAGAATCTCGCGTATGGCCGCCAGCACACTGCGCCCGGTCATGATCACATCGTCGCAGAGGATGATCTCGCGTCCTTCGACGCTGAAGGGAATGTTGGTCTTGCCCACACGGGCCATCGCCCCGGTCTCGCTCAGATCATCGCGATAGAGGGTGATGTCGATCGACCCGACATCGGTGATGTTCATCTTCTTCGCCAGGCGCACGGCCAGCACATCGCCACGCCGGCGGATGCCAATGAACGCGATGGCCTTGGGATCCTTGGAACCGCGCCGGATGTGCTCGGCGAGTTCATCGAGCAGTTCATCAATACGCGCGGCATCGGCAATGGGTCTGGTCATGGTGCATAGTAAAGCGGATGCATGACCGTTGTGCAAGCCGCAAGCATGAGCCGAGATCAGGGCTTCATCAGCGGCCCCATGGCCAGGGCAACCGAAAGGGCGATGGCGTTCTGGATGAAGTGCGCTGTTGCGGATGGGATCAGCGAGCCCCGCCACTCGCGAAAGATCGCGAACGTGAGCCCCAGCGACCCCACCATCACCAGCTGCAGCGTCGCGTATGAGTGCATCAGGGCGAACGCGCCCGCGCTCACCATCGCCGCCACCACCACGGGGAAGTTCCTACGCAAGTGCCGGAAGAGCGCGCCGCGAAAGACGGATTCTTCGACGATTGGTGCCCAGATCACCGCGAGCAGAAAGATGGTGATGGTGAGCCAGATGTTCCCGCTCCCCACCAACTCACCAATTTTGTTGATCTGCTTGGTCGGCATCGATCCGCCACCGTCGATGACCATCCGGGCAATGAACAGCCCGATGAGGGTCGCGGCCATAACCACCAATGCGCAGCAATAGCCCATGATGCCGACACCGATCTCGGTGGCCACGCCAACCGGGCCGGGCCGGTTGGTCCGCCAACCGATGCGCTCGCGCCAGAGCTTCCAGTTGAGGCCGCGCACCACAGGCCAGAAGATGGCACTGGTCAGCACCCAGTTGCCAGAAAGGGCGACCCAACCAATGGCCGCCCCGGAGATCTGCTGGTGCTCCAACGCAAGCACCACGAGTTTGATGGTCAGAAACCCGCCCACGAAAATGCAGAACGTCTCGAGCCAGACGTGCTCGGCCCAGACCGGTTGCTCATGGCCATAGGGCGGGGGCCGCTGAAACTTGGCACCCAGCTTTCCGTTCAATCGAAGAATCAGCCCCGTCACCAGCAACCCGCACCCGGCAACGAGCGCCAGCACCATGAAGCCCCCCACCAACACCGCGCCAAAGCCAAAGCGAACGGCTTGCCGCTTCGCGTCGGTACGCACCGCGGCCTGTTCGTCGCCCGAAGAGAGCAAAACTTCGGCGAACCACCCGTGCCGGTCTTTGAGCCCGCCGACCTGTTCAGCAGACAGCTTGCTGATGCTGGATGCCATGCGAGCTTCACGTGATGGTTGCCCCATGGACACACCTGGCTTGCCCTCGCCCCCCGCCGCGGCGGGTTCGACCTCTGCCGCTTCAAGGAGCGATCGAACAACGGCCGCATCGGCCTGAAGAGGTGAGGCTGGGTCGGCGTGCGTCTCAACCCACTTCAGTCGCTCGCTGATCGAAGGCGGAGTTGGTGCCCCCATCATCGCAAAGCCTTCGGGCTTCTCAGGTTTGTCGGGATAGCCCTCGCCCAGCAAGAGCATCGCCGCACGCAACTGGTCGGCGGGTGGGGCCGATGAATCGTCAAGGGTGTTCCCCACCGCGCCATCGATCTGCCCCCGCAGCAGTGGGGCAATCATCCCCCCCCCATCCTTGAACGCCAGCACCAGTTTGCCGACCATGATCATGGGGTCAGATTTGGGGGCCGAGACATGCAGACCAAGATTCGCATTCGCGGCATCTTGCGGGTCCTCATCCTCGGGACGTTGCAGCCACCAGACCGAACCGACCATGGTCACGGCAAGCAACACAAGCCACCATCGACTTGCAGGGCGTTGAGCTGAGTTGGCCATGCGATCATCTGTCATGGGCAAGTTCATTGAAGAGTGAGCGCGAGGTTGGCCGTCGGGGTTGAGCTGATCCATGCCCCAATGATCGGTCAATAGGTGCAATCGACCAAACCTTGAAGCGTGGCCCGGCAACATAGGTCCGTTCACGACAACCCACCGATGTCCGCCCAAATTAGCATTTTGCGAGCCATTCGCCGTCCCAGGCCTCGCGATTTCGGCAGGGTCGCATGCCGCGCCAGGACCGATGGACCATCTGAACGCCGAAAGGCCAGAATCAGTTTTCCGAACAAAATACAAATACATGAAGTCTCAACGACGTGCGGTGCTTTCAAATGGCCGATCCCTTCGCCGGGTTTCACGGCAATTTGATCCGTGAATCCTCCCCCCCTAATCTTCCTTCCCTCGAACGATCCGGGGGTCTGTCTAAAAGCTTGTTGCTTGGTCCCAAATCGGCCCAATCAACCCGCCCCACCCGGTAGGTGGCGAGCCAACTTCCGCGAAGCGGGCGCTTCATTCTTCTTTGTTTTCCGCGCTTCCACCTGCGACTCGTTTCACCTCGCGACCTGAACCCGTCACCCGAACACCCGTCACCCGAACACCCGTCTCCTGAACACCCGTCTCCTGAACAGCCGATTCACGCATCTCGGAGTTTCCAGCCATGTCCATGCGACGCGACACCTATCTTGCGACCCCCCAGACCAAGCCCGCTCAGGCTTGGCGCGTGGTCGATGCCACCGACATTTCGCTCGGCCGCCTTGCGGTTGATGTTGCCAACGTCCTCATGGGCAAGCACCGCCCCGAGTACACGCCGCACGTCGATTGCGGCGACTTCGTGATCGTCATCAACAGCAGCAAAGTGGGCATGACCGGCCGCAAAGCCGAGCAGAACATGAAGCAGCGCTACACCCGCCACACCGGCGGCCTGAAAGAAGAGAGCTACGGCTCGGTCCGCGATCGTCGGCCCGAGAAGCTGATCGAGGATGCGGTTCGCCGCATGATGCCGAAGAACCGTCTGAGCCGCCACATGCTCACCAAGCTCAAGGTTTATCCTGGCCCCGATCACCCGCACCAGAGCCAACAGCCGGTCAAGATGGAACTCTGATTCCCGAACCCGTCGTGAGGCCCTGAACTCACCCTGACTTCAGTCGGATGCCCGTGACCTTCTCCCCCGTTCCCTCCCTCCGCAGCAAAGACCCGACCCCCCATGAGCCAGATCAATATCCCCAACTCTCCGCTCGCCCCAACCGCCGGAGCCGCCGCTGGCATCACCGGCCTTTCCACCGTGAACCCCTCCGCGGAAGCACGCCCCGCACAGATGACCCGCAAGGTCCGCACCCCGACCGAACCCAAGAAGGGTTGGTGGTGGGGCACCGGCCGTCGCAAGCGCGCCGTTGCCCGTGTGCGTCTGAAGCCCACGACCGGCGATGGCACCATCCGCGTCCAGATCACCGGCGCGAAGTTCAAGACGATCGAGCAATACTTTGCCGAGGAGCGCGATCGCAACGATTGCCAGCTCCCGCTCAAGGTCACCAACACCCTTGGCAAGATGGAAGTCATTGTCCGCCTCAACGGTGGCGGGTTCATGGGTCAGGCTCAGGCCGTCCGTCTCGGCATTTCCCGCGCCCTGCGTGACTACGACCCCCAGCTTGAAGATGCCCTCCGGGACAACGGCTTCCTGACACGCGATGCCCGCGAGGTCGAGCGTAAGAAGTACGGCCAGGCGGGTGCGCGTCGTCGCTTCCAGTTCAGCAAGCGCTGATCCACGCGGGTCAAGCGGTCCATCATGGTCGTCAACTGAAAGCCCGCGCCACCTGGCGCGGGCTTTTTCATGCTCGCTGCATAGCGCCTCGCCCCAGTCAATCAGGCTGAAATTCGCCATCGCCCGCGGCGATCTCCTGCACACGCGCGAGTTGATATTGGGCAAAGAGGAACTCCTAATTGAAGAGGTTCAGAACCCGGACCTTTCACCCTCGCGCCCCCAAAGCCTGCCTGGCCAACTCGCGCGGTCGTGCTCGCCCGCGTCTGCTGTATTGGCCCTGCTGAATCGTCACACCTTACCGGACACGCGCCAGACAAACAAAGCCCACACTCTCCATCTCCCCACCGATCATGCCGATCATCCGCCC
>JBBSBC010000092.1:0-13313 GCA_038251595.1 Phycisphaerales bacterium | reverse complement strand
TGGTGGGGGTGGTGGTGGCGGTGGTGGGGGTGGTGGGGGTGGTGGTGGGAACGGGCGCGGGAATGGCTCAACAGGTGGCCCATCAGGTGGGTCTGCGCAGGGCTTTGATGACCGCGATGGACCTTCGCACACTCATGCCCCTGAAGGCGGACAACACGGACAGTTCGGTACCGGCAACGGACCGGGTGGCCGCGGCATTCGACCGGTGGTCTCGAACATCATCGCGATCGAAGGGCAGGACCCCGACCGCTTTGCACAATCCAAACCCTTCGAAGAACTCACGTCGATCGATCCGCAACCCCGCCTCACCCTTGAGTATCCCGGGTGCCCAGCCTCATGCCGATTGATCGACCTGTTCTGTCCGATCGGCCGCGGCCAGCGCGGGCTGATTGTCTCACCACCCAAGGCCGGCAAGACGACGCTGCTCAAGGATATTGGCACCTCGATCCTGCGCAACCACGCCGATGTCGAGCTGATCATTCTGCTGGTTGATGAGCGGCCGGAGGAAGTCACCGACTTCAAACGCCACTTCACCGCGATGATCGAGCCAAACGCGACATCGCGCGTGCGGGTCATTGCCAGTTCCAACGACCACGATGCCGAGAAACACATCGCCATCTCGATCCTCACCATGGACCGCTGCAAGCGGATGGTCGAGGCCGGCAAGCACGTCGTCGTGATGCTCGATTCGCTCACGCGCCTAGGGCGGGCGTTCAACCGCTCCAAAAAGTATGCCGGTTCCGGACGCACCATGTCCGGCGGTATCGACTCACGCGCTCTGGAAGTGCCCAAGCAGATCTTCGGCGCGGCCCGCAACACTGAAGAATCCGGCTCGCTCACGATCATCGCCAGTTGCCTGGTCGATACCGGCTCGCAGGGTGATCAGCTCATCTTCGAGGAGTTCAAGGGCACGGGCAACATGGAACTCATCCTCGACCGGAAGATCAGCGAGAAGCGGCTCTTCCCCGCCATCAACCTCGCGGCGAGCGGCACTCGCAAGGAAAACCTGCTGATGGAAGAGCAGGAACTCAAGACCATCACCGCGCTGCGCCGTCGCCTGCTGAGCATGCCTCCGCACCAGCAGATCGAGCAGTTGCTCGCGGCCCTCACACGGTTCCCCACCAACTCGGCCCTGGTGGGAAGTGCCGCGGGTTGATTCAACCGACGCGCCTCGCCTCGTGACCCATCCGAACGCGGGTCATCCGCGCTCAAAATCAACGATGAGCGCGTAGCTGAATCCTGCCAACGGATAGTTGCCGATCGCACGGATACGACAGAAGTCTTTGATCGGCATACCCGTGCATGATCTCGCTGCAGGACATTGTCGATTTCCTCGCCGCGCACTTCACGGGTTGCTGAACGCGGACCGGGTCGATCTCGCGATCAAGCACCACGCGCGGCATCGTCGGTTTGTCGGTGCGGCTGGATCGTTGTTAGATACATCCAAGTTCGATTCAGCGAGCACTGGTTATTCGACGGTACAACTTGCTTCTCCTATCTGTTGATAACAATCCTGCAATCTCAGATTGGAACAGTGTTGGTTATCGGGCGAACACATCGCAATGTACGGCAAATATTGCGGCAAATTGCCTATATTCAACCGGGTGGTTCCGATAGCTTGTGGTCGAACGGCATTCTCCGGACGATCTTCTAAGCGTGACAGCGAATGTTGGGAAGTTGGCGGGCGTTGCGGCGCGCGTGTGCGCGGTCGCGGCATCCGTGGGCGCGATGGCGTGGACAGGCTCGGCGAGCGCGCAGAGCCCTGCGCGCCCGTTCTCGCGCGAAATTTACTACTCCGTTGCCGCGGGTGATGGCGCGTTGCCACACATCAAGCGTGCACGCATCGCCGGCGCGGATCTGCTGAGCGCATCCGTCGTCGAGCGTGAACTTGTGTCCACGCTCCCCGATGCCTCCGGCGGCGGGCCGGGCGTAGGTGATCTGATCTTTGCGCCCGATGGCGATCTGCTGGTGGCGGGCGCGGCGAACAAACTGTACAAGACCCGTGTGCCCACGGGCGAGTTTTTCGCTGTGCGGGTCGCTACCGCGCCGGATGGGGGCGCTTCGAGATTCAATGATGCACCAACGGTGATGGCGCTGATGTGCGATCCCTCGGCCGACAAGGCTTGGGCCCTCGGGGCTGAGTCGATGGTGAGCATCGTGGGGCTGCTGCCCGGACCAACGGCGAACGTGCCGCGAATGCTCACCGGCCCCGAAACGCAGCTAAACTCGCTGGTCTGGTGCCAGGGTGTGCGCGGGTCATCTGGCGCGGTGGGCAGCGGGCCGCGCGTGCTCTACACATCGATCGAGACGCTTGTCGATGGTTCGACAAGGCACCACCTCGGAAAGATCGACATGGCCACGCTCTCGACCACTCGGCTGGTGAGCGATCTTGAGGCGGCGCGGGTGATTGTGCTTGATGGGTACACCGGCAAACTCTTCGCGTTCGGCGGGACAAAGATTGTACAGATCAACCCCGACCCGGCTACGCCGCTGATCGAGCATGTACTTGATGTTGCCGCGCTGGTCGGTGGCGCGGGAATGCAGCTCGTGGATGGGACGGTTGATGGTGAAGGGCGTCTGTTCGCGATCGCGGCGGATGGCCGGATGGTTGTGGCGGATTTTTCGGGCACGCGCAACATCGCCAGTGTCGGCACACGTGTGCGTGTGCTGGAGCTTGATCCATCGGCGGCGGGCGGAACTCCCGGGGGGACGGGCATGGTGGGCATGGCCCCGCTGGCGGGGCCGGGCCGCGCGCAGCTCGCGTATTGCCTGTGGGATAACGGAGACTTTGACGGGCGCGATGGGCAGGTGTCGAGAACAGATGCCTATTCGGGCGCGCCGATGACTGCGGACGACTTTTATCTTGAGCCGGGCTCGGTCTACAGGCTCGACACGATCACGGCCAAGCTCAGTACGAACTCGATCCTGCCGAAAGCGCGCTTGACGCTCTTTGACGATTGCGACGGAAGGCCCGGGGCGCAGCTTGCCGCATATGAATCGCTCAGGGTCGATGACACGGGCGTGGTCGCCAACGGGCTGCGTGTGTACAAGGCCGAGTTTCCGCTCGGCGGGATGTTTGTTTCAACCGGGCGCGATGGGCGTTCGTTCTGGATCAGCGTTCAGGGAGTGGGGCTGGGTCTGCCCGAAGAGGAGTGGTATTGGGCGACCGCCGGAAACCTGCACGTGCGCGCCAAGTCCGGCCAGTTCCGCTCCAGCGCGCTCGACTTCCCGGATTGGACTCCGGTCGATGAGTTCGGGTGCGGGTGTACCGACTTCGCGTTCGACCTGATCGGCGAGCGATGCAAGACGCTCTATGACGGTGGGGAGTTGGATCTGGCGGCCGAGCCAGCCGGGAGTCTTTCTCAGATCGCCGGCGTATCGGAGTCGGCGCGATCGGCGGATAACTTTGTTGTACCACCTTGTGCGCCCGTTGAAACACTGTTGGCCGTTCGCGAGACGGTCTGTTATCTGCGTGCCTATATCTACAGCAACTGTACACCCGTGCGCGGGCAGTTTGAACTTTATGAGAACGCGTGCAAACTCCCGGTGGATCCATCAGGACCCAACGATGCGCCGGTGCCGATGTTCGCCGCGCCGTTCGCGAGGGTGACGGACCTCGGGTACTCGACGGTGATCGACGGACAACCGCTCTCGGCGTATTGCGTTGAGGCGGTGAATCTGGATTGGAGTCTGCCCGCTGGTCACGACTACTGGCTGGCGGCGGTGGGCGACACGGCGTTCGCGTTCCGCAAGCGGAACTATTTCGCCTACGCCGCGCGGTGTGATGCGCGGGTGGGTCTCGACGGGCGGCGGTGCCGCGTGACGTTCTCGCCCGCCGCGGTCGTCGGACAGGGCGCGGGAACGGGTGTTTGGAAGAAACTCTCCGTGGCGGGTGAGGAGCGCGACCTGGCCTTCCTGGTCGCGGTTCGCGGCCCACTGCCTAGCGTTGGCTCAGCAACGGGTGGCTCGGGGGGACGCCCCTCGTGCGCGGCCGACGTGGATCGCTCCGGCACCGTGAGCCTGCAGGATGTCTTCGAGTTTCTGAACGCCTGGTTCCTTGGTTGCCCCTGAACGCGCCCGGCGCGCCAGAATCCGTGGTGGCCAGCCCGAGAACTCGGGTCATGGCCCATGTGCGGGAATGCGCGAATGGTCAGCGCAGGCATGTATTTGCAACACGCCTTCAACAAAGAACTTATGACGGTTGCAACTCAGGCGTAGCCCGTTGAAGATTTATAAAAAATATCGGGAATTCGCTTTACACGCGCGCTCAAAACGATTATTCTCATTGTTGCTCGGCTACGACCGCGTGTGTCGCTCTATTGCAAGCTGGGTCAGAGTTGTGTGTTTGAACCCCCATGACCGGCGCCGCCTGGAGGCAAGCCGCGGTGGTCGTACGGGTTCCAGAGTGTTTTGAGAGGTGTTTAAATGTGGTTTTCCAAGATGAAGCTGTGTTGTGCAGCCGCGACAATGGCCGCGACCTGCGGAGTCGCGCTCGGTGGCGGCGGTCCGCCCCCGAATGATTTCTGCTCCGATCCGAGCACTGCGACCTGCGGCTCAAACTTCGGCACGAACGTTGAGGCCTCGGGCGAGTTCACCGGCACCTGCACGAGTGGTAACGGAAACATCTGGTTTGAGTTTGTGGCCCCGGTAACGGCCAACTACACGATCGACACGATCGGATCTGGTGTACTAGATACGGTGTTGTCGGTTCAAACCGGCTGCGAGGGAACGCAGTTGGCGTGCGACGATGACAGCGCTTCCCAAACCAACGCCGGTCACTCTCGCTTGAGGGTGCTCTTGAGCAGCGGTCAGCGCGTCTTGATCGAGGTTGCGACGTTCGGAGTTAACAATAACAGTGGTACGGTTCAGGTCAACATCACCTGTCCGGAGAATCGTCTCGAATGCTGCCAGCCGTGGGATAACGGTGATATTGACCGCCGCAACGGCCAGACTTCGCAGATCGGGTTTGGCGAAGATTGGCGAGTTGTGGGGCGCGTGACGGCCGACGATTTCTGGCTGTGCGAGGGCAACATCTACCGCATCAACACCCTGAGCGCGAAGCTCTTGACCGACTCGATCGTTCCCAAGGCCGACATCATCATTGTTCGCGACTGCGATGGTTTGCCCAACGTTCGCGACATTGTTGCGATCGCTGAGTCGGTGCCGCAGACGAATGTCGATCCTTCGCTCGAGTGCCAGTACGGCACGGTCACCATCACCGAGACGGGCGAAGTCGACAGCGATGGCTTCCGCTTCATCAATGTCGAGGCCAACTGGGACAAGCTGCACCTCGAAGGCGGGGCGTACTGGGTGATTGTCTATGGCTTCAGCGGCACCGGCGATGCGGACGAGCAGTTCTTCTGGCTCACCTCGGGTAACCAGGTTGTCAAGGGTCGTCCCGGCCACTTCTCGGAGACCGATCTCAGCACCGAACTGGTGTGGACATCGATCGACGAGATCTGCTGCGGCTGCACCGATTTCAACTTCTGCCTCAGCGGCGAAGAGTGCAAGATCCTGCTGGACAATGGCCGCCCAACCACTGAGCGCAGCAACATTGTCGGCGAGCCGAGCCTTCAGACGGGCAGCACGTCGCAGGTCGCGCGTTCGGCCGACCAGTTCGTTGTGCCCCCGTGCAACGATGTCTACCTCTGCTACGCCGAGGCCTGGGTCTGGACCAACTGCGAACGGATCAGCTTCAGCCTCTTCTCGAACGATTGCCACCTGCCCAACGAGTCGGCACCTCTTGCCACCTTCGATGCTCAGTGCGTGATTGATACCGAGATCACCACGTTCGTTGGCAACACCCAAGTCAGCCTGAAGAAGGCCATCTTCTTCGACTTCAACCAGCCCACGATCGGTGGCGGTCGCCGCGGGTACCTGCTCGAAGCGGGTCGCAACTATTGGTTCAGCGCGTTCGCACAGGGCGATAACCGCCAGAACGCCAAGGGCTTCTTCGCCTTCAACTCCTACTGCGACCGCGCGTGCTGGATCAACTTCGATCCGGGCGCGGTGAAGGGTCCTCCGTACGTGACGGGTCGTTGGCGCTCAACGTCCGACCTCTCCTACGGTGCTCGTGATTTCGCGTTCCTCGTGGCTGTCGAGCCCGCCGAGTTGGAGATTCAGCCCCCGGACGATGGCACGGGAACGACCTGCGCAGCCGACGTGAATCGCGATAACGTTGTCTCGCTGCAGGATCTGTTCGACTACCTCCAGGCGTTCTTCACGGGTTGTCCGTAAGAGAAGCCTCGGTTTGATGGCCGCGGCAGGCAAGCACGCGATTGCTTGCTGCGGCGTATCGCTTGCCTTGGCGTATCGACAGTGAACCGACCTTAAGTCGGATCGCATGAAAAACCACCTCAAGCCCCCGGACCTTCTGGCCCGGGGGTTCTTTGATGCGCGAGTATCGTGATTGCTGGTGGAGAGGAAGGCGAGCGTGAAAGCTCAGCCAGACGTGCGAGCGAGTCGGACAAACCGGGCCAGCGACATGACCGGGAAGTAGTGGCGGTACATGTTGTAGCGAAGGTAGAAGACCTTGGGAAAGCCCGTGCCGGTGAAGTGGTGTTCGTTCCACGAGCCGGCGCGATCATGGATGAAGTCGGTCGCGGCGAGATCGTTGGTGCCGGGTGTGAAGGTCTCGACCCCTGTGCATTGTGCCGGCTCAAACGGTGGCTTGTCGGCACACAACTGATGATCACAGAGCCACGAAACCGCGCGGGTGATGGTCGAGGACGTGATGGAAAGCGCGTGCTTGCGGCCCGGTTCGAGTGAGACCGGTTCGACAAAGTACAACAGACACGCCAGCGCCCACGCGGTCTGCGAGGCGGTGCTCGGTCCTTGGCCCATGAGCGATCGGTCAAGGTAGCTGTTCGCCGATTCCCCGAAGCCACCATCCGAGTTCTGGATGGATGTGATCCATGCAAGGGCGCGCTGCATCGTCGGGTGCGAGCGCGGCAAGCCCGCGTGCGAAAGGCCCCCAAGCGCCTGCCACGTTCCGTAAATGTAGTTGTTGCCCCATCGGCCCCACCAGCACCCTTCGGGCTGTTGCGTGCGCAGCAGATAGTCAACGGCGTGAGTGATCGCGCCGTGGTCGGTGGGCACGCCGCAGGTGACCAGCGACTCAATCACACGACCAGTGATATCCGAGCACGAGGGATCCTGCATCGCGTTGTGATCCGCAAAGGGAACAGCCTCCATCCAAGGTCGGTCGGTGGTCTTGTCAAACGCGGCCCAGCCCCCATCATCGTTCTGCATCGCGAGCACCCACCGTGCCGCGCGCAGTGCGGCTTGGCGGTAACGAGCAAGATCAGACGACTGAGCGACAGGGTTCGTGTTGCTGGGCACCGCCCTCGCAGGGCCGAAGTCGGTGGCACGGTGCAGCGCCTTTGCGACCATCGCCGTGTCGTCAACATCGGGGTACCAGTCGTTGTGATACTCGAAGGCCCACGCGGCGGCATCATCAGGCCCGGTGCCGACGCGAATCGAGCGGTCCTCCGGCTTCAGATTGCGAATCCAATCGCCCGTCGTGGTGACCTGGCGGGCGAGCAGCCAATCGCAGACGCGGGCGATGCGCGGATCGTTCGCGGCCGTGAGGCCCGCCTCCGTCGCGGCATACAACGCGATGCCTGTATCCCACACCGGGCTGAAGCAGGGCTGAAGGCGCACGTGGTCGAGGCGCGGGTCATCGTTGGGTTCATCGACCATGAAGTCGTCGAGGTCGCGCTCGGCCTTCACGATCAGTGGGTGGGTGCGCTTGTAGCCGAGTGCCTGAAACGCGATCTGCAGATAGACCATCGGCGGAAAGATCGCGCCGAGACCTTCGGTGGTCTCTGGCCGCACACGGTCGATGATCCATTCCTCGGCGGCCTTGAGCGCGCTGGCCCGCATGGGCGTGATCTTCATTCGCTGCGCGAGCTTGAGCAGCTTGTCACACACCAGAAAAAAGTTCTTCCATCCGATCGGCTCATCGCGATCAAGAGCCTGGTTCAGACGCGATTTGTTCCGCAGTTCCACGAACAGTTCGTCGATCAGCATCGCGGGCGGCAACGCGCGCACGGGCCTGAGCGCCGAGCAGATCGCCAGCGGTAGAATCATGGTCCGTGTCCACGCCGCGACTCTGTCCATGTGAAACGGAAACCACCGTGGCAGGAGAACAAGCTCGGGCGGGATGGAAGGGCAGGCCTCCCACGAGACCGCGCCAAGACAGGCGAGGTAGAACGTGCTGAACGTGTTGCAGCGCTCCGCACCGCCGAGCTCGAGGATGCGCTCGCGCGCCCGCTTCATGTGCGGCGCATCGGGCGCATCACCGAAACACTTCAGCGCAAAGTACGCCTTGACGCACGCCGAGACATCGTGACGCGAGCCGGGGTACTGGCCCCACGCTCCATCATCACGCTGGGTAAGCCTGAGGTGATTGGCTATCCGTTCGAGCGTCGTGCGGGTCGGTTGTGGGCGCACGGCACTCGAGTGGCCCCGATGCGTGGCGACGTGCGCGATCGGCGCGAGGCGTGGTTCGTCGTTCTCGTGACCGAGGATCAGCTTCATCAGCAGATACTCAGAAGAGAGGATCGAATCGCCTTCAAGCTCGGCGCACCAGTGAAGCGAGTCGGGCGCGGCGGCGGGCGCACGATCGGTGCGCAGCTTGCCCAGAAGCGCGTCGAGCGCATCGGTCAGCGTTTGCTCGGCACGCGCGGTGACCTCGTCAACCCCCTCGTGCCGGATTGGTTGCGGGGCGTGCGTGCGGAGGGATGTATGATGTGGAGGTGCGAGCGCGGTCATGCGGGGTGATTGTTGGGCGGGTCGCGCTCAATTGGAACCCGCACGATGAGGGCTTTGCTGGCAAATATCACCGTTTGACATCGAGCAGTGCCCCCTCAAGACCGGCCACAAAGCCCGCAAAGCTCAAAGCCAGCGCGGCCTGTTCGGCTTCGGCCCGTGCCGATATGTGCGTCGCCGGATCCTGAGCCATGCGCAACGCGGCAACCCATGCTTGACAAGTCTCCTCGGGCACCAGCACTCCCGGTGTGGCCGCGCGCTCGCCGCGCGCAGCAATCAGATCCGCACCCATGGCCCTTGCCAATGCGATGACAGGTGTCCCGAGCCACAGGGCATCGGTCACCAATCGACCGAGTGCGCCGGTCAAGGGTTGCTCGCGAACCCGCGCTGCAAACGGCGCGAGTGCATAGTCCGCGGCCAGAAGCGCCGGGCGGATGTCGGCCGTCGGTGTAAAGATGCGCAGTGAGCCGAGCACGCCCGCGCGCGTCGCGCCCGCACGAAGCGTGAATGTATCGCGCGCGAGCGCAAGCAGAACCGGTGCTCGCTCGCGATCATCGCGCGCGATGATCGCGAGCGAACCGAGCAGAGCCTGAAGTCTCGATCCGAACGACTCTGGTGCTGAAAGCACAAGCACCATGCGGCCGGGAGCAACATCCATCGCGGCACGAACCGAGGCGCGGTACCCATCACGCTCCATCGCCGTGGCCGGTGCGAGAAGGCTGAATCGCGGCAGGTCGGTGGCCGCCAGCGTGCGAGCCTTGGCGTGCGCCCGCGTATCGGGAACGTGCGGCAGGAAGACCGCATAATGCTTAACCAAGTGCGCTGCAAACCCGACGAACGAACGTGTGTGACTGTTCTGCGCCAGCCACGCGCGGCGGGTCGGGTCGAGCGGAAAGATCACATCGGCCGCGCACGCGCGGGCAAACGAGAGCGAGGCATCGTGATCGATGCGCCCGCGCATGAGCGTGTACCAGCGCTCGAACCCGGGCGGAAAGTCCGTGGAAGTCTGCGAAAAATCGCGATGCGTGCAAAGCCCGCACCCCTCGAACATCAATGGATCTTCGATACTGTCGGCGGCGATCGTGAGTCGGTGCCCACGACCGATCAGCGCGTGCGCTATCGCGCCGACCATCGGGCCGATCGAATAGGGCGCAACGGGCAGACGCGGAGTAACAAGAAGAATGTGCATGGCTCGGCGTGCCTGGACTTCAGGAAGTGGCGCGCGGCGCGCCCGAAAGTTCCGGCTCTCCCGGCCGCATGGTCACGCTGAGGGCCAGAAGGATGTAGAAAAGGTTGGCGGTCTGCTGGTTGACGTGAATGGTGTCGAACAGACCCGCCAGCGTGAGGCCGAACAGCGCAAGCGGAACCGCCAACCCGTCTGATGGCGGTCGATTGACGATCGATCGAATGGCGAGCACGATCATGGCAAGCAGCAGCCCAAAGCCAACAAGGCCGAGCGTGGCCGCGCCGTGCAAAAACCACGAATGCGCGTGCGCGTGCGGTGCGGGCAGCAGCGGCACCAAACCTGCACCATCGAGTGCCACGGATCCACGCTCGATTCGCAGTTGCTCCTCGCACCATGGTTTGTACCCACCCGCTCCGACTCCGATGATCGGGCTCTGGCGGATACACCGCATCGCCCACATCCACATCGAGAGCCGCTGGCCGGTGTCGCTGGTGTAGTCACCGCGCCGCATCGCGTTGGTCACCTCGGCCACACCTTTATCAAAGCGAGTTCTCGCCGCGCCCGGTGCGAACACCAGCCCCGTGCCCACAACACCCACTGTGCCGATGATGAAGAGCACCAATCGGGTGCGAGAGAAACCTCGCGCGGCACCATTGCGGATCAGATGAACCAGCAACAAAAACCCAATGAGCGCGGCCGCGGCGATCCACGCGCCGCGCGTGCCGGTCGCAAGTATCGCCAGCAGTGTCGTCCCCACAAGTATGGCCGCGACAACACGCACGCGCCCAACCTTCGCCATCGCCAACCCGCCAAACAACCCAAGCGCGGCGCACAGCAGCGATCCGGCAACGACCGGATCAAACCAGCCCGAAATGCGTGCCGGGTCGCGCTGCCAGGTCATCGAGCGGATACCAGAGTGAAGGCCGATGAAGTGGATGAGCTGCGAGAACTCGGCGCAGACAAAGCCGAGTGCCAACGCGCCGATCAGCCACACGCGCCGATCAATGATGGGGTAGAGCAACGGAATGGCCAACGCGTAGCGGATCGAGCCAATGTCAAACAGCCAGTCGCGTCTCGTGCCCGCGGTCCAAAGCAGCGAGAGCGCAAGCCAGAGTGTCCAGAGAATGCCCAGTCGAGCCAGCCCATCCCACCAAAGTGGGCCGAGGATGCGATGGTGCGAGATCATCCGGATGGCCCAGCAGACCAGCAGGCAGAGCGCGGACCAATCGACAAACGTCGTCGGCCACGCGGCCAAAAACAGGTACGCACACCCAAAGAACAGGTGCAGACGCAGGCCCACAGGGTCCGCGCCTCGCTGCGACGCGAAGAGTTCGTTGATCTGAAAGGGTGTCTGGCGTGTCCACGGCATACTTAAATTTGAGAAATACGATCAGAATCACTTGACAGTGGACAAAATATTTGGTATTTAATAGGATTATGCCGTACTTTGACTCTTTCCGCGTCTGGTCGGGCCGATCACTGGTAATAAGGTATCGGATGGGTCGTGGGCACACGGTCAGTTACGCCGCGTGTCCGGTGGAGTGATTCCGGGTTAGCAACGAAGGTAAGCCATGAACGAGATCAATCGCGTGCTGGGCAGGGCGGCGTGGCGGATCGGGGTGATCAACTTTATCCGCGGATCGGTCGTCGCCCTCGGCGTGCTGATCGGCGCGGCGATCATTCTGCGGACTGTTGAACAGTTGCTCGGTTTCACACAAACAGCGGCCACGCGTCTCGGCAGCACCGCCACCGATGCGGGTGTGGGCATCGAGAGCGCGTGGATGTGGAAGTCGGTCGGCACATGGGGCGCGGGCGCGACGGTGCTCGCAGGGCTGGTCTGGGCCATCGCCCGCCGACCCAAGCCCTTGGCCGTGGCGCGCCGGGTTGATGAGGGGGCCAACCTCCGAGAGAGCCTGAGCACCGCGATCTATGTCTCCAGACAATCCGACTCGTGGTCCAAAGCGACCATCGAAAGTGCCTCGCGCCTCGCGCGCGGCGTGAATGTTGGGCAAGCGGTACCCATCCAACCACCACGCTTCTGGCCCGTGGTTGTGGCGATGGGCCTGAGCTTTGCGGTGATCTTCCTCGCGCTCCCCAAGCTCGATGTCATGGGCTGGTTTGCCAGCTCGGTGGCCGAAAAAAAGAAGGAAGTCGAGATCATCAACGTCAAGCGCGAAAGCGAAGAGCGTTTGAAAAAAGTCGAAGAGCTTACGGCCAAGATCCCGAGCATCGAAAAAGAAAAAGTACTCGAAGGCGCGGCCTCGGATAAGCCCGAGCCCAAAACCGCCGAGGAAGTCCGCAAGGCCACGGTCGCGCTGCTCTCAAAGAAGGCCGAGCAACTCGAAGAACTGCGCACGGGTGTGCAAGCGCAGAAGCTTGACGCGATGCAGGCGCAGTTGAAGCAGCTCAAGCAGCCCGGTACCGAGACCAGTGAACTCACCAAGGCTCTGGCCAAGGGCGATTTTTCCGCCGCGAAGGCCGCGCTGGAGAAGGTGAAGGACAAGCTCTCCTCTGACAGCAACATGTCGGCCGCCGATAAGCAGAAGATGGCCGAGCAACTCGGCAAACTCGGCGAGCAGATGAAGCAACTCGCTCAAGACCAGAAGGCCATGGAAAAGGTCCTGGAGCAGGCGGGTATTCCCAAAGAAGCCCTCGCCAGCAAGGAGGCGATGCAGAAGGCCCTTGAGAAGAATCAGAATCTCTCGCCAGAGCAGAAAGAGGCGATGCAGAAAATGGCCGAGGGCGGCATGGAATGCAAGGATGGCATGTCGGCCATGGCCGAGGCCATGAGCGAGATGAGCAAGGCTGGCAAGAGTGGCGAGCCCGGCGAGCCGGGCGAAAAAGGTGGACAGCAGATGAGCGAACAACTCAGCCAGATGGAATCGCTCTCGCAAGAGATGGAGATGGCCGAGGCCGCGATGAGCGAGTGCAAGAGCGCCATGGCGCAGATGGGCAAGGATGGCGACACCAAGGGCATGGGCGAGTGCAACGGCATGGGCGAAGGCGATAGCAAAGGCTCGGCCTCAACCAAGCCGTGGAGTTCGGGATGGAACGAAGCGATGGGTAACGGTCGCGGCGGGCCGGGCCTCGGTCAGGGCGGAAATCCCGGCGAGTCACGCGCTGATTTCAGCACAGAGAAAAGGAAGTCCATCGGGGCCAAGGGCGATGGTCCGATCGTTTCGAGCAAACTCGTCGAAGGCGAGAGCATTCGTGGTGAGAGCCGCGCCGCGTTCAGCCAGGCGGTGACGGCCGCCGATCAGAACGCGACCGAAGCGATCGAGAACAACCTGATTCCACGGGAATATCACGACGCGATCAAGAGCTACTTCGGAAGGCTCAAGGGCAAAGCGAGCGC
>JBBSBC010000091.1:0-13340 GCA_038251595.1 Phycisphaerales bacterium | reverse complement strand
GGTCGGCGGCAAACTAAGAGGTCAGGAAGTCGAACAGATCCTGAATCGTTGATGCACCGTTCGCGTTCCAGTAGCCCCATGACATCCAGACCCCAAGCATCTGGGCAACGACATGCGGGTGGCAACATCTTCGAGCAGCGGCTCGATGTTTCAAGAGGGTACCACCGACTTCTGCTCTGAGAAGTTGGTGCGATGTGTCGGGGGACTATTGTTGCTAAGTTCTGTGTCGAGTGATGCTGACAGAGCCCTTCTGGTTCTGTCAGCCGCATTCGCATGACTACCTATCACCCGGGACACGAAGCAAAGAACGCGCCGATGTAGTCGAAAATGTCCTGCACCGAGACCGCGCCTGAGTTGTCGATGTCGGCCGCGAGATCGTTGGAGAAGAAGGCCGTCAGGAAGTCGAAGATGTCCTGAACCGTGACGCCACCGATGCCGTTGAAGTTGGCGCGGCAGCAGGTTGTGGGGTTTCCGGGCTCTCCGCAGAGACTGCCCGCGCCCTGAAAAGCGCCGCTGCACATCGCTTGAGTGGTCACGCTGCACGCGGTCTCAACGCAGCACGCGCCGGTGGTGGGGAGTGCCGGGCACGGGTTCGGGTCGCACAAAGCGCCCATCGTCCATATCGTGGTGCAGTCTGTCTGAACGGTGACAACACACGCGCCATCGGTCACGCAGCACGAACCCATGGCCGCCGCACAAGGATTAGGCTCGCACGCGCCGCCACCGGCAAACGTGCCGCCAATGCACGACTCGCGTGCAACAAACGAACACGATCCATCCGCCGCGCAGCATGTGCCATCAGGCTCGATACACGGTGTCGGGTTGCAGATGGTGCCCGTGCCTTGATAGGTGCTCGACCCCAGACAGTTGGCCGCGGCCTCAATCGTGCAGAAGCCCGCGCTGTCGCAGCACGCGCCTTGGAAAGGTGTGAATGTGAGCACCACGTTGGCGGTGCCGGTTCCGCTGGCGAAGGCCGAGCCGACTTGAAACAGGTACGTCTGCCCAGCAGTGAGGGTGATCGTGAAGACCACCCCAAAGTCATCGCACCCGCGCAGGTTGGCCGAGACGGGCGGGCAAGTTGTGCCCTGATAGACCGCAACGCGCGAGCTGAACGAGGGGCTCGCACTCCCGCTGTCGGTCGTGATGCCCAAGGAGCCGGTGGCCGTCGCGGTCCATGTGTACCAGACATCGTTGAAGATCGAACCCGCCGCAGGGCAGCCGGTCGCGGGGAACCCTTGCGTGACGCCCGTTGTGGCGTTGGTGTTCGTGAACGGACGCGCCCCGACCACGCTTCCCCACGAAATGGGCGATGAGCATTCGTTGTTGCTCGGCGGTGTGCTGTTGATGGTGAAGCCGTTGTTGAGCGCAACGTTTTGGCCCGCACCATCGGCGTTGGTGATGTTGATGTTGCGTGTGCCGAGCACCGCATTGGGGGCGATGACGAGCGATAGTCCGGAGATGGTCGTGCCGCCCGCCGTCACGCTCGGTGTGCCGATGACCGTGATCCCCGAGCCACCGACAACCACCTGCGAGGCGTTGTTGACACCCGCCAGGTTGCTTCCCACAATGGTGACGGGGATCGTCGCTCCCAGCGTCCCCGTGCTCGGCGAGATCGACGTGATCAGGCTGATCGCGCCGCTCACGTTCACAACGATCGTGTCGGTCGAGGACATGCCGTTGCTGTCGGTCACTCGCAACGTCACATTGACCAGCATGTTCGAGGGATACGTGAACGTGGGCTGCGGCTGATCGAGCGTCTCAAAGACCCCGTTCCCATCAAGATCCCAGTCGTAGCTCGCGCTGTTCAAGGTTGCGCCCGCCTCATTGGCGCGTGAGTAGAGATCGCCCATGAAGAAGCAGAGTTGACCGGCCGCGATGCGCTTGTTGATGCCCGCCACCGCAAAGGGTGTCGCCCGTGATGAGCCAACTCGGATCGTCAGGTCATAAAGCTGCAGCGTCTGATTCGCATTCGGCCCGATATCGACCACCCGCACGGTATAGGTTCCCGGCCCAAGGTTGGGTGCCGTCACGGTCTCGGTCAATCCCGCCGCGTTGATGTTGGCGGCGATGATGACCGTTGTGCCCGCGCTGTCGCGGAGTTCGACATCAAGATTGCCCGCCTGCGAAGCATTGACCGCGGCCGTGGTGCCGTTGCACCCGTTGGCCTGTTGCCCCTGCGTGTACGTCCCGCCCACGGGCACCGCGGTGATGACCACGTTCTGCGCCGAGCCAAGCGTGAACCTGAACCAGTCTTCCTGCGAGCCTCCAAACCCGCCGACACCGTTCGTCGAAAGGTTGCGCTCGATGATCGACTTGACCGTCGGAGAAGTAAGGTTGCCGAAATCGCGTGCATTTGCGGCGGAAGTGTTCCCGGCGAATCGATCGCCGTGGTTGCGCTGCACGCCGCGAATCTCGTCGATCTGCACCGCATCAAAGTTGCTGCCCGCAAAGGGCTCCATCAGCTTGGTCCCATTGCACGGCACGCTGTGAATGAACCCCAGCCCGTGCCCGTGCTCGTGCGAGACCACGTTCCGCAGAAATCGGTAGTTGTTGGTCGTGTTCCACATGCTCTGCGTGACAAGATCATCCGAATCGATCGTCATGTCGCCGCCGTTGGCGGGAAAGACGTTGTACGCCAGCACACCGCCGATCCCATCTTGAGGAATGGAACCGATGCGGATATCACCCGCCGCGGGCGCGCTGGTTGAGAAGGAAAAAGACCCGTTGTTGTCCGAGACTTCGTTGTACGTCAGCCCGCTGAAGCGCTTCCATGAGGCGAGCGCCTGGCGCATGTACTCGCGCCCGCGGTCGGAGTTGGTCGCGCCGAAGCGGGCCGCGATCAGTGCGTTGAGGTTGTTGCCCGAGGTCGTATTGCCCCACGCCACACCATCAGCGGGAAAGCTGTAGCGAAGGGTGGTGCGGACAGCCCGCCCCGAAGGCCCGAGCGCCGAGTTCCCGGTCCACGCGGTTGAGTCAACAAAGAACCGATCGCCATTGACAAACATGCCGGGCGGCAGCGTGTCGTACATCGCCGCGATGCGCGCCAACTGTTCGGGTGTGGAGTTGGGAGAAAAGCACAGGGAACTGGTGCGGACCTGCTCGAGCAGGCGGGCACGCCGCGCCTCCGAACCAAGCGCCGACTCCGAAGCACCCGGCGCGTTGTCGGTCGTTTGCAGCAGGGCGGCCAGTGTCGATTCACCCGTTGATGATGGCAAGCACGGACCGCTGGCCGCGGCCGCCGCACCCGTGCCGAGCAGGGCCAAAACCGCCAACGAACATCCTCGCGACCACCCGCGCCTCAACCCGCGCCACGTTCCTGACTTGATCACGTCAAAACTCCGCGAAGATCGATCTGAATCGGCAAGCACGCCGGAAACCAAGCGAAGAGTTTCGCCCATTGAACATTGAACCATCGCTATACGCAAAGAGCAACCGCAAGGGTCCATCAGCGGCGTGGCCGACCCATGCCGAGCATGCCGTACAAAAAACGTCCGTCAAGATCAGCACCCGGCAAAGTAGGCGGTAAGAAAGGCGAAAACATCATCGATTAGAATCCCGGGAGTTCCGTCAAAGTTCGCGGCTGGATCACCAGTGAACCAGAGCCCGAGGAAAACGAAGATGTCTTGAACGGTAAGCCCGCTCTGTCCATTCACATCGGCCTGGCAGCAAGTGGCGACTGGGCATGTGGTGCCGCTCCCGCCCCAACGACCGTTGCACGAGGCTTGCGGTGCAATGCTGCAAATGGTGCCCGCGCAGCAGGCGCCGATCGGCAATGGGCATGGGTTGGGGCTGCAATCGGAGTTTGGACCTCGGAAGTTTCCATTAGCAGTTGTACACGCACTCGAGGTATCGACGAAGCAGTTTCCTGCGGATAAACAACACGCGCCGTTGAACACAGAGCAAGGGCTTCCGCCGCACGTTGAGTTCCGGCCCAGGAACGTTCCACCAGCAGCAATGCACGCAGCTGCCGTGATGGGGATTGCACCGCTGCACGCTGCGCCAACGCAGCACGCCCCATACACCGGACAAGGATCGGGAACGCATGTTCCGCCTGCCGTAAAGCCGCCATTGCAGTTCGACTGTTGCGTCATGACACATGAACTGATCAAGCAGCACCGCCCCATTGGCGGCTGCGTACAAGTCTGCGTTGCGCACGTCGTGCCCGCACCAGCAAACACGCCACCCGTTCCGGCACACACCGCAGATGTGACGTTCGCACACGAACCATCGAACGGATCACAGCAGGCGCCCATCGGCTGTGCGCACATCACCGCGGCACAAAGAACAGCATCGCCCGAATAGATCCCCGTCACCATATCGCAGTCAGGACGCGGCCTAAACGAACACGTGCCATCAGGCGCGCAGCACGCACCCATGTTGGCCGTGCAGGTGAGCGAGCCGCACATCTGCGCGGTCCATACACCAGGGGGTAAGCAGAGATCAAGGGTGGTCATCTCACAAGCACCGGTCACCGGATTACAACACGCCCCCTGAGTCGTCACAGGGCAGTTTGCCGTCGCGCACACCGTCTGCGCACCCCGATACATGCCACCCGCGGTCGCGCAGACACTCAGAGTGGTGGGCATCCCGTTCCCAGCAATGCCGCAGGTGCCATCGGGAAAGCAGCACGCGCCCGTCGGTGAGGGGCACCCGCCGCAGACCGTGCCGCGGCCCTGAAAGGTCTCCTGATTAGCATCGCAACCAGCCTCGGCCACCAGTGTGCAGGCCCCGGTCGCGCCGTTGCAGCACGCACCAAACAGAGGCAGCAGTGCAAGATCCACCCACCCATTGCCGCCGGTGTTCTCAACCGTGCTGCCCACGCGAAAGAGCAACTGATCCCCGTCATTGACATCAAACAAGAAGGGGATCCCATCAATGCCACAGCCGACCAGACGGTCAAACGGCGGCCCGAGCGTCAGGGCGCCGCAAGTCCAGGTTCGATAGACGGCCACGCGCGAGCTAAACAGCGGGAGCGAGTTGGTCGAGACCGTGAGCCTGCCCGTCTTGCGAACTTGCCACCGATACCAGACATCCGCAAACATCCCGATCGGGTCACACGGTGTACCCGCAAACTCCTGCGGAAAGGTCCGATTCGCATCGGTGTTGTTGAACGGATGCGAGACCACGCACACGTAGCTCGGTGCGCCTAGGTCAACCATCGGCATGGTCCACTCAACCGAGGTGTCACATAGATCGTTCGCTGGCGGCATCAACATCCGCCGCACCTCGAACGCCGGTGCCAGTGTGTCGGTCGTGGTCCCATCGGTCACACGCAGATCGCGAAAGCCCAGCGGGGCCGATGACGCGATGGTCAAGACCACACCATCGATCTGCGTGCCGCCGCCGCTGACCACGATCCCCGATGGGGCCGAGAGCGTGATACCCGTGCTGCCCGGCAGCGAGATCTGCGAAATATCGGAGACCGCGCCCAGATTCAGGCCGGTGATCGTCACGGACAAGGTCTCGCCCTGGCGACCGGAGTTTGGCGTGATGGCCGTCACCTCGATCGGCACACCGGTCACGGTGACCATGATGGTGTGCGTGTCCACCAATCCGTTGTCGTCGGTCACACGCAGCGTCGCCGGAAAGACACCGTTCGCTGTGTACGTGTACACCGGCTGACGAAGCAGCCCCGGCGGCGAGAGCGGCGTGGGCGGAATGGCGACCGGATCAACCGGGTTATTGGTGATCTCAAAGACCCCATCGGCACCCGGCACGCCACCGACACCAGTGATATCCCACTCAAACTGCTGCGTGCGCAGCGCGATTCCGGGCTCGCGCGCTCGAGAGAGCAGGTCGCCGATAAACGAACACGGCTCATTCACCGCGATGCGCTTGTTGATCCCCGCCACGGCCAGCGGCGGATACTTGAACTGCTGGGCCGCCGTGGTTGGACTGCCGACGCGGATCTCAAGATCATAAAGCTGCACGGGCTTGGGCTGGGCCACGGCCGCGCCCGCATCCCACACACGCAACAAATACGTATTCGCCAACAGGGGGCCAAAGAACGTCCCGCTCGCGAACTGCACCTGTTCCAGTTGACCTTCCACCGCCGACTGACCTGCACCACCCAGGACGGTGGAAAGATCGACAGCGCGATATAGCTGGAAGTTCAGATTGCCCGCGCTCTGCGCCGCTTCAAGGGCGATTATCTCGCCAGCGCACGCATCGTCGGTCATGTCAAGAGTCTGCGGCCCATTGGAATAGGTGCCCCCGGTCGGCCGAACCGTGATGCGCACCGGTTGGTTGCTGTCAAGCCTGAACTGGAACCAATCCTCACCCGTCGGGTTGGTCGATGAATCGCTACGAATCGCCGGTCCGTTGGTCGAGAGGTTCTGCTCGCGAACCGAAACGCCCATATCGCCCGCCGCGTTGGAGAGCGGGCCGTAATCACTCGTAAGGTTGTACGCCGTGGCTGAGGTGTGGTTGGGGGCGAAGCGGTCGCCATACATCTGCTGCGCGCCGCGCAGATCATCGATCTGCGGCCCGTCATATACCGACGAGCTGAACGGCTCGAGCAGCTTGGTCTGGCTGCACGGCACACTGTGCAAAAATCCAAGCCCGTGCCCGTGCTCGTGCGCCAGCGCGTTGCGGAAGAGGCGGAAGTTGTTGCTCACCTGAAGCCTGTACTGCGGAAAGAACGACGAGTTGATCGCCATGTCTCCGCCCGAGCCCGGCAGAAAGTTGTACGCCAGCACACCGCTGCCCGTCGACTGGGCAAACGCGCCGAGGCGGATATCGCCGTTGCCCAGCAACAGCGAAGTGGGGGGTGTTGAGGGCCCGTTGTTCAATGGCTCGTTGTTGTCATTGAGTTCTTCGTACGTCACCGCGCAGGCGAGCGTCCACTGCGCAATCGCCTGACGGATCAGCTCGCGCCCGCGATCAACACCGCTCTCCGGAAACATGTCCCGAAGCTGCTGCCCGAGATCGTTCGTCTGGCCTCCCGTGCCCCACGGCACACCATCGGCAGGAAACGAATAGGTCAGGCGAATGCGCGTCGCCGGCCCCAGGATCGTCGGGTCAACCGGAATGGTCACCGCGGGCACACCAACCGCAGGCTCGCCGCTCCAGATGTCAGTGCCGGTGAAAAACCGGTTGTTCAACCCGCGTGCCATCACCAATCCGGGCGGCAACGCTCCGTACATCGTGACGATGTTCTCAAGCTGCTCGGGTGTGGGGTTCTCAACAAAGCAGTGCGTCGCAATCCGCAGCTGCGCCATCAGTCGATCACGCTCCGCCGCCGAATCCTTCCCTTCCAACTCCGCGCGACGATCCGAAGCACGCAACAGGGCTTCGAGCACCGAGCCGCTCTCGGGCGAGGCTCCCTCATCCACGATCGACGACTGTGAACGCAGGTCCTCCGACCAGGCCCCACGAATCGGCGAACCGGCCGCCGATCCACAGATCGCGCCCACCGCGCTGGCCGAAAGGACAAGCCCAGCCAACCTGCCCACTGTCTTCATGCCACGCTTCTTCATTGTTGATCAGCCCATTCACATGCCGAACCGCCCACCGTGCCCATGCAGTGCCCATGCCGAACCCGCCATCCGTGGCCTTCACAAGACCACCTCTTCGGCTCGCGGCCAGCAAAACCCGCCCCCCGGCGTCTCCTCCGCCCCCAAACTGTCTATACGTCCCGAACCACACCCCCGGACGCACCATCTCCACTTTCTTTGCACGTCCCAAAACCCGGTGGCACGGGCTTCCAGCCCGCCGATCTCGAGGTCTGAAACAGACACTAACTCCCGCACCCCGCAAAGTAAGCCGCCAGAAAGTCAAAGATGTCCTGCACGCTGATACCCCCCGTGCCGTTGAAGTCTGCCTCGGTGCTTTGGGCAAAATAGCCCGCGAGAAAGTCGAAGATGTCCTGCACCGTCACAGGCGGGCCGGAGTGGTTGAAATCGGCAGGACAGCACGAGTCGGGCGTCGTCAGGGTGCAGAGTTCGACCACCACAAACTCATTCGCCTCAACGTTCCCATTGGCCGCCATGCTTGCCGGGCACTGAAACGCACTGATGAGCGCACCCCCATTGGCAGTGGCAAAGGGCATCAGGGCCAGGGCCACGCGGTCGGGTCGTGCCCCAAACCGCGCGACCAGATCAATCGTCCCCTCCATCACGCCCCCGTTGGCACCCGTCGCCGACTGCACACTCGCGCTGGTCGAAACGCCCGCACCATCAAACCACCATTCGTAGTCGTTGTCGTTCTCATCCGCAAGAAAGAGGTCCCAACTCGCGACTTGCCCGCCCTTGGCCCACGGTGAAGCACGCAGCACGCCCGGCGTTGTCGGCGGGCGACCGAGGGCGATGAAGTGATCGTTCCCCTCACCCGCATCGGGCGCAGCGACATACAAAGTGTTGCCGCGAAGTCCGACGCGAATCCAGACTCCGTTGTTCGCAGCGACTTGCGTCGTGCCGGTATCCAGCACACCGTCCATCACCCAGTTGATGGGCGGTGCCTGACACGGATTCGGTGAGCAGATCCCGCCCGAGGTCCAGGTCGCCGCACACGCCGCTTGGGTGACGATGGTGCAGAGCGGGCCCGCGCAACACGAACCAGTCGGGTTGGGGGTTCCGCCCGTCACGGCGAAGTGCCAGTCGGCCCCGCCGTTGTTGTCCCAGGTGCCGGCATTATTGTTGAACGCCAGGTCAACCTGCGTCGCGTTGGCGTTGACAAGCACGCCGCCTTCCCACCGCATGCTCGTCGCGTTCCAGGTCAGAGTGACATCCGGGGCAATCACACTGGCCCAGGTGTTGAACCCGACATGCGCTTTCACCACCGGCGCACCGGCAAGGTTGCGGCCCGCGGGGTTGTACGTGATCGTCACGTTCTGCCCCGCGATGGCCGGCTCAGGCGTGATCGTGACCACACCTCCGCCCCCACCCACCGGCGCGCCCGAACCATCGCCGATCCACACATGTTGGATCGGTGACCTCTTGATGTTCCCCAGTGTGTCCACCGATTCCACATAATAATCGATCAGCACCGAGCGCAGTCCTGTGACTTGCACCGAGTATTGGTCCGCGATGTACGTGGGCAGCTCGAAGAAGTTGATGCTCGGGTCATTGAGCACATTGCCCGTCGGGAAGATGCGCCGTGTCATCGCCAGGCTCTGCCACGCCCCGACACTCGCGCCCCTCGTGTACGTCTCATTGTCGTTCGCGCCAGCGCCGGGTCCTGGCATCTGCCCATCCCCATCCACCCGATACTTCAAGGTCGTTGACGTGATTCCCGCAACATCGTGGGCAAATGTCCACACCCAGAAGTCCCCGTTGTTCACCACCTGCTGATAGCGATGCGCTGGCCCAAAGTTGGTCGAGCCGGGGTTCCACGGCCATCTCTGTGGCAGCCAGATCGTCGGCGCCGTGGTGTCGAACGCGCCGCCGGGTGGCGAGGCGATCACCGCATCGGCATGTTGCACAGCCTCGTTGCACGCAATCGTCGGCTTCACTTCCATATCCACGGCGGTTCCGTAGTACATGTACCCGGAGTTCAGACTCCCCAGAAAATAGTGCCACGCGCGCTCCGCGCTGTTGGCCGCTGCGCCAGCGTTCAAAATGTCGTTGATGTCCACTGTCTGACCACCCGAGATCGTCAGTTGCTCGGCCGTATCCACGCGGTTCTGGGCCGCGGTGATCACCGCCCAGTTGCGCTCATCCTCGGCCCACCCATTGGCAATATCAACCTGCCCGCTCGCGTTCACCAGCGGCCAGTTCCAGTTGAGAAACTGCGGCGCTCCAAAGTCGCCATCCGCATTCACCCACGCCCCATCTTCAACGTGAACAAACGCGCCCGCAGGCACAGGATGGTCCGCAAGGTAGCGCTCAACCGTGCTCGGCACATACCCGCCGATCGAAGCCTGCGCAGCAAGGTTCGGCGTCGCTTCCATGTAGTAGGAATATCCGCCCCCCCATGCATTGTCCCCATCGTGCGCCAGAACCGCAAGCATCGGCCGGCTCGGGTCGTTGCGGGCTTGCAACGTATCAAAGTAACTCGTGCCGATCGCCGCGTATCCGTCCTTCCATCCGAGCGATTGCGAACACGGCACCACGATCATGCTGTGAACCACACCCGTCGCCGGATCAGCATACCGCGCGCGTTGCGGCGTAAACGCCAGCGGATACGCCTCGGCGGGCGAACACCCGCGATCAATCTGAAGTCGCAGGTAGTTGGCCGCCCCCTGCGCGCTGTTCACCTGATCGGCCTTGTTCGGCGGGTCGCAGTTGATCCCGCCCGAGCCAAAGACCACAGGAAAGTCCGCGCACGCGCGGCTGATTTTCTCGCCGGAAACAAATGTCCACGCCAGCCCCTCTTCAACAAACGGCTTGATGAGCCGCGTCGAGAAGGCCATCTCGCTCGGAAAGATCCCGCGCGAGAGGTTGGGTGTTGTGCCCCAGGTCGAGGGGTAAATCGCCTTGTAGAGTTGAATCTCCTTCCGCACGGTGCTCTCTTCGCAAAGCGGGAGCAACGCGTGGTGGAACGAGAACAAAACAATATCGCAGCGCGTCTTGCGTTTGGCTGGGTCAGGGCTTGAGGTCTGCCACGATCGCGCCTGCTGGAGCGCGCCATTCCAAGTCGGTGAATACCCAAGCTGATTCGCACCGCCCAGGCTCTTGATGTTCTCAATCAGCCCGCCTGAGTAGGTGACCTGCGCACCCGCCTCGGCGTTGCCACTGATCGCACCGATCGAATCGCGCAGGCGATATTGATACGCCGCCACACGATCGGCCAGCCCGAAGATCTCGACCAGGTTGTTCTCCGGATGGGTCGCTCCGCCATTCTTCCGCTGGATCGACTCCCACGCGCGCTCATACCGATCCGATCCAGACACCTGCTGGTCTGGCCAATAAATGGGCTGCTCAAGGTGCCATAGATACGTGTAGTGAACCTTCTCTTGTGCCATGGCCGCGGAATTCCCGCCGCCCAGCATCGCAGTCAGCAACGCCACGCCCCGAACAACGCGGCACAAACGGCTTCGATTCGTCATGGTGATGGGTTTCCTGGTGGGCTCAGGCCCAGTCTAACGCCGAACAGCGGCGCTGCAACGCCAACTTTGCGCCATAATTTCGCAAACTAATCGAATTCTCACCCCCCATATCAAGTTTCTGTATTGAATCTCCTTGCATCAGGAGCAATGACGTGCTAATTTCCAACCAACTGGTTCGGGGGAGAGAGAAGAACCCCTAAACTTGGATGTTGATGGGCTTCAGCCGATGGGCTTCAGCCGATGGGCTTTAGCCCCCCCGCGATGGGTGGTGTGTGGCGCATGGTGTTTGGCGCCCTCGCGGTTCCAGTCATTTAGTAAGGGTGTTTCCTCCCCGTAATCTCAACTTGTGCTGGCCGTCTGTGCAAAACGCCGGAGTGCGTCTTGCGACCGACCTTGAATCCTGCCAGTCTTTGACCGAAGTCCGGAGCCCGGCCTCTGCTGTAAGCCGGTTTCCATCAAGGACTTATAATCTCTGCGTCTTGTCCCATCAGCCTGCCGGCGCCTCACGGTTTGACGCTCGCTGATGTACGGACTCTCTCTCGCCGGGGTGGCGAAAGCCCCCCGGCGGGTTTATTTTTGGACCGAACCCTTCGGCTTGCCTTTGCGAGCGTTGTGGCAAGATTCTCCATCTTGCACATATTTTCACGGGTTCTTCTACCAATTTCCCCATCGGGCGGGTATCTTCACCAATGCGTCGCTTGTGCGCCGCCCGTGACCAAAAAGTCATGAGAGTACCCACGGTCTTGTCTCCACCAGGTCCGTGGGTTTGCTGTGGCTGATCGGTTTGGATCCACGTGCTCGCGCACGCGCCGGTTCACTCGCGGCGCAGCACGACCACATCCTCGGGCCGCGCGCTCAGGCATACGCGCTCCCCCATTCGGCTGGTATCATGCGGGTTGAGCTGCGAAACCTTCACGCGCACGCCCCCAGGCAACTCCACCACCAGTTGGGCTGTCTCACCGAGATAGGTTGTGCTTTCAACACGCCCTACCAGGTTGTTGGTCCCATCGCGCGCGTTGATCTGAAACGCTTCGGGGCGAATCGAAACCACCCTCTCGCCAGTTTCTTGCGTGGCTTCGTGCGTGGACGCATCGGCCGTCGGTCTCGCCAGCAGCCTCCCGGCCGCAGTCTCCACCGAGACGTGCTGATCTGTGCGATCAACGATTCGTACGGGAATGAAGTTGGTTTCGCCAAGAAACTCGGCAACAAACATTGATGAGGGTTGTCGGTACAACGCGCTCGGGCCACCCACCTGCACGATGCGCCCCCGGCTCACAATCGCCACCCGATCGGCCATCGAGAGCGCTTCCTTCTGATCGTGCGTCACATAAATGCCCGTGATCCCCGACTGCTTGCAGATCCTGCGGATCTCCGCCCGCAACTCAATCCGCAGCTTTGCATCCAGATTCGAGAGCGGCTCATCAAGCAGAAGCACATCCGGCCGAATCACCAGCGCGCGGGCCAACGCCACGCGCTGTTGCTGACCGCCCGAGAGCTGGTTCGGCTTTCTTTGGGCATATGGGCCCATCTCTACAGCATCCAGAGCCTCCGCCACGCGCCGGTCGCGCTCCTCCGCCGCAACCTTCCGCACGTTCAGCCCAAAGGCCACGTTCTGCGCGACCGTCATATGCGGCCAGAGGGCATACGACTGAAAGACCATCCCCGTGTTCCGCTTGTTCGGTGGAACATCCGTCATGTCGCGCGCGCCCACGACCGCCCCGGTTGCCGGATCGACCTTCTCAAACATGATCGTTCCCGAGCTCGGTTCGAGAAACCCCGCGATCATGCGAAGCAGGGTCGTCTTGCCGCACCCCGAAGGCCCGAGCAGAAAGAACAGCTCGCCCGCGTTGATCGTCAGGCAGGCATCATCAACAGCAATGGTGTGCGCGGGGGTCTGGACCGGCGCGGATGACCCCGCCTTGGCCTTGCCGCCCGCGCGCTTGGCCACGCCGACGGTGTCAAATCGCTTGGTGAGATGTTCGAGTCGAATGGTGGTCGTCATGGGCAGGCACAAGATAGCACGCCGCCGCCAGTCTCCGCTTGCCCACCATCGGTTCAGACCATGCACCCGAGCATTTGTTCTTGGCCTACGCTGCCCATGATGGCCGACTCGTCATCCCTTCGCCCGCAACCACCGACATCTCCCCATCCACCCGCCGATCAGGCTCTTTGGGGCGAGTTGTCTTCAATCAGAAAGATGCGCGGCACGATCCGCCCGCCAGTCGATGTCTCACGCCTGATCCTCGGCCAACTTCCAGAAGTTCGCAAACTCCGCCGCCAGTTCGCGACAATTGCCGACGCCTGGATGACCATCGTTCCCGAAGCCCTTGCCGCCCAAACGCGGTTGGAGAGT
>JBBSBC010000090.1:0-13384 GCA_038251595.1 Phycisphaerales bacterium | reverse complement strand
CGCGTTTTGGGTGGGGGGTGCTGGTGTCCTCGGCCTGGGGGGGGCTTATTTGTGGGGTGGGGGGGGGGCGGGTGGGGGGTGGGTTTTGGGGGGTAGTTGAGGGCGTGCCGGGCGAGGAAGAACAGCAGTGACGGACTGGCTTGACCAAGACGGACTGGCTTGACCAAGACGGACTGGGTTGACCAAGACGGACTGGGTTGACCAAGACTGAACATCGAGAAGGTGGATCACGGGCGCGCGGGGGTGGAGTCGGCGGGCCTGATGCTGTCGAGCTTGTCGGTCTGAGCGCCATCGTCGGTTGGTGGCGGACCAGTGATGATGGCTTTGATGTTGTATTGATGGACGAGCCGGCCGCCGAGGTGGCCGGCGTTGGCGAGCATCAGCAGGGCGGGCGCGAGCGCGAGGAGGATGAGCAGATGGGCCGCGAACCAGCCGGCGGGTTTGAGTCGATCCTTCATCGCGGCGGCGAAGAGCAGGAAAAGCAGATAGGCACCGCTGATGATGCTGAGGGTGTTGCGTGTGAGCTCGGCGAGTTCCTCATGTTCGTGCATGATGGCGGCGGCATCGGCGGTTGCGCCGGAGATGCTGGCGGCGGCTTCGCCGGTGGAAGTGGCGAGGAAGAGCCCCCCGACACCGATGGCCATGAGCACGAGGCAGGCACCGGCGAGGCCCTTGTTGTTGCGCCCAAAGCACATGGCGAACATGAGGAGGATGGGGAGCGCGAGGAAGAGACCGATGGGTAGGTGAACGATGATTGGGTGGAGAGAGTTCCAGTCGGGGATGGGCGGGGGTTGCAGGAAGGTGGGCATGGGGGCTCTCCGGCATGAGGGTTTGACTGAGTCTATATGAAAGCGGGGAAGCGGACCGAGCGAAGGTGGCGTGATGTCGGTACGCTGATGGGCATGGGCATCTGGATCATCATTCTCCTGATCGCGCTGAACGGCACATTTGTGCTGATAGAAATGGCGCTGGTGTCGAGCAGGCGCTCGCGGCTGGAATCACGCGCCGAGCGGGGTGATCGGGGTGCGAAGGTCGCGCTCAAGCTGCTTGAGACCCCGACGCTGTACTTATCAACGGTGCAGATCGGGATCACCATGACGGGGATTCTGCTGGGGATGTTTGGTGAAGATTCGCTGACGCATCAGATCAGCGGATGGTTGGGGACGCTTTCACCAGGAATTGCGGTGTATAGCCATGTGATCGGCACGACCATCACGGTGAGCGTACTCACCTTTTTCATGATCGTTGTGGCCGAGTTGGTCCCGAAGCGGATTGCGCAGACTTCGCCCGAGGTGTTTGCGCGGTTGGGGTCGAGGCCGATGTGGATCATGTCTCGCGTCTGTCGGCCGCTGGTCTGGCTGTTGACGCTGAGCACGGAGCTGCTGCTGCGGCTGGTGCCGCTGCGGGGCCGTGCGGGTTCGGATGAGGAAGTGCAGCATGAAGTGACGGCGATGATCGCGAGCGGAAGGGAGTCGGGTGTCTTTCACGAGGCGGAGCAGCGGATTGTTGAGCGGGTCTTCAAGCTGAGCGATCAGAGCGTGAAGGCGGTGATGGTGCCACGAACGAACATTGAGTTTCTACTGTTGGAAGATTCGCCGGAGAAGATCAGGAACGCGCTGGCGTTGAGCGCGCACTCACACTTCCCGGTGTGCAACACAGGGCTCGACGATCTTGTGGGTGTGGTGCACGTCCGAGATCTGGTGAAGCAGACGTTGATGCACCATGAGTTGTCTCTGAAGGGGATCGTGACGGCACCGCTGTTTGTGCCGGAGAGCACACCGGCGATTCAGATGCTGGACACATTCAAGAGGGAAGAGTCGCACATCGCCTTTGTGCTGGATGAGTATGGGGTGCTCGAGGGGTTGGTCACGCTGTACGATGTGCTGGAAGCACTGGTAGGCGAGGTTCGGCGGCAGGGGGATGTGGATGAACCGTGGGTGGTGAGACGGCCGGATGGGAGCTACTTGCTCGATGGGATGCTGAGCGTGGGGGATTTGAAGGAACTTGTGGGTGTCGAGAAGCTGCCGAAGGAGGAGATGGCGGGGTATGAGACGCTCGGGGGGATGGTGATGACCTTTCTGGGTCGAATACCCGCGGCGGGTGATCGCTTTGAGTGGCAGGGGTATGAGTTTGAAGTGCTCGACATGGACAAGGCGCGCGTTGACAAAGTCATGCTGAGCAAAAAGCCGGTTGCCTGAAGCGGTCGGCACTAGAGGTAATGCTTGAGCTGCGTGCGTGCGAGATCGAGCCGGTGTGCGAGCGCGGCATCATCGGGGGCGGTGATGTTGATGTGACCGACTTTGCGGAGCTGACCAGCGCGTGGTTCTTTGTTGTAGAGGTGCAGGTGTGCGCCGGGAATCGCGAGCACCTGCGCGTGTGCGGGGATGGTGCGCAGCAGGTTGAGCATTGCGGACTTGACGAGCGTGTAAGGTTTATCGGAATGCTGTTGCGGCACGAGCGGCCACCCCATGATGGCGCGAATGTGGAGTTCAAACTGCGAAACCTCGGCGCCGTTCTGTGTCCAATGGCCGGAGTTGTGGACGCGGGGGGCCATCTCGTTGGCGAGGAGTATGCCATCGGCAAGCTCGAACAGCTCGATCGCGAGCACACCGACATAGCGGGTGTGTTCGAGCAGGCCGCGGGCGATGGACTCGGCGCGTTGTTGAAGCTCGGTCGTGAGCGCTGGCGCGGGCGCGATGGATTCGCGAAGCACACCTTCGCGATGGGTGTTCTGGGTGAGCGGGTAAAAGTGCAACTCACCGGTTGTCGAGCGAGAGGAGATGATGGAGAGTTCGCGTGTGAACTGGACGAACGATTCAAGGATCAGCTCGGGTCGATCGCCCGGCGCGGCTGCGGAAACAGTCTGCCAGGCCGCGGCGATGTCGGACTCGACGCGGATGATGGCCTGACCCTTGCCATCGTAACCCATGCGTCGTGTTTTGAGGACTGCCGGCAGACCGAGCGTGGCCGCGGCGGATGCGAGCTCTTCAAGGTTGGTGACGGATGCGAAATCGGGTGTTCCGATGCCGCGAAGACGGAAGAGTTGCTTTTCGAGGAGGCGGTCTTGCGCGATGGCGAGAATATCTGCCGAAGGAAAGATCGGGAGTGTGTGGGCGCGGGTGGTCTCGTGAAGCCAGCGGAGTGTTTCGGCGGGAATGTTCTCGAACTCGTAAGTGACGAGCGTGAGGCCCTGCGCAAAGCGGGCGAGCGCATCGCGATCGGTGTACTCGGCGACGATAATCTGGCCGACATCCGCGGCGGGGCAGTCGGCGGTTGGCTCAAGGAATCGAAACTGAAGGCCGAGCGGAAGGCCGGCAAGGGCAAGCATGCGGCCGAGTTGGCCGCCGCCGAGGACCCCGATGATCGGACATTCGTACATCGGTGAAGGAGGGTCAGGCGTGGGTTGGCGGTTGGCGGGGGTCGGGGCGAGAGAGAACACGCTGAGTCTGGGCTGCGCGGTAGAGTTCGAGGCGGGACAGGAGCGCGGGATCGGAAAGTGCGAGGATGGCGGAGGCGAGAAGCGCGGCGTTGATGGCCCCTGCGCGACCGATGGCGAGCGTTGCGACGGGAATGCCTGCGGGCATCTGGACGATGCTTAGGAGCGAATCGATGCCGTGCAAGGCTTTGCTCTCGACGGGCACGCCGAGCACGGGGAGGGAGGTTTTGCTGGCGCACATTCCGGGCAGGTGGGCCGCGCCGCCCGCGCCGGCGATGATGACCTTCAGGCCGCGAGGGAGGGCGGATGATGCGTACTCAAAGAGCAGGTCGGGAGTACGGTGGGCGGAAACGATGCGGACTTCGTGGGGAACAGCAAGCTCGGCGAGCGTGGCGGCGGCGTGCTGGAGAGTCTCCCAGTCGGAGGTTGACCCCATGATGATGCCGACAACGGGAGTGGGCGGTGCGGAAGGGGGCATGATGGGCAGAGGGTAGCGTGTGGTGGGGAAGTTGGGATGGTCAGATCGATGAGCGGACGGTCGGCGGGGTTTTACGGTCGGTGAAGGGGATCGGTACACTGGAGCAATGTCCGACCATACTTGCGAATCCGTGGATGATTGTCTGGCCGGTCTGAACGAAGCGCAGCTCGAGGCGGCCGCGCACGCGGGCGGGCCGCTGATCGTGCTGGCGGGTCCGGGCACGGGCAAGACGCGGGTGATTGTGCATCGCGTGGCCCACCTGATCGCGGAGCGCGGGGTTGAGCCGGAAAAGATTCTGATCTCGACGTTCACGATCAAGGCGGCGCGAGAGCTTCGAGAGCGACTGGCGCACCTCATCGGACCGGTCAAGGCGGAGCGGGTTCATGCGCGAACGCTGCACGGGCTCGGGTATTGGCTGTTGCAGCGGTTTGGTGACTCGATCGATGTTCCGCCGGTGGGGGGGATGGATGGATCGGCGAACGGTGGGGCTGGGTATGGCGGGCGGGTGAGGCGATCGGGGCTGATCGATTCGGCGCAATCGCGGCGGTTGATGAGGTCGTTGATCCTGGGGCATGATCTGTTCGGGACCGAACGCGCGGCGGGTGTGGATGCGATTATCGAAACAGCGAATCTGTACTTTGAGTACTTCGAGAATCACGCGCTTTCACCGACGATGACGGATCGGATGACGGTAAAGTGGGGGACGGCGTGTGAAGCGGGGATGGATCTTTCGGGCACACGGCTGGACGAGCCGGCCCTTGAGGCCGCGGTTGCAAGGCAGGCGCGGTTCGAGGCGATCGCCAGACTTTATCGTCTGTATGTCGAAGCGCGGCGGAAGCGCGGGTGGATCACGTATGGCGACTTGCTTACGTTGCCCATCGAGCTGCTCGGCTCGCGCCCCAGTGTGGCCTCGATTGTTCGCGATGACTTTCGCCATGTGATTTTTGACGAGTTTCAGGATGTCAATGAGGCGCAGGTGGAGATGCTGCGATTGATTGCTCCGCCGGAAAGCTGTCGGAGTGAGCGACGACCATCGGGGCAGGAACTGGTGGTGGTGGGCGACGACGATCAGGCGATCTACGCCTTTCGCGGGGCCGACGACCGAGCATTCTGGCGGTTTGAGCGCATCTGGCAGGGGTGCCAGCGTATCGCGCTGACAGAAAACTATCGCAGTCGCCCGCGGATCATCGCGGTGAGCAACGCGATTATCGACGGCGCGACGGAACGGTTTGAGCCGGCGAAGACGATCGAGTTTCCGCGGTCAAAGGCGGCGGAGCCGCCGGGCGTGTTGGAGTGCGTGAACCTGCTTGATGACAAGGATGATGGCGAGGTGATCGCGGCGATGGTGAGCAGGGACCGGGCGGTGCGTCGAACACAGGGTGGTGATGAGGCGGGGTGGCGACGATACGCGGTGGTCGCGAAATCGCACAGTGATCTGGCGCGGATTGGCGAGGCGCTGTTGCTGGAGGGGATTCCATCGATCAGGCAGAAAGCCGGAGCGGCCATCGACGATGAAGGTGTGCAGATGATTATGGCGTGGGCAAGACTGATCGTCTCGCCGCGTGAGTCGTGGAATGCGTGTCGGTTGCTGTCAAGCCCGCCGATGAGTGTTGAGATGTCGTTGATTGTTGGTTGGTTACGCCAGTATCGTTCGGCGACTTCGCGATGGGAACACTCGGATTCGGGCGGGCTTGAAGGAAGCACGGATGATCCCGGGACGTTTCCGCAGTGGTTGGCGCGACGGCATGGGGAAGCGGGCGGGATCGGCGAAGCGCCGCTGGGTGATGCCGAGAGCGCGGTGCGCCGGTTTCTGCGCATGCATGAAGAGTTCACGCGTGCCGCGGCCGAGGAGGGGGCATCGGGCGTGTTGCTGCGGATCGTGCGAGAGACGGGTGTGATTCATGCCGACCTGATCGATCAGAATCGGCGTGCGGCGCGGGTGGCCAATGTTGTCACACTGCTGCGGTTTGCCCACGAGCGTCAGCATCGACTTCCGCCGCCATCCGGGCTGAAGGAGTTTCTGGAGTATTTCGATGACCTGAGTGAAGGCGAACAGAAACTCGAACAGAAGAGCGCGGAATCGGGCATTGATGAGACACAGGATCAGGGCGATGATCAGACAAGTGATGCTGTGCGCCTGGTGACGGCGCACAGCTCCAAGGGGTTGGAGTTTGACACGGTGTTTGTGCCCCGAGCTGGGCCGCTGCATTCTGGGTATGGCGGGGTGAAGGAGCGCGTTGAGGCCGATGTGCCCGATGAACTGATGGATCGTTCGGGCGGCGGGTTGAAGGGGAGAGAACGTCAGATGGCGGAAGAGCGGCGGTTGTTTTATGTGGCATGCACACGCGCGGAGAGCAGGCTTGTGGTGCTGGCCAAGCGGAACAAGAAACCGAGCAGGACGACCAACTTCTTTGAAGAGGTGGTGCTGAACCCCAAGATGAAGGGTGTGGTCACGGAACTGAATGGGCAGGATGTGCTGCTTGAAGCCTCGCGGGCGACGAGCGGCACGGATGCGGAACCGGAGGTCGATCCGCTCCGCAGGATCGAGCCGGAGCTTCGGGTCGGACGGGTGATGGTGCGCACGAGCGATGTGATTCGGCGCGAAGCGATCGGCCAGGCGCGGCGTGAGATCAGGCTTGCGGCCGCTGGTGCGCTCACACGGGTTGATGTGCCGGGCGTGAATGATTCGGAGCTTGATCGTGCGTTTCAGGATCTGCGTTTGGCGGCCCAGCGGATGAGCGTGGTGGCGGCCATTGAAGCGGGCACAACCGTGCCGGAAACAGTGGATATGGAGGATCCGATGCTGCGCCGACTGGCCGAGGCGGCGGGCAAGACGGCGGGCACGGCGGCGGATGGCAAACGCGCAAAGGAGGAAGAAGGATTGCGTGCGAAGCTGAAGGCTCCGCTGAGACTTTCCTACACCATTATCAATGACTACCTCAGTTGTCCACGGTGCTGGTACGTGAAGCACGTGCTGAAGTTTGAGGGTGAGAGTCGCCGTGAGCAGCTTCACGGCACGGCGCTGCACAGGGCGATGGAGAAGTTCTATCGAACCGTGCGAGAGCGCGATGCGGAGGGTGAAGGTGAAGGGGGCGTGCCCTCGCTTGCCATGCTCGAAGCGATCGCGCGGAGCGAATACATGGGGTTGGTCGGAGAAGCCGGAACGGTTCGGCCCGAGGATCTTGATCAACTGCTTCATCAGGTTCGCGTAGTGTTTGTGAAGTTGTACGACCCGGCAGCGCAGGTGCTGGAGATCGAGAGATCGATTCGCTTCCCTTATCGCGATGCCAACGGAGTTGAGCACGTGATGGAGGCGAAAGTTGATCGCATAGACCAGATCACGCTTGAGGATGGGAGGGCGGGGTATCGGATCGTGGACTACAAGACCGGGAACGCGAAGAAGAGTATCACCGAGCCGGGGAAAGATGACCTGCAGATGGGGATCTATTCCATGGCGGTGCGCGAGATGTTTGAGTCTGAAGTGGATGGTGTGGCGGAGTATTGGGTGTGTGCAACCGGGCAGCGCGGGCAGGTGCGGATGTCGGAAATCAACTACGAGAAGGTTCGTGAAAGGATTCACGAGGCGATCACGGGGATTCTGGCGGACAAGTTTGAGCGTGGCAAGACTTGCTATAGGACGTGCGAAATCCTCGGCCCGTAAGGGAACCGAGAACGACGTGCTGCAACCGAGGTGGGTTACCGATATACAAACAGATGGTGAAACCAGTCGCGGGCCATATTTGTTCAGTGCAAGCCGAGAGTGTGAAGCATCGGCCGAGGGGTAGCCGCCGCGCTGGCGCGTTGGTGGTCACGCTCGCGGTTTTCGGGCCGTTGGCCGGTGCATCGGCCGCGGGACCGACCAACCCGACAAGGCTGGCGACGTGCGCGCCAGATTGGGCGACCCGAGTGGTGGAGATGGAGGGACATCGACGGAGCCCGACCGTCTCGGCGTGGCTGGCCAACGGTGTGCGCATCCACCACATGGCGATGGACCAGCCTGCCGGGCAGGTGGTGGTGACGATCAATCTGATCGGCGGCGAGTTGCTTGAAGGGGCGGAGAGTCGGGGCATTTCGCTCGCGGCGGCGCGCGCGTGGGACGATGTGCAGCTCCGCGGAGCGGACCAGTTGCAGATCAGGAAGCTGCTTGAAGATCGGGACATTCACATAGACGGTGCGAGCACGCCGGATGCTTTGCAACTGCGCGTGCGGGCATCGCGCGAGGATATCGAAGTTGGGATGCGTATCGCCACGGAGTTGTTAAAGCGCCCGGATGTGAAGGCACGAGCGATCGAGTCGGCGGCGGCTGATTGCGAGCGACTGGCCGTGCGACGGGCCAGGACCGAGGCCGGGCTTGTGGCGCGTGCGCTGGCGGCGGCCCTGTTTCCGACAGCGGACATTGAACCTCGAACATCGCCGCCGAGGGCCGAGCATGTGCGCGGGCTGTCGGTCGAGTCGGTGCAGAAGTGGTTGGATTGGCATCTGGAGGCGGCGTCCGTCGAGGCGGCGGTGGTCGGGGATATTCCGCTGGACGAGGCGATGCGTCTGATGGCCGGGTACTTGGGTCAGATGCCGCAGAGGGCGCGGATTGGTGCGGGTTCACTGGCCGAATCGCGCAAACTTCCGCCGCCAAAGCAGCCCATCGAACGCAGGGTTGAGGTTGATCGGGCCGATTCAGGCTCGGCGCGTGTTGGCGATGGGGGAACTGGAACCGAGCTGGCCGTGGTGGGTTTTGTCGGGAGTGATGCCGCGAATCCGGCGGAACTGCGGACACTTCGCGTGGTCGCGCGATTGCTTGACCAACGGGTATCGGCGGCGTTGATGGAAGAGGGCCTGATTGTTGGGAGTGTCAATGCGTCGGCCGTGCCAGCGACGGTGTACCCGGGATTCGGCGCGGTAGCGGTGAGTGCTCGCGCCGATAAGCCGACCATTGAGCGTGTGATAAAGGTCATGGGCGCGGCGGTTGAACAGGCCGCGTCGGCAGGATTTACCGAGCAGGAGGTCGATGCTGCGGGTGATGAACTGGCCCGCACGGTCACGGCGTATGAGCGTGAGCCGCGTTACTGGTCGGGAATTCTGGCGCGTTCGTCAACGCTTGGTGTCTCGCCGGACGAGCTCGCGGATGGGCAGGCATTTTACAGAGGGCTTACGGCGGCCGCAGTCAATGTGACGCTGAGGCGGAACGCAACCAGCGAGCGGATGATCCGCGTGGTGGTTTGTGAAAGCGCGGGACACTCCGGGAGTGAGCTCTTGCCCGAGCGATGATTGAGATCTGTGAGCAGACAGGCGGAGATCGGCGCGCGAATGTGCCGATGACCTCCGAGCCGGAAGAACCAAGAACCATCAGAGACGGCCGCCTATTCGAGCGCGGCCGCGCCGGAGATGATCTCGGTAAGCTCGGTGGTGATCTGGGCCTGACGAGCGCGGTTGTATTGGCGGGTAAGGGCCTTGCCCATTTTGCCGGCGTTGTCGGTCGCGCTCTTCATGGCGATCATTCGTGCAATGTGCTCGCTGACGATGGCGTCGTTGAAGGCTTGATAGAGCGTGGCCTTGACCGCCGCGGGCAGCAGGGCGCTGAGAAGGATCTCGGCCTTGGGGCTGAACTCGTAATCAACCGATTTGGCCTTGGTGGACTGGGCGGTATCGGTCGGAGGCTTGAGAGGGAGAAGCTGCATGACCTCGGGCCGCTGCCGGCCAGCCGAGATGTAGCGCATGTAGATGACATTGACCTTGCTGATCTGGCCCGAGGCGAAGCGATCCATGTAGCTCTGGGCGATCTTCTCGATCGTGGCAAACTCGGGCTTGTCACCAAGGGCGTGCAGCTCGCTCACGGCGACGTTGTTGAACTTGAGGAAGGCCGCGCCTTTGCGACCGACGAGTTCGATGATGCCGTTCTTGGCGCTGGCGTTGCCACGCAGATGGACCATTGCAGCGCGAAGAATGGAGCCGTTATATGGCCCGCACAGCCCGCGGTCGGAGGTCACCACCAGTGTGAGTTCACGGGCGTTGGCCGCACCGGGAACACCAGCAATCAGCGGATGGGTGATCTCACCCCCGCCACCCGAGGTGGCGGCGATGTTGCGGACCAGCTCGAACACGCCCTCGGTGTAGGGCTTGGTCGCGGTCGCCTTCTGCTGAGCACGGGCGAACTTGCTGGTGGCGATCATGCGCATCGTGTTGGTGATGCGACGGATGTTGCCGACGGCTTTGATGCGCTTCTTGATTTCGCGGGTCTTGCCCATAGGGGAGGAAGAATAGGTGGGTGATGGGCGGGCGGTGTGAGCTTGGCAAGATGCAATTTGTTCGGTATTTGATATTGTCTGGTGAAGATCGTCCAGTTTGGGTGCGAACCGCAGGTGGTCATTGGTACGAATAGAGGTTAGATTACATCCCCGGACGCTTCTGTCCGGTGGATATTCGTGTAGTTCACAGGTTTCGGAGGTTCAGGCCAAGGTCAGCTTGCCCGGTGGCTCGCTCGGTGAGGCTGTGCAAGTTTGGCGATGAACCGATTGCGGCGTGCTGCGCCGCAACTCATGCACGCTCGAACAGAGGGATTGCCAGCTCATGACAAAGACAAGACTGACCGACGGGCGCGCCAAGCACATGTGCGCGGCGGTTGTATCGTTGGTGGTGGCCGCGATCGTCGGCAACGCCTCGGCGGCGACTGTTGAACAGCCCAAGACGGGTGAGACGGTGGCGACGGGTCAGGATTCCAAGCCCCAGCCGCGCGCAGTTTCGGCTGCGCAGCGACAGATGATGCGTGCGCAGATCGGTTCACGCGGAACGATCTTTGATGAGAACGGACAGCCGGTTTCGTCGGCGTGCTTTGTCGCCAACCCGACACCGGAAGAGTTTGAAGAGATCATGACGCGGTATCAGGCACTTCCGCCGCCGCTGGTGAACGGATTCGGTGATCGGTATTTCACCGCTGGAAGTGTATGGACAGGTGTTGGAACGCTTGGCAGTTCGGGGCGAGCTTCTCAGGCGATCCTTTCGTATTCCTTTCCGGCGGATGGGACGCTCTGGGGCGATGGAGTCAATGGGCCATCGGCCGCCAACGACCTCAATGCGCGACTGACGACGCTTTTTGGCGCAGGCAATCTTGATCGTGGGCGGGAGTTTATTCGTCAGTCACTCGCATCCTGGCGTCGGTACGGCGGATTGGTCTATTCGGAAGTGGGCGACGACAACACCGCTTTCAGCTTGAACTCGGCACACACTACCGTGCGCGGCGATGTGCGGATCGGCTCGAATGCCCAGGGAACCGGCGGCACACTGGCTTACAACATCTTTCCCGGCTCGTCGGACATGACGCTGAACTCCGACTATTTCCCCGCGGGTCAGGGAGCGTTTGCAAGCGCAACCGACAACTACCGATATTTCAGGAACGTGGTTGCGCACGAGCATGGGCACGGTCTTGGGTACATCCACCCGATCCCGTGCGACAACACCAAGCTCATGGAACCGTTCATCAACACAAACTTTGAGATGACGCAGATGGATGAGCGTCGCGGGATTGCCCGCAACTATGGCGACCGCTTCGTGGGCAACAACTCGGGTGCGACCGCGCGTGACTTTGGCACGTTGACCACACCCTCGGTGAGGTCGGTGGTTGAGCAGGGACTTTCGACCAACGGAGCGGGTGGTGTCAACAATACCGATGAGGACTGGTTCAGATTTACGCTGGGCACGGCCCAGGCGGTGACGATCTCGGTGGTACCGATCGGCGGGACAAGCACGCAAGGCCAGCAGAGCAATGGGTGCAATGGCACCACAGCATCGGTCAATGCGACATTGGCCGGCAACTTGAATGTTGAGCTGCGCAACGGCGCAAACGGCGTTACGGTGCTCCAGACCGCTTCAGGTGGAGCCGCGGGTGTGACCGAATCGATCAGCGCGGGCACACTCGCGGCGGGAACGTACTGGGTACGGGTCTTTGATGTCGGCACAAACCCGAGCGAGAATCAGATCGTTCAGCTCTACAACCTTTTGATTCGGCTGGGTGCTGCCAAGGCCCCGCCAACGGCTATCGCCGGGTTGAGCAAGCGCGTTCAGGCCAACACAAACGCGTTCTTCATGGGCAGCCTGAACTCGTACACCAACGATACCAATGCGGGCGGAGGTACCAACAACATCACCACCTACGCATGGGATCTGGATGGTGATGGAACCTTCGAGGTTGCCAACAACGCCAATCCCAGTCGAACCTATACCTCAAACGGCACCTATCCCGCCACGCTGCGCATCACCGACGAGAATGGTCTGACCTCGACCGACACCATCAACGTTGTGGTCTTTGGCGCGACAACTTCTGTCGCATCGGTGACGCCGAACAATGCCAACCAGGGTCAGACCGTTGCGGTCACGATCAACGGCAACAACCTGAAGAATATCACGGCCTCATCGCAAGTCACGGTCTCGGGCACAGGTGTGACGGTCACGGGCACACCCGTGCCCAACATCCTTGGCACGCAGGTCACCGGGCTTTCATTTGTCATTTCGGGCGGCGCGGCGATCAGCACACGCAACGTCACGGTCAGCAATGCCGATGGAACCGGTGTGGGCACCAGCCTCTTCACCGTGAACAGCGGCGTGTGCGTGGCTGCGGGCGTCGGAACTTCGCCGACCAACCAATCGGCGTGCCCGGGTGCCGCTGCATCGTTCACTGTTGTGCCCTCGGGAAGCACGCCGCACACGTTTCAATGGCGCAAGGCTGGTGTGAACATCGGAGGAGCAACCTCCGGCACGTTCACCCTCTCATCCGTCGTGGCGGGCGATGCGGCCAACTATGATTGCATCGTCACCAACTCATGCGGCAACGCCACGAGCGCCTCGGCCAGTCTGTCGGTGCGAACGGTCGCGACGGTGACCGGTGATCCGACCACACAAACCCCATGCATCGGCACTCCGGCATCGTTCAGCGTTACGGCGACCGGCTCTTCGCCGGTTACGTATCAATGGCGGAAGAACGCCGTCAACATCGGCGGGCAGATAGCGCCCACACTGAACATCGCCTCGGTTGTCGCCGGTGATGCCGGCAGCTATGACTGCGTGGTCACCAACGATTGCGGGAGCGATACAAGTGTCGCGGTGGCGCTGACGGTGCGAACAGGTGTGAGCATCAGCACGCAGCCCGTGCCCGTCACGGTGTGCGAGGGCGAGCCGCTCAGCTTCGGTGTCTCCGTAAGTGGTACTGCGCCGTTTACCTATCAGTGGCGCAAGAACGGTGTGAATCTGCTCGGCGGGGCGGGTCCCAACTACACCATCAATCCCGCCAATACGACCAACGCGGGCACGTATGTCTGTGTTGTAACCAATGTTTGCGGCAGCATCACCACCAACGGCGCACTGCTCGTGGTCAACACCTATCCGATCATCACGACACAGCCGGTCTCACAGTCGGTCTGCATTGGCGGATCGGTGACCTTCACAAGCGCGGCCACCGGCACCGCGCCGCTGACGTTTCAGTGGCG
>JBBSBC010000089.1:0-13401 GCA_038251595.1 Phycisphaerales bacterium | reverse complement strand
GGTATGAACTGGAAGGGATTCTGACGCAATGCATACCGTACGAAATACTAAGCCATGAGCAGCCGGGACGTGATCCGACGACTGGAAGCCGTTGGATGCACGCTGGCCCAGACGACGGGAAGCCATCACCGGCACCGTCACCCGATGCGTCCCGGCTCGGTGACGGTTCCCCACCCCAAGCGCGACCTGCCGATTGGAACGCCGCGGAGCATTGCCAACCAAGCTGGATTGGTCAAGCCACGAACCACCCCGTTGTGATTCTCCGTGCGGCGTGAATCAGTGAGGCGGCAACAAATCCTGAAACACAGCGCAACGGTGCGTTCCCACGGACGAGCAAGCCCGGGAGCAAGGCCCGAAAATCCCTGCGGTTTTGGTGGGGCGTGGCGTCGGGTGTGACCCGGTGGAAAGTGGGAAAGTGGGCGATACAGGGCTCGAACCTGTGACCTCATCCGTGTCATGGATGCGCGCTAGCCAACTGCGCCAATCGCCCGGAATATCAACTCCGGTTGGGATGCGGTCATCCTGAAACCGGAGAAACGTTGGGCCGACCTTGCCGGTCGGCCCCGCGTATACGTCGAACTATATCCGTCTGGAGGTGGCTCGGCTTGTCCGAGAGTGTGCCGTCTGGCGAGAACTTCCACCAAACTTCCGACCAACTCACCCGTCAACAACGACGATCTCGACCCGGCGAGACTCTTTCTTGTTGCTCTTGGGCTTGGCCGCGCCCATCCCGACCGCGCTGACGCGGCTGCTGGAGATGCCCTTGGTGATGAGGTACTTGCGGACAGATTCGGCACGGGCCTCGCTCAGGGCCTCGTTGCTCCCCCACTTGCTCTTCTTGATCGGGTCGCTGTCGGTGTAGCCCTCGACGCGGATCTCCTGACCCGAGTGGCGAGACTTGAGGTTGGATGCAACCGAGTCGAGCTCCTTCCTGGCCGTGCTCTTGATCGTCGCCTGACCCGGATCGAAGAGCACATCACCAGCGATGACGATGGTCTCGTTGCGCTGACGCGCGGCCGGCCGCTGCGAACCACTACCCCCGCCGGTGTACGTGTCGGTCATAGGCTGAGACTGAGCTGTGCTGGCCGTGCTGGCGGTCTCAAGGTTCTGAATGCGCCCGCTCATGGCATCCTGATTGATCTTGAGCTGGTTGTTCTCAGCAATCAGGGCCGAGTTCTGCGTCATGAGGGCGGCGTTGTCATCTTTGAGCTGCTTGTTGCAACCACCAAGTGAAAGGCCCAGACCGAGCACGCAGACTCCGGCCACTTTCGCAAACACCGACGATTGAATTACGCTGCTGACGATCATCGCCAAAACCTCCGTTTGGTATTTCCACTGTCTGAAGCTACTGAAGTAGCCTGCGCGCGCTCCGTCGCGCGAGTCAGAGTGACAACCGTAGACTCATCGGCACGAGTGTCAATTTCCCACCAAACTCTGTACGAATTCAGGGTTTATTCTTCGGATTGGCTTCGGGTTGCCTATCGGCCGGCTTTCAGGGGATATTGATCCGCGGCTCTCCGGGTGGAATCGCGACCAGTCGCGTCAAACCCTCCTCGACCAAGGGCTTGGCCAGAATCACCAGCAGCGTCGCCATGGCGAGGTATGGGCCAAACTGCATGGCCTTGGGCATCTGCCGCGTTGCGAGCACATGAACGACCACCCAATAAAGCCCCACCAGCGCGGCCAGCGGAAAGGCCAAAGTCGCATCGATCCACCCAACACACGCGCCAACCGCGGCCATCATGTGAACATCGCCCAGACCCATTGCCTCTTTGCCAAAGGCAAGCGAACCGAAGATGCGGGCCGCCCAGACCACCCCCCCACCGATCAGGTACCCCATCAAAACACCCGTCAGCACCAGCAGCCAGAGCGGGATCACCGATGCCGATGGCACCTGGCTCATGGCGACCGTTCCACCAAGCCATGCCAGCCCGATGCACGGGGTTAGAAAGACGAGTTCCTTGAACATCTCTCTCCGGGCATGGGGATAGAGAATCCAGTCTTCAGCCGGTGAGGCCCCGCCTTCGGCAGTTTCCGTCGGGCTGGCGAAGCCGCGTATCGAAATCGCGCCGACCAGCGGACCGACCAAGACCCCCGCAAGCAAGCCAGCCCAGCGCGGTGCTCCTTGCAACTGGCCAAGGTAGTAGCCGATCGCGGCGAAACCCAGAAGGACCGCGAACGTGACCAGCACAAAGCGGCCAAACCTGGGTATCCACTCCGGCCATTCGTAGGCAACCGGGGCTGTTTCGATGCTCTCGGAATGCGAGGTTTGTGTTGTTGCCTCAGACCGGGCAGACGCGGCGGCGTGCTTCGCCTCCCACTCGGGATAATCCGCGAATGAGCGGCGGATCCAGCCGTAGTGCAGGGCGATATTCGCCAGCACCAACCCGAGGACGCCCCCGATGCTCGCACCCACCAACCACCACCCGTCGCCTGATCGAACGGGCGTTGGTAACGACCACGCGAACGGGTTGCCCGGCATGATCGAATAGCCACGGATGCTCAGATAGGCCGCGTAGCCTACGTGGAAGAGCAGGGCCACCACGGTGGCGAACCAGGGAATCTGCAACGGGATGGTATAGGTTTTGAGGTCAACCAGCGACATCGCCACGAGCGAGGCAACGAGCACGAGCAGCACGATGAACATGGGCCACGTCTCGCGCGGCCAACGATCAAGGGTGGCATCCCACTGGGCCCACTCGGGGCGGATGCTGGCCCAATCGACACCCAGGATGACGGCCCTATCAGGCAGCGTGTACCAGAGCACAAAGAAAACCACAAAGAGCAGACCGACTAACGCCTCGACCAGCGGATACTCGGGCGAGATCGGCGACTTGCAGAAACGGCATCGCCCGCCCAGCCTGAGCCAACCGAAGATCGGGAAGTTTTCGCGCCAGGTCAGCTTGGTCTGGCACATCGGGCAGCGCGAGGGTGGTGAGACCACGCTGAGGCCGAGCGGCAACCGATAGACGAGCACATTGGTGAGCGACCCGACACACGCGCCGAACGCGAACACAAACAGCAGCCACACCCAGCTACCGGTCGCCAGCAGCAGATAGAAATCTTCCTTCGTCATGCGTGCTTATTCCGGTTCGCGGGCATCGGGTGGAGCGGGCGCTGTATCATCGGCCTGTTCGAGCCGACGGGTGAGATCTTCCACCTGCTGCTGCGACCGATCGAGCTTGACGCGGCAATGGTTCACCAGCAAAACACCCCGCTCGTACTCTTTCAGCGATTCCTCCAGCCCCACCTCGCCGGTCTCGATCCGATCAATGATCGATTCGATCTCGGTCAGGGCCTGCTCGAAGGTCACGGTGGCGAGGTCGCTTGGTACGTTGGCCGTCGGGTCGGAGGATGATCGTCCGGATTGCTTGCTCACGGGCAACCTTACCGCCCCGGAGCGAAGAGGTCCAACTGGTCGGGGGGTGGCGATTTGGACTTGGCGGTTCTTCTGGCCGCCGACTTCCGCGCGGAAACAGCCGGGGCGGGTCCGATCGACGGAACTTCTCCGGCAACTCCTTGCACAACCGAGGCAAACCCACCATCCGCAAGGCGTGTCTGCACGGTCTGGCCGGGCATGACTTCACCCGCAGACCGCACCACCCGACCATCGGTGTGCAGGGTCATCGAGAACCCGCGACTGAGCACGCTGTGCGGCCCGACAAGATCAAGCCCGCGTGCCAGCGACTCGAGCGCGACCTGTCGGCGATCGATCAGACGAGAGATCGCACCCCGCAATCGTCGGCAGGGTGACCGCAGGTCCACGCTCCGAAGGCGGACAGCCATCGTCAAGTTAAGCGAAGATCGGGCGTTCAGAAGCGCGGCCTCGCGTCGGGCATATTCCACCCCCGGCCTGTGCCGCTCAAGCCGGGCCGCGATTCGATCGAGCCTCGCGCGGCCATCACGAACTCTCGACCGGGCCGCCGCAACCAATCGACGCCCATCATCCGCAAGATCATCGCGCCTATCAACGATCATGGTCTCGGGGTCAGACAAAAAAGGATGGCTAGCAAGCCCACGCAGCCGCTCACGATCAACCCTCACCCGCCGCGACGCGTGCGCACCGATGCGGGAGGACATCGACGCGAGCTGGCGGCGGAGATCATCGGCATCGGGGAAGATCCGCATGGCCGCCTGCGTGGGAGTCGCCCCGCGCAGATCAGCAACCAGCTCGGCGATGGTGGTGTCGGTCTCGTGGCCGATGGCCGCGACGACGGGGATCGGCGAGTTGAGAATCGCCTGCGCAAGCGAGCGGTCGTTGAAGCACCAGAGATCTTCCATCGAACCACCGCCACGGGTGATGAGCACAACATCAACACCGAGCGCATCGTGCAGATGTGCAAGCCGGTGCAGAGCGATGGCCAGCTGCTCGGCCGCGCCATCGCCCTGAACTCGCGCATCGATCAGCGCGATAGGAATTGCCGGACACCTGCGCCGCGCGGTATCGAGCACATCCTGGAGCGCGGCCCCTGTTCTGCTGGTGATCACCCCTACTCGGCGCGGAAAGAGCGGGAGCGCACGCTTCCTCGACTCATCGAACCACCCGAGCCCGCGCAGCTCATCGCAGAGGTTGCGGAAGGCGGCGTCGAGCGCGCCCTCACCGATTGGCAGCAGCTTGTCGGCCATGAACTGCGTGCGCCCCTGCTTGCCATAGAACTCAACGCGACCACTCAGCACAACTTGCTGGCCAATCCGCGGCACAAACCCGACCTTGCGGGCCGCGCCCGCGAACATGACACACGAGATCACCGCGCCCTCATCCTTCAGATCAAAGTACCAGTGCGAGCGTTCGCGGAACTGCCCGATCTCTCCGAGCACACGCACGGTCGGGGGAAGATGGTCGCGCAGCGATCGCTCAACCATGGTGGCGAGCTGCGAGACCGACACCGGCGCAGCATCACGATCGCCGACTGCCCCGAGCAGGCTCGGCGCATCAATACGCGGCACAGCACGCGTGTTCATCTTTTTCGGATCGAAGGGCAGCCGTGACATCGAGTAACTTTATGCTCCGCAGATCCGCTGCGGATGCACGACTCAAACCTTCGCGGGCAGATGCCGCGTGCGATTTGCACCTTCGTAGGCCTTCAATACGGCCGCCACATGGCCACTGGCCGATCTCTGCGTGCGAACATAGGTTTGCGCGGCATCGGTCACCGATCGTCTTGCCGGACCATTGTGCAGCATATCGCGTACGGCCGCGGCCCAGTGCGAAGCCGGGCCCGGAGCGACCAACCGAACTCGCTGCGGGTCGCTGAGAACTCCCAGCGCGGGGTCTCTTGTGGCGACAACGGGAATACCTCGTGCCATGGCATCAAGCACGAGCGACCTCAAGCGTCCCGAAGGTTCAGGCACGAGCAGCGCATCGAGCCGCAAGGTCGGTTCTCGTCGAGCCTCGATGCCGGGAACTATCGAAAGCCGCTCGAGCAACCCGTGCGCCCTTGCCTGTTTCCACAATCGTGCCGACCCTGCCCGCTCGGTATCAACAAAGATCAGCAGTTCAGGAAAGTCCGCGGTCGCCTCGGCAAGACCGGCCAGCGCGGTGTTAAGAATCGCAGGGTGCGTGCCATCCGCCAGCAAGGCCACCGAAGGCGCACTGTTGCCATCAACTGGCTGGGTTTCATCGCGAGGCCTCGGGTGTACACCCCATGGCGTATCGGCTCCAACAATCGATTGATTCAGTTTCTTCATCACTGTTCGCAGGTCAGGATCGGAAAACGCCAGCGAGACCGGCACACGCGAGTGCCGCATCGCCTCGCTCACCGACCTGATCGATGATGCCTGCCAGATCTCCAACAGCGGTGCAGCATTAAGTGCCGCGGCCAGATTCACCGCCAGTCTTTCGCACGCCGTCCCCAGGCTGTGAACAACATCAACCTCTGGCGAAGGTACGGACTCCGTCAGCGTTCTGATCGATGAAACAAGCTGTTTCACACGAGCGCTGTTGGTCGTCGGAAAGCCACGATCGTCGTAGCTCGCCTTTGAGGAGTAAAGGCCGAACGTCTCGCTCTCAACGATCGCCATCGGCACCGCGTGAATCACGCGGATGCCTTCATCGGCGAGCCCGATCTCAAGCCGCGAGAGCATCTCACGCTCACGCTTGGCAAAAGACCGGTCTAGCAGAATGACGACTCGCACGTGTGTACCTGTCAAATGGTGAGCCCGTCCGGTCCGCAACAGGCAAGCGCGCTACCCGTGTGAGCCTGCGCTTGCAATCAGGCCCGCGTCGGATCATCGGATATCCGGTAGTTCAAGTCCGGCGAGCGGCTCTCGTGGCTCTTGACCGCCTCAGTCCGCCAGACACCCACCCAGTGCTCGGGCATCACCTCTTGAAGGTAGTAGTCGCCGGCCGGACCATCCTTCGGTGAGAGATCCTTCGGCGCATCGTGCCATGGCCACCATGGGCGGATGCCATTGCTCGCGCCCGGCAGCATTTTGAACGCCTCGGGATTATCAATCACATCGGAAATGGTCACCAGTCGCGGTCGAACCTCGCCAATCTTCGGAATGCTGGCAAACAGCCCGCGGGTGTATGGGTGCAGCGGGTTGTTGAAAAGCTCGAAGATGTTGGCGTATTCCACCACGCGTCCCGCGTACATCACGCACACAACATCGGCATTCTCCGCCACCACACCGAGATCGTGGGTGATCAGCATCATGCCCATCTGACGCTTACGCTGAAGGTCGCGCAGCAACTCAAGAATCTGAGCCTGGATGGTCACATCCAGCGCGGTCGTTGGCTCATCGGCCAGCAACAGTTTGGGCTGGCAGGCCAGTGCCATCGCGATCATCACCCGCTGGCGCATGCCGCCCGAGAACTGATGTGGATAGGCCTTGATCCGATTGGCCGGGTCAGGAATTCCGACCGATGTCATCGACTCAATCGCGATCTGCTCGGCTTCGCGCACAGAAACACGCTGATGCAGCAGCACGGCCTCCATAATCTGATCGCCGATCGTGTAGACCGGGTTCAGCGAGGTCATCGGTTCCTGAAAGATCATGGCGATCTCGTTGCCGCGAATGCGCCGAATCTGCGGTTCGGAGAACAGCAGAAGATCCTTCGCCCCTTCATCGGTTTGAAAGAAGGCCTGACCACGATCCCACCGGCCCGGCGGGCGCGGCACAAGATGCATGAGTGACATCGCCGTCACCGACTTTCCACACCCCGATTCACCGACCACCGCCAGCGTCTGCCGCGGATAGATCGTCATCCGCACCCCATCCACCGCCTGAATGCGCGGGCCACTCCCGTTGTCAAACGAGACCGCGAGATCCGCGACCCGCAGCAGCGGGGTCTTTTCATCAAGCTGTTTGTGCTGCTTGCGCCCTGAAATCTCGCTGGTCGCGGGTGTGGGTGCGGTCGGCGCTGGTGCTGTGGCTGTGCTCATGGTGCGGGTCGGACGAGAGAGGCGTTTGGTTGTGGGCGGGGTCGGGGGGAGGGGGGGGAGGGGGGGGACTAGACGCGGGCTTTCTTGAGCTTTGGATCGATAGCATCGCGCATCGCCTCGCCGATCAGGTTGTACGACAACACGGTGAGAAAGATGGCCAGGCCCGGGAAGACGGCGAGCCACCACTTGAACTCACCCTCTGAACTGATGGCCGCGCTCAGCAATCGACCCCACGAGGCGCTATCGACCGGGCCGAGCCCGAGGAACGAGAGCGTGGCCTCGACACTGATGGCGGCGGCGATGGCGAAGCTCGTATCGACCAACACAGGCGCGATGCCGTTCGGCAGCATGTGGCGGAAGAGGATCGACCTGAGCGGCAGCCCCGTCGCCTGCGCCGCCTGCACAAAGTCCTGATTCCTCAGCTTCATGAACTCGGCACGAGTGAAGCGGGCCATGCCCGTCCACGTAAACATCCCGATGATGCCCATGATCACGTATGTGTTCCGCAGTTCCTCGGGCAGCACGGCCACCGCAACAATCAGCAGAAACAGCACGGGCACGGCCATAAAGATTTCGACCACACGATACAGCAGCAGATCCACCCACCCGCCAAAGTACCCCATCAACGCGCCGAGCAAGACACCGATCACCAACGCAACACCCGTAGACACAAGCCCGATCGAAATCGCCAGACGGCACGATTGCAGAAGCTGGCTCAGCACATCCTGACCAAACGCGTCGGTGCCGAGGATGTATCGCCGTTCGTACGGCGCACTATCGACAGCCACACCCGTTGCAGGGCCATACTTGGTGAGCGGCGGGCGCCGATCCAGAGCCGAATCACGCTGCAGCGGCGACCACGGCACCAGCGTGTACGTCGCCTCGATCTCCCCGCTCACCTCACGCTGCACATAGTTGTAGATCTCTAGCGGTCGGTCCCACCGCTGCCCCACCGCGAGCGCACCGATGCACGCGGCCAGGCCCACCACGATCACCCGCCGCCGAACCTTGCCCAGCGGTACAAGCATCATCCCCGCAAAGACCACCGCCGCGACGCCGAAGCCCACGATGTACCCGGCTCCATCGCGTCGCGCAAAGGGTTTGCTGGCGTTCGCAGCGGGCTCAAGCCCCCTCACCGCGGCCGAGGCCGCGGCACGTCCCTGGTCCTGTGCCGCACTGTTCAACCGTCCCTGAAACACACCCGAGATCACCAGCACCGCGATCGCCACCACCAGCGCGCCGATCATCATCCAGACCCGCCGCCCACGCCCGATCGTCGGCCCCAGTACCACAAACGGAACCGTCACCAATCCCCACACCAGCAAGACCAGGTCCACCGAACTCAGGTTCTCCCACAACGGTGAGTAGGATCGGCCCGCTCCGCCGACAGATTTCAGCCAGATCGGGTGCCCGTTGGCGATCAGCGGCGAGAAGACCGCGAAGAACGCGACAATCCCGATCCAGCACATTGCAATCACCGCCGGATGCCGCTTGACGATCGTCCGCCACGCATCAGTCCAGAAGCCAACCGCCGGGCGCACACCGATGCCCTGCATGAGCTGCACGCCCGTCACCCGCTCGGGGAGCGGGGCTTGCATGGCGCGCTGCGGCGAAACTGGTGCTGGTGCTGTGCTCACTTGTACGTGATCCTCGGGTCTGCGCACGCATACAAAATATCAGCCAGCAGAAGGGCCAGCAGGTTCACACAGGCCACGATCGTCGTGTTCGCAAGAATCATTTCGCGGTCACGCAGGTTGATCGCCTCGATCATGAGCCAGCCCATGCCCTGCACGCTGAAGATTCTCTCGATCACCACCGAGCCGGCGAGCATCGCCGGGAAGACGGTCACGAACATCGTGATGAGGGGGAGCAGGCTGTTCCGCAGAACGTGGACAAACATCACATCCTTGCTGCTCACACCCTTGGCCTTGGCCGTGCGCACATAATCCGCGCTGTAGTTCTCCAGCATCGCGGCCCGCGTCTGCTTGCTGAGGATCGCAAACCCGCCATACACCGCGCACGCCACCGGCAGAATGATGTGCCAGATGAGGTCCACCAGATACCCCTTGCCCCCGTTCCTCGGCAGGTACGTCCAGTCCGCCGCACCCTTGTCGTGGAGGCCTGCCGTCGGAAAGGCGTTGAGATAATCCGGTGTCGCGAGGAACCCCAGGGCCAGCACTCCGGCCAGCACCACCGGCACCGAGTAGAGCCCGATGAACAGCGACCCCATCCCGACATCCCAGATCGAGCCTTTGCGCGCTGCGGCCAGCATCCCGCTCGGAATCGCGATCAGATAGATGATCGGGAAGGCGATCAGGTTCAGCAGGATCGTCGTCGGCAGGTGGCGGGTGATGAGCGTGAGCACCGGTTGGTTGCTGCTGAACGCGACCCCGAGGTCCGGCCACGCAATGTGGACCAGACCCGAGATCCCGAACCCCGCTTCCTCATACGGCCCGGCATCCATCGCGCCGATCAACCTCGCCCGCGCCTCCTGCGCCAGCACCCTCGATCGAACCGCGGCCTTCGCGTGCTTCTCAACCTCGGCATACTCCTTCGCGCTCGTGTCGGGGGTCAGTCTTTCGATACGTTTGAGACGCGGCTTGAAGTTCGAGTCGATCAGGTCGGTGCGCCCGATCGATTCGACGTAGCGCTTCACCGCATCGGCCAGCACCGCTTCATCGGTGGTGAACCCGGCCCGCGCCTCGACGTACGACCGCTGAAGTTTTTTGAAGGCTTCGATCTTCGCATCCGCATCCATCGCGACAAACTCGGCCCGCGTGCGCGACGCGAGCTCCGGCTCGGGCTCGGCGAGCCGCTCAGCCACCCACTTCCACACACTCGGCTCGGGGATGGGCCTGGGCCGCGTCACCAGATCGCCCGCCGGGCTGACCTGGTCGCGATCACCGAACCTGATGGGACTGACCCGCTTGAGCCAGCGGAAGTACTGCACCAGCATGGGCTCGTTCAGCCCGTAACGGTCCTCGAGCTTGGCCCGCTGCACCGCCACCGCGCTCGACGATTGCATCTGCTGCCCGCCCGAGACCATCAGCCCCGCGCCGATCCCGCCCGGGCTGGCCGCGATCATCATGAACACCAAGAGCGTGATCCCCACCAGCGTGGGAATCATCAGCAACAGGCGGCGTGAAATGTACATCAGCATCGTCGCGGCCTGTCAATGGGCGGAGTTCATGAAGATCAGAAGACCAACACTGTTCAGCAGGCCTTCACCCGCTCGGAATCGAGATCCGGTGGACCGGCGTGCTCAGTTCGCGCCCGGATTGGCCTGGACCGTGCCGCCACCGATGAAGAACTCGTCGAGCTGCATCCCCTTCGGGTAGGTCACCACGTTGCCGGCGCGCTTGCTCGCAAATCGCAGCCACGGCGGCACGCGAACATAGGTGTAGGGCTGCTCTGCGTGCAGCACGCGCTCCAACCCGGCCCACACCAGTTGCCGCTTGTCGAAGTCCATCTCCCTGCGTCCATCCTCGATCAGCTTGTCCGCGGCGGGGCTCTTCCACTGCGCGAAGTTGTCACCCTGGTTCTTGATCGACTCGGAATGGTAAATCTGCCTCGGGTCGCTCTCCGGCCCGTTCGCGCCCCACCCGAGGGTGATGGCATCGAAGTCGCGCTTCTTCATCAGGTCCTGATAGACCGACCACTCCGACTGCTTGAGCGTGACCTTGATGCCCACGGCCTGGTACGCATCCTTCACGAACTTGGCGATCCGTTCGGCGATCTCGCTCCCGCCCGAATAGGAGAACTCAAAGGCGAACTCGGTCCCGTTCTTATCTTCCAGCACGTTGTTGTTGTCGCGATCTTCCCACCCCGCTTCCTTGAAGAGCGCCTTCGCACGCGCTACATCGTACGGATACGGCTTGATTTCCTTGGCCGCGCCGGGCGAATCGGGGTTCATGTTCCCCTTGGCCACCACCCCGTAGCCCTTCCAGATGTCCCGGATCATTTTTTCGCGGTCCAGCGCGTGGGTCATGCCGATGCGCACGCGCTGATCGTGGAAGGGGGTGAGCTTGCCGTTGCGCTCCCCGCAGTTCCACGCGATGAACGAGTAGCCCGAGCGCATGTTCACCCAGTTGAGGAAGTTGGCCCGCTCGGCCCACTCGGGCTCCTTCTTCTTGGCCTCGAACTGCGGCGCGCTGGGGGTGATCATGTCCGCATCTCCCTTGGCAAAGGCGTTCAAACGCCCGATCTCTTCGGTGATGGCCTGAATGCGGATCGCCGCGAGCGCGGGCTTGGGCCCCCAGTACTGCTCGTTGCGCTCCAGAACCACATCCGCTGGCTGCGTCCACTGCCGCTCGATGCTGAAATCCTTCATCTTAAAGGGCCCGCTCCCCACCATCAGCCCGGTGGACTGGTTGATCTGCGCGGGGCTGAGCTTCGACAGGATGTGCTTGGGGAGCACGAACATGCTGAGCGCGTTGTCCACGTTCAGGAAGAGCCGCTCCTTGAACGTGAACTCGACCGTCCGCGCATCGATCACCTTCACTTCATTGATCGAGTCGCGCATCACCGACCGATCGCGCTCGGCATCAATCTGTTCGTTCATGATGTAGTCGTGGAAGCTCCACCGAATATCTTCGGTCGTCAACGGTGTGCCATCGCTGAAGCGCACACCAGGACGGAGCCGGGCCCGCAACCACAGACCCTCGGGATCGACCTGCCAGGCCTCCGCCAGAAGCCCGCGGCGCTTCAGGGTCACGGGGTCGAGGTCCGCCAGCGCTTCCAGCACCAGCTCCTGCATGCGGCGTGAATAGACATCCGTCGAGATCGAGGGGGTCAGCACCTTGGTCTGGGCCTCATAAATCTCGGTGAACTCGCCCCCCTGCTTGAACCCCGTCTTGCCGCGCGGGTCGTTGGTCAACTGCCGCGCTGGCTGCCACGCGATCGGCACCCCGGCCCGGGCCCACGACTCATCCTTCGCCGCGTTGTCCGAACCCTGGGGCTTCACTTCCTGCGCAACAGACCCTTCCTCTGACCCCCCCGCCCCCCCAGGGCTTCTGATCCACCCTGCCCCCGAGTCGAGCTTGCTCTCCACACGCCCCACCTGAGCCTCCAGATTGCTGATCTTGGTCAGCATCTGCTCTGACTTCTCCCAGGCCCGGTCGGCCTGATCGGTCCGCAAGATCACGATCACCCCGAAGGCGATCACCAGCGCAAAGAGAAAGAAGTCCTTGAGTCCAAAGCGGTTCTGCATGGGTGGCTCGGAAGGGTGCCTGAGTTCGAGGGCCGGGTGGCTAGTCTAGCGGACTCCGGGCGATGCGTGTGGTGGTCGATAGACGTGGGGAACTCGCGGAAGAGGTCAGAGCGCGGAGGAAAGAGGAGAGAAGAGGGTGGAGGTTCTTCGGGGCGGGAGGAGATGGGCGAGGTCGACAAAACGTTTCATGGCTCTCCTGCCCGCGGGCTCGAAATGTTCTGTGCTCGGGCTGCACGTTCCCCGCAAAATACCGGATCATGCGCCACGCGCTGCGGAACATGTGCCAGATGTCGCGAAGCTTTTGCCAGATGTCGCGGTGCATGTGCCAGATGTTGCGGAACATTTGCCAGATGTCGGGGTGCATTTTGCAGATGTTGGGGTGCTTCCGGGCGGGGATGGAGGCCGGATGGGCGGCGGATCGGCGCGGATGGGCGGAAATTCGGGCCGGATCGTCGCGGATTCGCGGCGGATGGGCGAATCAGGCCGTTTTTGCGCTGAGAAGGGTGGGTTGAGGGTGGGTCGGGGAGTTCGGGGATGGGCGGGGCCGAGGTTCGGCCCGGGTGGTCGGTACCGGCGCAGTCTGGGCCCGCGGTTGGTCCGACCGGTTCAACACCGGATGCGGGCGAGTCGCACCTCCGTGCTCCCGCTCTGACATTTAATCCACACCGGGTCGGTTCGAGAGGGTTGTGAGCAGGAACCGGACCCTCCGACTGGACGAATGGCCGTCTGTTCATGTAGAGTATTGGGCGAGGGGCCGTGGTGGGCCGCTGGTGATCGGTCGTTCACCCCATGAAAGCCGGCTCGCTG
>JBBSBC010000088.1:0-13434 GCA_038251595.1 Phycisphaerales bacterium | reverse complement strand
CCCCGACCCCAACCCCAACCCCAACCCCATCTGCTCAAACACTTTGGTGTTCATAAGGAATGCTCACAATGGCCATCGATCCCATGCTGTACCGGAAAATCAGCGGCCGCACGGGCGACCCGAACAGTCGGCTCGGCGAGGCGCTTGCCAGATCCGCCAAGTCCAAGACACGGGTGAGCGCGGATCGTGATCGCGGATTCTCCGAACGTCTGGTCATCGGGCATCTGAAGACACAATGGCTGATATCGGTCATCGGCGGGCTGATTGTTCTGGCCTTCATCTTCTGGTCCGCGATTTAGCCAGCACTGGCGGAATGAGCGGCGCCAACCGCACTCCTGCCTTGCGCGCGGATAGCATTCCCCTATATGATGCGCCGAACGCCCATAACTCCGGCTCTGCTCGCAACATCCCTTCTGCTCACTGCCTGCAATGGCGGTGACTCGACCAATATCACGCTTAACAACGGCGGGAGTGGCGGAATCTTCGGTGCAAGCTCGGCCTCCTCAACCGAGTTGACACCGACCGAAGGCCGCAAGTTGCTGCTCGAAATCCGCAAACACCCGGACAAAATGAAGCAACTGACCCCGCCCGAGCGTCGATTCCTTGCCAAGTCAACCGTCACCGATACCCCCTGATTGCAGCACGCTCGGCAAGGCCGTGGCGCCCGCTTAGCGCTCGGCCTGACCGTGCGCCTCAACAAACCACAGGCTCTTGTCGATCGAACGCGAGACACCTGTAAAGAGGTCGGCGGTATTGTTGTCACCCGCCTTGTCGGCCTGATCGATCGCCTTGCGAACAAGCTCGCCAAATGACGAGAGCGCGGCCGCGAGAGCCTTGATGTGATCGCGACCGGCGAAGATGTTTGATGGGTATTCCTTCAACCCGGAGTTGGCCGCGGCGATGCGGACCGTGCCGAGCGCGGTGCCACCGAGTTGCACAGCACGCTCGGCGATGTCGTCGATGTGGCCGCCGAGTTCGCCAGCGATCTTGTCAAAGAGTTCGTGCAGGGCGATGAACGATGGTCCCTTGACGTTCCAGTGGGCTTGCTTGACCTGACTTTGAAGGTCGATGGCGTCAACCAACCGCTCATTGAGCAGTTCGACCACGCGCGCACGGATCTTGTTGCTCAGGTCGTTCTGCGTGGTGTGGGGAAGATTGGTGGGCATATGAAGGTCTCACTTGGTTCGAGGTACGTTCGTGTGACGAGCATCTGGCTGGCCGCACTTGCGGGGCTTCTGCATACGGCGCGGCACCTGTTCAGGTGTCGCGAAAGATTGATCAACAATATTAAGCCGCGATTCGGGACATCGAGCCGCGACCCTCGCTTAAACCTGTTGAACGTTCAATCAGGCCGGTGCGCCATTCGGCGCGATCGCGCCACCACCACCGCGGGCAGACTTTGTGATCCCGCCAGGAGGCACTTTCATGCGGCATCCGAATCGAAAGCTCCAGATCACCAAGCTCGTCCTTGCCACTTCGCTCGTGCTTGGCGCGGCGATGATCGCGGGATGTCCGAAAAACGGGCCGACCGATCCGGACGGGCCTGCCTGCGCGGTGCCCATCGCTACTTCCCTTGCGATGGCGCTTCCAAGATCACGGTCACCGCGCCCGCGGTGACGACGATCTTTCCATCCAGCAGCACCACCTCCATCGGCCGCGCGCCGAGCATGACGGGGCGCGAGTCCACCAACATGCCGCCGCCGGTCTCGAGAACGTGAATGCTGAACTGCATCAGCCCCTCGTTTCCCCGCCCATCCGAGACCGTTTCGACTGCCACCGCGCGGTCTTCAGCGGCACGCGGCAGGATCATCGTGTCGAGTCCTCCCATCCCGTCAACACCATCAAGCTCACCCGTCGGCCCGAAGATCATGATGCCCTGCTGAGTTGCGACGGCAAATGGCCCGTCCGGATTGCCTGATGTGAGATAGGCATCAAGTTCACGCGTGGATTCAACATGGCTCCGCGGCGCATCGAGCGGCTTGGGGTTGAGCCGCCCGCTTGACACACTGGCAAGCCAGAGCGTGCGGTCGGTGCTCATCAGCAACAGGCGATCGCCAAAGATCCAGGCTGCCGCAGCGGGCATCACATCGGGGCTTTCGATCGTCCAGTTGCGCTGACTCGTGGTGAGATCGATCGAAAGCACCTTGGATTCAAGGCCGCAGACCAGAGCCCCCTCATCGGTCAGACGCACCCAGCGCACGCGCCCTTCGAGATCGGCCAGCCGCTGGCCCATGCGGCCCGTTCGCGCATCCACAATCTGAATCGTCGGCGAGACATCCATCATCGCGCCCGCCGCGTCGGCCTTGCCCGCATCGCCCGCGATCACCAGCACTCCACCCGAAATCTGCACGTCATAGACCCGCGCGATCGGGGTCGAGCCGTTCCAGAGCACTTCGCCGGTATCGGTATCGAGCGCGGCGATCCGTCCCCCGCGCTGAACAAGCACGAGCGTGCGCTCATCCATCGCCACGATCAGGTCGTCGGCCGGTACAATCCCGTCATCGGGTGTTTCAAACTGATCAGCCATCACGCCGGGCGCACGGTTCATGCCCCGGCTCCCGTCATCTGCGGGAAAGAGCTTGATCGGCGGTTCGCTCTTCCAGCCATTGGCCCCAAGGCTCACGGGCACCTTTTCAACTCCGCCAATCTTGTTGCTGCGCGAAAGGATGTACGCTGCATCGGCGGTCGTTTTGATGAGCGATGCGCCCGCCTCGTCAATTCTCCGCGACCACATCTTCTTAAGCTCGCCCCCACCGCCCACACCATCAGCACTCCAAATGGACACCTCGCGCTCACTCTCCATCGCCACACACCCAACCACGTGCGGCGTCGAATCATGCAGAATCGGCGTGAGCAACGACGAACCCTTGATCAACTGCATGTGCTCGCCGGTGATTTGCCCTATCCGCGGCCAGCGCATCGTCGCCGCGATCGAGCGTGCCAGATCGCCCTCGATCATTGCGGTATCAAGCGCGGCACCCTCGGCCGTCAACTGGATCTGCGGGAACTTTCGCTTCACATTCCGCAGCACACCCGCCGCGGCCTGCATCTGCTTCTTGGCCCGCAGCTCGTTGATCAGCCGCCCGGCCAGCTCGCCGACGGCCGTCGCTGACGCATTGCTGATGCGCTGCGCCGCCTTCAGCCCGAGTTCGAGCGCGATGGTCGAACTCCGGGCGCGATCGCCTTTCCTGTAAGCATCGTGCAGCTTCAGATAGGCTGCGGGTGTGGATGATGCGAGCGGGTATCGAGCAACGATCTGCTCAAGCTGCTCAACCGCGGCACCCTCCCCCGCTTCGGCAAGAGCACGCCGGCTCTCCTCTTCCTGCGTGGCATAGATGCCCACACCAAACTTGCTGATGAGCTGCTCGATACGGCGCACGGCCTCGAGTTCACCACGAATACTGACCCCGTTGCCCCGCCAGTTGGCGCTGGACAACTGCGGATCATCCAGAACTTTCTGATAGAGCGCAACGGCGGTGGTGGCATCCGCAATGGCGGCCGATCCATCCTGTTCGGCGAGCCGGCCCCTGGCAAGCGCGAAGGCCACGCGATCATCGGTGGAAGTGGCCGCGACACCGAGCCGATCGACCAATGCTGCAAGCAGGTTGCGATCCTGAATGCGGGGTGGAACCGCCCCGCGCCCGCGTGAAGCGTTGGTGCTGGTCGGCGCAGCGCCCTCGACTGGCAATGTTGGCGCGGTGATCGCTCGATCCAGACCTGCACCCGGCGACTGATGCTCAACCGGCTCAAGGCCTGAGTTGACCATCGTGTTCAGTGTTTCAAAGAGCCTTGCCCGTGCCAGTTGGCTGCGCTCACCCTCAGGCTCAACCTTGATCGCCGCCAACGCGGCATCCACGCTTGATGCAATTCGCTCCGGTCGTCCGGCCCGATACGCCAGTTCGGTAAACGTGACCGCGGGTGTCGGATCTTTCGGATCGCCCTTCATGCGATCGGTCAGGATGTTCTCCGCCGTCTCCCACTGCAAGTAGCTGTGCGCGCGTGTGTCGTCAACAACCAGCAACTGCCGCCCGATGGCCAGGACATTCCCAGGCTCATCCAGTGCCTGCACAAGAGGGGGCTGTGTTGCGTTGGCCGGATCGACCACGGCCAGGCCGCCCGAGATCGGCACGAGCAACTTGTCGCCGATCACGCTCACTCGCCCCCAGATGCCCGGCGGATCAAAGCTCGGTGTCATCTGAACCGTGCTGGTCTCGAACGATGCCAGCGGCGCAACGGTAATCCGGCTCGAACCATTCGTGCCGGGTGTCGATGCCGCGACCGCCACCAGCGACTCGCCGACACTGAGCAGATAGGCGGGTGCGGGCTGCGAGAAGCGGGCTATCGCCGATTCACCGAGCACCGCGCCGGTCGATGTATCCAGCCGCACGATGCGCTTCTGATCGGGCGTGATGACGATCAGCGAGGGCCGCTCATGAGTGTTGTCTATCACCGGCCGACTGATTTCCCACGGTTGCGGGTCGCTCGGGCCGGCGTTGCTTGCCTCGGCCGGCATGCGCCGGACCCAGACCGTGCGCCCACTGACCGCTTCAACCGCCGCGACCAGTCCGAGCCGATCGGTTCGGTACACGACGCCGCGATCGACAATCGGTCCTTCCGGGCCAAAGGCCTGCGCGGCAAATGGCAACCATCCCGCGCTGCCCACCAGTCTCTGCCAGAGCGTCTTGCCGCTGTCGGCATCAAGCCCGATGAGCGTGAGGCTGAGCAGCCGCCGATCGGGCAAGTGCTTGCGCGCCGAGACGATGACCACACCCTCGGTCATCTCGACCGGGCCGCGGATCGAACTGTCGGCAAGCCCGGGGTCAATGTCGGTCAGCGTGCGTGTCCAACGCACGCGCCCGGTCTTGGCATCGATGCCGTGAACCCGATCATCACCATCGCGTCCCGATCCCGCCGCCCGCCCGGTCGAGAATGCCCCATACCGACCTCTGATCGTCACCGTGAGCGCATCGGAGCCTGAAAAGTTGTTCCATGACCCCCGCCGCTGAAAGCCGAAGGCCCGATCAACCTCCCCATCCTCGCCGCCCTTGCCCTGCGCGATGCCGCTGGGCTGAACCCACCAGCGAGGGCTCAGAGTGAATCGATCCCACGCACTGATGACCGTGCCATCGTTAATCACCAGCAGGTCTTCACTCGCTGTCGGCAGGATCTCCAGCATTCGGGCGTTCGGCGGAATATTCCCCGCCCCACTACCACGACCCATGTTGCCAAGCCCACCACCCGGAAACTCAAGGCTTGACGGATTGTTGGGCCCGAGCGCGATCGACCACAGCGGCTTCGAGATCAACCCCGTCGTCATCAGTTCCGGCAGCGCATCCAGCGGTGACTCGCCACGAACCGTCGCCCCTTTGGGCCAGAGGTGCGGCACACGCTCGATCCGACCAGCACCCGCCTCCGCCGCCCAACGCTCGGCTCGCGCCCACACCTCGGCCCGGTCGATGAAACTCGCCGTCGTGCGCAGCAGCGCGGCCGCATCGGCCCCCAGGCTCGCCGCCTTGTCGCCCGCGCCCGCGCCGCCGAGGCGATCGGGATGACGCTCAAGCTGCTCAAGCGTCAGCCGCGCCGCCTCGAACTGCCCGGCCTCTTGCTGCCGCTGCGCAGTCCGCAGCGCACTTTCAAAGCCCGCGCTGGTCAGAAGCAGCGTGGTCTCGACATTGGCCGCCCCGCCCGCCTCAAGCTCCGCCGCGGCACGCGGGTTGAACAGTGCGCGATAGCGCGCCAGCATCGGCGCGCTATTCAGCAGTTCAGCATGAACCCGAGCCCGCACACCGACAAAGACTTCCGGGTCATCCGCCGAGGCCGTCATGCGCCCGCCATGCTCATCCAGCAGGACCTGCAGCACGCGCACCGCTTCATCCAGGTTGCCCGAGCCGAGGTGATCCTTCACACGCGCCAACGTGTCCGAAGCGGTCGGCGCATCGTCCACATATACCGGGTTGAGCTGCGCTGCCACCTGCGCGTGCGTGCCCATCGGCCAGACCGCGACCGCAAGCCCCACGGCCCCGAACAGTACCGCCGCTCGCATTGTGCCCACGCTCGTGCTCCTCACCATATCGATCCTGACCCTTCGGTTCGCCGTCCGGACTACCCACGGTTACAGGCCGCGCTTCCGTTCGCCCAGCATCCGAGAACGGTTCGCCCGGAAAGTTCTCGGAACACCCATGAGTCTATGAGCAAGACATCCTCGCGGTTGCCTGATTCCTGCCCCTTGATCGACCGATGCACAAACCTCTTGATGGGTGCGACGCTCGCATCCCCCGGTCTTTCGTGAGGCAAACCTTCATGGCGACCCAAGGCTGGTTGTTCGGAGCATCGCGGGCACTCGCCCCCAACTCGGCGCGCTTTCCCATCACGGGAATGGCCGCCGCACACCCTTCAGCAACCCTTGCACCCTCGCGCCGGCCGGTTCGCATCATCCTGCTCACCCTGGCGATTGCGGTAATGAGCCTTGCCGATCTGCAGATCACCCTCACCTTCCTCCGTTCTTCGGGCATGGGCGAAGCAAACCCCATTGCTCGGTACGTGATGGAACACGGCTCGGTCGGGCTGCTGGTCGTCTGGAAGTGCGCGAGCATCAGCTTTGCGTGTCTGGTGTTCTTGATCCATCGCAACCGGCGCTCGTCCGAGATCGCCTGCTGGACCTGCTGCACGGTCCTGGTCTGGCTGCTCCTCCGCTGGATCAGCTATTCCGATGAAGCCTGGCGCCTGACCCCCGCCCTGCACCTGCTCGCCGAGGCCGAGGCCGCTCAGTGGGTGCAACTCCGAGACTGAATGTCGCCATCATTCACGCGCGTTCCTGCACCACGCCCTCTTCAAACGCCCGTGCCAGATCTTCAAGATCCTGAATCATCGCGCGTGTGCGCACGCCCGCCCCGGTGTCGCGCACCAGTCGGGCTTTGGCGTATGTCCTGATCGTCGTCACCTTGGGCACAATGTCCGCGCCCGAGTCGATCACCGCATCCACCGATTCAAACTTTGCGTGCTCGGCCAGGTCGATCCGATCCGGCTTGAGTACCAGCGTGTACCCCCGATCGCCATACGCCTCGCTGAACGCGCCATCGATCGTCACCGCGTTCCCTCCACCCTTCACCGGCTGCTCACCCTTCTCAATCTTTACCGGCACATGCCCATTGACAATCAACACATCATCACCACACCCGAACAGCCTGCCGATCCGTTTGACAAACCCCGCATCGTTCAGCAGTTCAAAGTACGGATCCTTCTGCTCCTTCTGCGCATCCTTGTCCGCCACAAAGTACGACTCGAACGTCGCGAGCTTGTCCTTCCCGAACAACGGGCTTCGCGGCCCGCCCCACAGATAGTGCAGCCAGTCCGCATCGGGGTTGTTCGCCGATGTCCCCACCTCTCGCCCTCCACGGGATTGATCCTGCTCGGTCGGGTCGGCCGCGCGGTGCGAGACGCGACGATCGACCCTGAACGCCCGGCGCACCACCGTTGCCAGCGCATCCATCAACTCGCGCCCACCCACCTCGCGCCCATCCACACTCATCGTTTGCGGCGTGCCCGCCGCATCCACCGGCACACACGCGTGGAAGACCAACACATCATCGCGCCGAGCCCACATCCCGCCGCGCTGCACCAGCCAATCCATATGCGTGCGCAGCAACGCCGATGAGGTGAACGATGTGCGGAGCCGGTCCATGCAGACCTTCTCCTCCGACGAATATTCGTACGGGTTGTTCGGATCGATTGTCGGCAGCCGAGTATCGAGCATCGGGTAGCTCCGCCCACCACGCTCACTGGTGATCGTCACCGTGCCCGCCTTCTGATCGATCAGGTGCAGCAGCCGCCGATGATCCAGGTTCCATTCCGGGTGCCGCTCGATCATCCGACCCTCGGCCTTGAACTGCATGATTGCGATGGCCTTCTGCATCCGCGCGACCATCAGCGGGTCGCGCCACCCATCACCCTTGGGGATGAACCGCTCCGCCGGATCATCCGCATAGCACTCGCGCACCAGACGCTCCAGCGGTGTCGTCAGAATCCCATACCCCTCTTCAAGCTGCGCAGCTCGCCGATACCGCGCGCTGAATCGCAGCACCGTCAAAATGCACGGATCGTGCCCCAGAACGCTCCCCATCCAGATCGCATCATGATTCCCCCACAGCAGGTTCACGATGTCGCCCGGCTGGTGCATAAGCAGGTCGATCACCCGGTCAATCCTTGGCCCGCGATCACCCAGATCACCCGCGACCAGAATCTCCGCACTTGCCAGATTTCGTATCAACCGCGATGCGGCCGTGATCGCCTCCCAGTCACGGTCGCACCTGGCCAGGGCCTGAAGGATCGCCTTCGGAAACTCCGGCCTCTGACCGCTCAGCATCTCCACAAACAACTCGCGAAACTCCGGCGGTGTCAGCCGATCGACCCGATCTCGGCGATACGTCTTGCGCAACGCGCGGATGATCTCGCATTGCAGGCTCAACGTGCCAAACACCCAGGCCGTGCGCCCACCAGCACCTCCGCCCTCGGCATCACCCGCCGCGATCACCTGCGGTGCAAACCGAGCCAACGCCTCGCGCGGGTAATACAGAATCGACAGAAACCGCGCCCGTTCCGCCGCGCTCAACTTGTCTTTGAGCACCTCCTCCACCAACGGCCTCAGCGCGCCCGAAGCGTTGTGGATCACATGCCTCAGTTTCAGATCTTCTCCATGCACATCCGAGATGATGTGGACCAATCCCATCGGCAGATCGAGTGTTGCGCTCAAGCCCGCCGCCTCCGAGAGCGCGGCATCCGCCGTCGGAAATCGGGCCGCCAGCGCACGCAGCAACGCCGTTCGCGCATCGGTAAATGATGGCGACTGTTGCGGCACGGATGAAGAGTTGTTGCGATCAGGCATGGCGGAAGACTCGACGTTTGAGGGTGCGCTCCGGAACAAACATCAGATGGCTGGTGAGATCAGGGCGTCCCGTTTCAGGGCGAAACCGCCGCAACACTCGCCAATCGCTCTTCGATCAGGCGCGTCAGCCGTGCCGCAAGCAGCTCATCCTGCTTGATCGCCACAGCGTAGTTGGGCTGCATCTCTCGCTCCGCCAACACAGGGTCGAGGTAGAACGAAGACTGCCGGATCGCCTCCGGCTCCAGCTTGTGCCCCGGAATGTGCAGCCGCTGAACCACCACGTGCACGCGCACACGCGCCGCATTCTCCGCACCGAGTGCCGCGCCATCCACACCCTCAAACTCCACCCGCACCACGCGCTGCTGTCGCTGCAAAAGGTCTTCGACCTCCTGCGTAACAGTCGATTGCTCGCGGTCCCACGGTGTCAAGAGCCCCGCCGTCGTCTTGGGCTGCGTCGTAATCACGCCCGCCCGAGCATCAACACGTTCAAGAATAAACCCGGAGTCGCGCAATGTTGCACGCGCCGCATCAAACGCCGTCGCATATCGCGGCACCGCGAGCGCCGCCCCATCCTGACCGCCAACTCTGCCCCGCGGGGCGCACCCCGAAAGCACAACCCCAGCCACGACCATCCCCAAACCGTTCAGCCATTTCATCATGCCTCAAGCATACCAACCCGTAGCATCGGCATCCGTGGCCTCGGCATTCCTGCCGATGTCCGCCGTCCGCGGCCCAGCTCCCTCAAACTCCACACTACACCAACCCGACAACCACCGCCCAAGCCCCACGCACGTGCCGCTCTTCGGTCCCGCTCCCGCCGATCGCCATCCGCAGCACAAACTGCTCCTGCCCGCCGATCTTCAGCACCGTGTGCGAGAGCATCGCCTTCCCGCTCGCGTTGATCGCCTCCAGCAACGCCCGGTTCCGCGCGTTGGTCTCTTCCGCGCCCTCACCCTGTCGCGCCTTCAACCTGAAACAGACCAGCGTCACCGTTCGCGGCGTAACCACCTCAAACCGCGCATCGCTCCGCACCAGCTCTTCAAAGATCGCCGCGATCCGCATGTGCTCGCGGATATACGCGCGCAGCCCCTCGACCCCGTAGTGTCGGATCACAAACCACAGCTTGAGCGCGCGAAACCTCCGCCCGAGTGGGATCTGCCAATCCCGATAGTCAACCACCTCACCCCGCGCGCTCGCCTCATTGCGCAGATACTCCGGCGTCACCGAGAGCGCGTTGATGATCGACTCGCGATCGCGCGTCCACAGACAATCACAATCAAAGTTTGTCAGCAGCCACTTGTGCGGGTTGAAGCAGAACGAATCGGCAAGCCCAATCCCCCGCAGCATTCCGCGATATTCCGGGCACACACACGCCGCGCCCGACATCGCCGCATCGACGTGCAGCCACGGCTGATCATCATGCCCCTGGCAGATCATCCCGATCTTCTCCACCGGGTCGTTCGCGGTCGAGCTGGTCGTCCCCACCGTCGCGCACACGAAGAACGGTACCAGCCCCGCATGTACATCGCTCGCCATCGCCGCGCCCAGCGCCTCGGGCTTCATCGCGAACGTCTCATCGGTCTCGATCATCCGCACGCGCCGCCGATCTTCGGGGTGCGCCGCCAGTCCGGCGATCATCGCCCCCTTGATCACCGATGAGTGCGCCTGCGTCGAGGTATACAACGTCAACCGCGAGCCAAGGTCCGTCGTCGCGGCGCGCGGCGCGTGCCTTTTCATCGCCCGCGACCGCGCCGCCACCAGCGCAACCAGTGTCGCCTCGCTCGCCGTCCCCTGAATCACCCCCCCACCACTTCCCGATGGCGACAGAAACTCACCCGGCAAGCCGATCATTCCCCCCAGCCAATCCAGCACCCGCGTCTCAAGCTCCGTCGCCGCAGGGCTTGTCGCCCACAACATCCCGTTCACACCAAGCCCCGATGAGAGCAGATCACCCAGAATTGCGGGGAACGACCCGTTCGCCGGAAAGTACGCAAAGAAGTTCGGCGACTGCCAATGCGTCAGCCCCGGCACGATCAGCCGCTCAACATCCGCCAAAATCTCCCCCCACTTCTCGCCCCGCGCCGGCGGCTCCATCGGCAGCTTGCCCAGCAACTCACCCGGCAGGCTCCGCGCTCGAACCGGCAGCCGTTCCACACGCATCATGTACTCAGCAATCAAGTCCACAACCTCGCGACCAAGGCTCCGGAACTCCTCCCCCGTCATATGCGGCACAAACACAGGCATCTCGTCAGGCATGGCCGGAGGGTACCCACTCCCGTGGCATCGCCATTCCTGGCGATGAGTCCCCCACCCGCCAACGATACCCCATGCACCCCGATGACCACGTCTGCCTCTGCTTCCACGTCAGCCTGCACAAGATCCGCACCTACCTCGCCCGCGAAAACCCACCCGTCGCCTCACTCATCAGCGAGTGCCTCGGCGCCGGCACCGGCTGCCAGTGGTGCGTCCCTTTCCTCAAGCACCTCCACGCCCAGCACACCCGCGGCGAGACCCCCGACCTCAACGTCAGCCCCGAAAAATACGTCCAGGCCCGCGTCGGCTTCCACAAAACCGGCGAGCGCGACCAGACCGTCGTCCGCGAAGCCGCCGAATAGACGCTCCGCGCTCGACCGCGAATGTTGCCTGCACAACAGTTTGTAATCCACGCTACGTCAGCAACCGGACGGGGCCTGACCGGGGGCCCGTCCGCGCCAACCCATCGCGCGGCCAACACATCGCGAAATCCAAAGCGCCGTCACTCCGTCCGCGCGAACGTGACGGCGAGGAAGAGATCAATCGACAGCACCGTGGCCACCACCACCGAGGCCACCTTGTGCCACAGCACCGACGGCGGCCACACCACCACGTACCTCTCGGGTACGAGCCACGCCGCCAACGCCCAACTCAGGCACAGCAACAAAAGGACAGCGGTTAACGACGAACGCTGATCGCTCATTCCACCGACCTCCTGCCCTGTCCGTCAACCCCCTGGTTGACAGCAAAGGCTTCAAAAAGCAATCTTGGCTCTTTGCACGAAGTCGACACGCCGCGGCGAACTCATGCTCGCCGCGTCACAAATCTGTCAGCACACCGTCAATACACCGGGCCACACACCGGCCATGAACTCTGGCCATGAACTCTGGCCATGAACTCTGGCCATGAACAAGGGGCCGAAACGCCCGGGTGCGGCTGCGCGCCACTCACCCGGACGGAAGGAGATTACCCATTTCTCTCGGCCCTTGCAACTTCCCACCATGAAAGAAAGCCAGCCGCCCATATCGGGCGGCTGGCTGAACATTCCTTCAACTCGCGATTTTTACAAGGCTCAGCGCCCCGGCTCATTCCTCAAGCTGACGCAGTTTCAGCCCATATTCCGTGAGCTTTTCCTTCACTTCCGTGAGCGATGTCGCCCCGAAGTTCTTGACACCCATCAGCTCCGCCTCGGTCCGGCTCACCAGATCGCCAAGTGTCTGTATCGAGAGCAACTGCAACGCCTTGCGGGCCCGCACCGAAAGGTTCAGTTCCGTAACGGCCTTCGCCAGCATCGCCTCGTTGCCCGAACCCTTCAGTTGATCAAGGATTCGCCGCCGCGCAGCACGATGAGCATCCTCAACCCCCTGCCCAAGTCGCAGCCCCTTGGCCGAGAGCATCTGCTTGATCTCAACCAGGCTGCTCTCACCAAAGTTCTTGTACCCGAGCAGCTCGGCCTCGGTCGTCCGCAGCAGGTCGCCCAGCGTGCGGATGTTCATCTTCTTCAGGCACGTTCTGGCCCGCACCGAAAGCTCGAAGTCCGTCACCGGAACATCAAGCATCGCGTTGCGCTTGACCTTCTCGCGATCGGTGTCGTCATCCAGCACCATCTCGCGCGAGGCCTGAACATCCTTCATGAACAGCCGCGCTCGCGGGTGTGTTGGGTTCGTCTCAAGAATCTGCCGCAGACTGCGCTCCGCACGCCCATAGTCACCGCGATCCTCATACAGCACCGCCAGGTTCATCAACGCGTTCACCGGCGCGGGCGGAAACTCGCACGACCGCTCATACATCGCGATCGCTTCTTCCTCTTCGCCAATCAGATCAAGCTGATACGCCAGGTGAAAGAACGTGTGCGACAACGGATCGTTCGCCACCGCGCGACGATACTCATTGATCGCCGTCAGCCGATCCCCAGCCTCCACCGCCGTCTGAGCCTTCTTCACATGCTCCGCGGCCAGTTTCGCGTTCCGCTGAGCCTCCCCAGCACCGATCACAATATCGAGCGTGTCAGACTTGGACATAATCAGTCATTCCCCTGTTCGGAGCCTGTTCGAGCATCGATCCCTGACCCAAAAAGAATCTTAGGCGGGCATCAGGTGGGCCGGGCTTCCAAGCCCGGCACGGTGGCTACGCGGCGGTACAGCACACACACCTGAATGGTTGGTTGACGAACCACGGACGCTGGACTGTGGGATTGTAAATCTTGTCAAATGGCGATCATTTCCGAGCATTCTCGGACCAATTCACAATCCGCACCCCGCTTCATCGGGTACATTCTGAGTGGCCGGAGAGAGCGACCT
>JBBSBC010000087.1:0-13454 GCA_038251595.1 Phycisphaerales bacterium | reverse complement strand
TGAACCCTGATCTGGTTTTGTTGGGTGACCGGGAAGGCATCCACCACGCGGTCAATCGTCTTGGCCGCGCCGGTGGTGTGCAGGGTGGCAAAGACCAAGTGGCCCGTCTCGGCCGCACGCACCGCCGCCTCGATGGTTTCGAGGTCACGCATTTCACCTACCAGAATGCAATCAGGATCCTGCCGCAAAACTCGGCGCAGAGCCTCGGCAAAGCTGGGAACATCGTTCCCGACCTCGCGCTGATTGACGATCGACTTCTTGTGGTGGTGGTAATACTCGATCGGGTCTTCCATCGTCACGATGTGACGGTCCATCGTCTGGTTGATGTAATCGAGCATCGTCGCCAACGAGGTCGTCTTTCCCGAGCCCGTCGGACCAGTCACCAGGAACATGCCACGCGGCCTGCGAACCAGTTCGCGGCACATTTCCGGCAGTCCGATCTGCTCGAACGTCAGCAGGCGGCTGGGAATCTGCCGACAGACGATCGCCAGATCGCCACGTTGGCGGAAGACCGAGACGCGGAAGCGAGCCGCATCGCCGTAGGCAAACCCAAAGTCACACCCGCCCTCTTCCTGAAGTTCCTGCTGAGAACGCTCCGGCGTGATCGCCTTCATCAGCGCCACCATGTCGTCGGAGTCCAGCACCTTGGTCTTGAGGTTGGTCAGGTGGCCGTGCAGACGCAGCGTCGGCGGCCGCCCCACGGTCAGGTGAAGGTCGCTTGCCCCGTTCTTGACAACCGTGTCGAGAAGACGGTCGATCTGGATGGTGGACATGAGAACATCCTGAGTTGGTCCGCAAGTGGCTCAAGGCTCACAACACAAGCGGAAGAGTAATCAAAGATACCGAATGATAAGCAAAGTAAAACCCAAAATCGTACTTGAAAAACTACATCTATGCAAACCAACGGAACAGACCCGCTCACCACTCAACCCTACTCGGAGTCAACTATGCCCTCGACCTGCGCCATCTTGGCAATCTCATCCGCCGTGGTGACCCCCTTAAGAACCTTGATCTTGCCATCCTCGACCAGCGGGCGCATCCCGTTCGCAATCGCGGCCTGCCGCACCTGCGCAATCGGCGCCATGTTGAAGGCCATCTCGCGGATCTCCGAGTTCATCGCCATCATCTCGAAGATGGCCTGACGACCGCGATACCCGCTGTTGTTGCACTGCGGACACCCGACCGCCTTCATCACTTTCCCCTTCGCCTCCGCGCGGGTGATGTTGATCAACGCGAGGTACTTGGGGTCCACCTCTTCGGGCTCAGCCACGGCCTTGCAATGCTTGCACAGCACGCGGATCAGCCGCTGTGCCATGATCGCCTGAATCGAACTCGCCACAAGGAACGGCTTGATCCCCATGTCGATCAGACGGGTGATCGCGCTCGGCGCATCGTTGGTGTGCAGCGTGCTGAACACCAGGTGGCCCGTGAGCGCGGCCTGAATCGCGATCTCACCGACCTCGCGATCGCGGATTTCGCCCACCAGAATAATGTTTGGAGCCTGACGCAGCATCGTTCGAAGAATGATGCCAAACGTAAGTCCGATCTTCTCATTAATCTGACATTGATTAATGCCATCAAAGTTATATTCGATCGGATCTTCTGCCGTAATAATCTTCTTATCAGGCCTGTTCAGCACATGAAGCGCCGAGTACAGCGTCGTCGTCTTGCCCGAACCCGTCGGACCCGTCACCAGAAAGATGCCGTTCGGTCGACGAATGATCCGGTTGAACCCCGCGAGCTGGTCCTCTTCAAAGCCCAGGTTCACCAGTCCGATCCGAACCGAGTCCGGACGCAGAATACGAAGCACCACCGACTCGCCGTGATACGCCGGACAACTCGAGACGCGGAAATCCACCATCTTGTCATCGACCGGCAGCTTGATGCGCCCGTCCTGCGGCACGCGCTTCTCGGCAATGTTCACGCCCGCCATCAGCTTCAGTCTGCTCAGCACCGCGTTCTGCATGCGTTTGGGCAGATTGTCGCGCTCCATGCACACTCCGTCGATCCGGTATCGCAACCGCACCCGATCCGCCATCGGCTCGACATGAATATCCGAAGCACGCATTTTCACGGCCTCGACAATCATGCGCGTGACCAGCTTCACGATCGGCGCATCGTCCGCCGCGACGTCGATTGATTTGTCCACCGAACGGTCAACCGACCGATCCACTGACCGGTCGATCGATTCGCTGATCAGCGATTCACCCGCGCCCACCATCTTGGGCTGGCCCATCTTGTTGTCGATGAAGTTCTTGATCGCTGTGCGCGATGACAGCTTGGCATCGATCTCGACGTTCAACCTGAACCGCAGCATGTCCTGAAGTTCAAGATCACCCGGGTCATGCACGATCAGGTGCAATCGGCCGTTGGTCTTGGCCATCGGCAGGATCATGTGCTTCTTGATCAGGTCTTCAGGAATCAGCTTCGGATCGATCGAAACGCCGCTGGCACCCAGATCGACGTACTCCATCCCCCACTCCGACGCCATCGCCTTGTAGACCTGATCTTCCTTGACGCCCATCTCCATGAGCACTTCGTGCAGTCGCTTGCTGCCCGATTTAGACTTGACTGAGGCATCCTCAAACTGCTTGGGGGTGATGGCCCCCCAGCCTACGAGGATCTCACCGAGGTTTTTCCGCGATCTTGCCATGATGGTGACGTTTCAACGGGCAACATGCCCCTGCTCTGAACTCGTGAACGAACCGAACATGATACCGCCGTTACAGACCCTCATTCAGCCAACCCCACAGACTATCAGACACATTGGTTGGGTCCGATGGTACGTCCCAATCCTCGCTGTCGCGGATACACAAGTCGGCCCCGACCTTTCAACATCCTCACCCTACCATCCTCGTGACACCTCCGCGCCCGACCCATGACCACACCTCCACCCATATCCTTCCCGCGCTTGCTCATCACCGCCGGACCAACGCACGAGCCGATCGACCGCGTTCGGTTCATCGGCAACCGTTCTTCCGGACGACTCGGGATTGCTCTTGCGGAAACCGCGGCCAAGACTGGCTGGAGCGTGAGGCTCCTGCTCGGACCAACTTGCCTCACACCCTCCGATTCGCGGATTGACCTTATCCGGTTCCAAACGGCAGCCGACCTTGAGCGGCTCCTTCAAACCCACGTCCCCACCTGTGATTGCCTCGTCATGGCCGCCGCGGTCGCCGACTATCGACCCAAACCACCAACAGCAGGCTCGCCTGACCATCAGGGCAAGATCAAGCGAACCGACCAACCGATCATCCTCGAACTCGAACCGACAAACGACCTCCTCGCCGGCGTCGCCACCTATCGCAGACCCGACCAGACCATCGTCGGCTTTGCTCTTGAGCCACGAGCGAGAATGTTGGACTCGGCCCGCTCCAAGCTCGACCGTAAGAAACTCGACCTGATCGTGGCCAACCCGCTCGACACCATGGACTCACCGATCATCGAGGCCACCATCATCTCGCCCAACGGTGTTGTCTATGCCGGTCCTCCGCTCGCCAAAGAACGATTCGCGCAAACACTCCTCATCCTGCTGACCTCCGAACACGCCAGGAGAGCCCTTTGAGCGTCCGCCGACCAACACCTCGCCGCGAATCACCCGACGGATCTCCCCGCTTCATCAGCCGCGGCATCCGAATCGTGCATGAAGACGATCAGCTTCTCGTCATCGAAAAGCCAACCGGCATCATCACGGCCGATCCCGCCGCGGCCTCTGGCCGACCCGCCGCCAAGGCGGGCAGCACGCTCTTTGATATCGTCAAGACCTACATCAAAGAGCAGCCCGACCGCCGCCCCACCAAGATTCGCGGCGGCGATCGCACGCGAACCATCGGCGCCCGCGTCTGGATCATTCACCGGCTCGATAAAGAAGCCTCTGGTCTTCTCGTCTTCGCCAAGACCGAGCAATCTTTTGCCTGGCTCAAGGATGACCTGCGCGCCAAGCGCATTGATCGAGTCTACTCCGCCGTTGCTGAGGGCATTGTCGGCAAGGTCGGCGAGTCGGGAACACTCCAATCGTTTCTTCGCGAGGAAGCCCCACGCGGCCCACGCGGCAGCAGACGTGGACGCGGCGATACCGATGAGGATCAGGGCAAGCTCGCCATCACTCACTACAAAGTCATCGCCGTCGGTTCCGGGCGAACACTTCTCGAAGTGAAGCTCGATACGGGCCGCAAGAATCAGATCCGTGTGCAGTTCGGAGAGAAGGGCTTTCCCCTCGTCGGTGATCGGCGCTTCGGAGCCAAGACCGACGCGATCGGCCGCCTCGGTCTTCACGCCGCTGAGCTGACCATCACACCACCGAATACCGGCCAGCCGGTAACCTACCGATCGCCGATTCCACCATCATTCTTTCGATGCGTGGGTTTCGACGGTGGCGCCGCCGAAACTGGCGAACTCGCAGCCAGTGGCTCAAGGGTCGCTGCTCCGCCATTACCCGCGCCAGTCACCAATGGCAGCAAGGCTTCTGCGCCCGCCAAACCGATCATCACCACCGCGTGGGAGAACGTAGCGGGATGGTACGACGAGCTGCTCGAAGACCGCGGCAACGATCACTACGACGATGTGGTGTTGCCCGGTGCGTTGCGTCTTCTTGAGCCGCGCGCCGGAATGCGTGTCCTCGATGTCGCGTGCGGTCAGGGCATTCTCTGCCGCCGCATGGCCTCGCTCGGTGTTGAGTCTGTGGGCATCGAAGCCTCACCCAAGCTCGTCGCAGCCGCCCGAGAACGTTCAAGCAATCCACCACGCAACGCCGCACCGGTTCGCTACGAAGTGGGTGATGCTCGCGAGCTGAACAAACTCGATCTCACGGGGTTCGACGCCGCGATGTGCGTTATGGCCCTCTCGAATATCGATCCGCTTGATCCTGTGATGGCGGGTGTTGCCCGCGCGCTAAAGCCGAGCGGTACGTTTGTCTGGATCATCACCCACCCCGCGTTTCGTGCCATCGGCCAGACCTTCTGGGGCTGGGATGCGGCCGAGAAGAAGCAGTATCGCCGTGTTGACGGCTACCTCTCAACTGGAAGGCAGAAGATCGAGATGAACCCCGGCAAGGTCGCGAAGGGTGGCGAGTCGCTGACCACTTGGTCGTTCCATCGCCCGCTTCAGGCCTACATCGAGTCGATGGCCAAGGCCGGGCTGGCGGTTCAACATCTGGAAGAATGGCCAAGCCTCAGGGCGAGCACCTCCGGCCCACGCGCGGCGGAAGAAAACCGTTCTCGGCGCGAGATCCCGCTCTTTATTGGTGTCCGCGCCGTGAAGCTTGCTACTGACACCCGTTAAAGAAGCAGGTCAGGTAGTCGAAGATATCCTGAAGCAGTGTCGCCCCGTCGCCATTGAAGTCGCCGTTGCTTGCGAACCAACTGGTGAGGAAGTCGAAGAGATCCTGCAGCGTCAAGGTCCCGTTGTTGTCCCAATCGCAGCGGCATGAGAGCGGCAAGATCATAAAGTCCATCTCAACCGGCGGGCTCTGGGCGTGGAAGTCCCAGAGTTCATACGCGATGTCGCCCGCCGTGTTGGTCCGATTCTCGTCGCGAAGAAACTCGATGTACTCTTTGGTGGTCGTCTGATGGAAGACGCGAACCTCGGCGCGGGCTGCGCCCGCTGGAATCACATAGGGTGTGTCGTCCCAGTACTGACCGTTTGCGTACAAGTTCGCGGGAACGTGGCCCGCGCCGACCGATTCAAACTCCGCCCGGTTGTAGCCCATGGGCGGAATGCGGTTGTCTTTCAGGATTGTGTTGTTGAGGGCCAGATGAAAGCCCGGACCTTGAGGCCGCCCGGTAAGGGCGGCGACCGTGGCATCGATGCCCGACTTCATCTCGTACACCTTGGTCGAAGCCCCATCGAGGGTCGCTGTGGCCGTGTCGTAGCGCCCGCGCTCGGCCACAAGCCCGCCTGATGCATCAAGGAACTTGACGTTGATCCACATCATGCGACCTTCCGGGTAACCGGTCGGGAGCTTGTGGCCTGAGAAGTTGATGATGCGGGCGTTGAGTGTGCTTCCGGTGCGAGTCACTTCAAGATCACTTGCTGATCGCATCATCTGTGCGTTGCGGGCGATCGCCTCGTTGACCGAGAACTCGCTGAGACCGGTCTCGGAATCAAAGTAGATATCGCGGATCGCGCGGAGCACCCACGAGTTTGCACCGGAGAAGTTGTGCTGCGGCAGCTTGGGGCGCATCGGTGGTTCGAGCGCACACCCTTCACCGCTGGTGCCCGGCATGTGGCAATCCTGACAGCTTGAAACGCCGCCGCGTGTGCCACCGAAGCGGCCCGCGAGATCCACCGGACCTTGCGCGAAAAGGCTCTTGGTCCACTCGCTGTAGGTGCGCTGCTCAGGAAACTCGAGGTGCTTGCCCGGACCCGGCGTGTCGAGCGCGTTGAGCGCGTAGGTGCCGTCACTTTGCTTGGTGTAGTGCGGCAGGCTCACATCGTGGCAGCTCGCGCACAACCGCGACGACATGTGAAAGGGCGATTGACGATACTCGTGATATCCGGGCCAGCCACCAAGACCTGCGGCGGTCCAGTCGGATTGAAGATCATACGGACCACGACGCCGATCCTGCGGATCGAGCACGAAGCTGCCGTTGTGCGGATCAAGAAGCGGCGCGGGCGAGAGGCCTTGCAGAATGGCGAGATCATCGGCCGGACTCAGGCCTGGAGAAAACTGCGGATCAACCATGCGGTGACAGATTGAACATGAAACGCCCTGTTGATCTTCAGCCGTCAGCGCAGAGCCATCCGCGGGTGTTGCATGTCCATTGACAAACCCGCCGGGTGCATGGCAACGGATGCACGTTTCGCCGACGTTCGCGGCATCCTGATTCGCCACGGCCAACGCGGCCTTGAATATCGGATCGCGAGCCGACTGCGCCATCATCGAGGCCGCCCAGCGGTTGAACGGGGCTTCTTCATCCGAATAATCACCATGGCAGAACCGGCACGTCGAGGGCGAAACCAGCGCGGCCGAAAGCGTGTTCGGTTGAGTTCCGGGCTCGAAGAAATCGTTGGAGGTGGTCGGGAGTGGCGGCAGAGCAAACGTGACGGCGGAGATGCCGATCAAGAGCGCGCCGAGCCATGCACCTTCAATCGCGCGGCGACGGATCACGGATGAACCTGATTTTGACAAGCCGGAGACTCCGTGTACGTAACGGTTTGGTGAATGCCGAGAATCGGTCGCGAATGTGGTCAGTTGGAACTTGGGCGAGCGAATGGCCCTTGATCTGCTATCGGAAAATACGGCAGATGACCGGAGTCGGATGCACAGTTGATCTCGAGAATCAAAGATACAGCCTATTCTCGACGGTGATCTCTTGAATTTCGACTGTATTCAGTGTGTTCCAGATCGGCGGCTGTTCGGATTCGTAGGATTCGTCCGAGAACCGGTCAGCCGGGACGGATCATCCGCACAATGCCTGGATTCAAACCCATGTTCGCGCGAGCGGCTTCATCGAGCAGGCGTTGGATGGCCGCGAGCCCACGGTCGCCCGCGTCGATCGTGAGGTTGCTGACGTACATATCGATGTAGCGGTCGGCCTGCGCGCGAGAGATCTCTGGTGCAAACATCATGGCGTAGCGTGTCGATTCATCGCGGTTCGCGAGCGCATGGCGGATAGATCGGTCGAGCAGGTTGGTGATCTCGCCGAGTGTTCCGGGTCCGAATCGATCTTCGAGATCGAGTCGCAGCGCATTGCCACCGAGCGGGAGGGGCAACCTGGTGTGCTGACCCCACCACTCACCGAGATCGATGATTTGCTTCAAACCCAAATCGCTGAACGTGAGCTGTGATTGGTGGATGAGCAATCCCGCATCGGCACGCTTGGATGCGACGGCATCGAGAATCTGGTCGAAGGGCATTTCGAGGATACGGAAGGGTTTGCCCTGAAGTGCGAGCGAGAGCAGGAGGAAGGCGGTGGTGCGCGTGCCGGGAATGGCGATGAGGGGGTCGGTGGGAAGTTCGCCTATGCCGCTGATCGGGGAAACTGAAGTTGTCATGGCCCGCGTCGAACTTGCAGAGCCGAGTTCGGTGGCACGGATGACGAGCTTTGGTCCGTAGCCTTCGCCGAAGGATGAGCCGCAGCAGGTGAGGGCGTAGCGGGTGCTTACTTGTGACCACGCGAAAATTGAGAGGGCGGTGATCTCCAGATCCCCCACTTCAATCGCGCGGCGGTTCAGCACATCGATATCTGCGGGGAGCGCGTTGAACGCGAAGCGCCCCGTGTCAAGCACCGGCGGCTTGATGATGCGAGCGTGGTCACTCGGATCAATCATGCCGGTGATGGGCCACCACATGAAGACATCATCAGGGTCGGGGGAGTGGGCGAGGGTGAGGGTGAGGGTGGACATGGTACGAACTGTTATTGATCGACTGCCTTTCGCTAAAACCCACTCCTGGACATCCTACTCAAATGTCAGCGTGAGAAGAATCATGCACACCGATCGCGGGAATCGCCATTGGCCAAAGGGCGATGCCGAGATGCTCGATGTTGCCATCTCGATATGAACGTGACATTTGCTGAGTCACGCGAACCCTTCCCAGAGGGCAAACGCATTGTCCGATTTTCTGCACAAACAGCCTCTTGACTGCTTCGCCAAGGTCCTTGAGTATTTAGAGTTTGGTGGACGATAGTAGATAATGCGACGGCCATGTCACGCCAACCCTCCCCCCTCCCTCTGTGATGGGGAGCCAGAAAGTTAGAACATCGTCATCTGACTCGTGGCCAGTTCGTCGGTGATGGGGTGGGCGGGGTCGAGGCGGTAGTCGCCGGAGTAGCAGGCTGTGCAGTAGTCCTGCTTGTGGCGGTTGACGCAGGAGAGCAGGCCTTCCATGCTGAGGAAGTGCAGGGAATCGACACCGAGGAAGTCGCGGATTTCATCTTCGGTTTTGTTGTGCGCGATGAGCTGATCGCGGTGGGCGAAATCGACACCGAAGTAGCATGGGTGGCGTATGGGCGGGCAACTGATGCGGAGGTGGATCTCTTTCGCGCCCGCTTCGCGGAGCTGGTTCATCTTCACTTGCGTGGTCGTGCCGCGCACGATCGAGTCATCGACCACGACGATGCGTCGGCCCTTGACCATCTCGCGGATGACGTTGAGCTTGAGTCGCACGGCGGCCGAGCGCTCGGCCTGAGTGGGCTTGATGAACGTGCGCCCGACGTACCGGTTGGGGACGATGCCCTCGCGATACGGAAAGCCGGATTGCCGTGCGTATCCGGCCGCGGCCGAGCGGCCCGAATCGGGCATGGGCATGACGTAGTCGACATCGACCGGGGCTTCGATCGCCAGTCGTTCGCCGAGCGCTTCGCGGACCATCTGCACGTTCTGGCCGAAGACGTTGCTCGACGGGTTGGCGAAATAGACGTGCTCAAAGATGCAGTGGGCAAGGCGCGGCGCGGGCTCGCTGAAGCGGCGGATGCTGAGGCCGGCATCGTTGAGCGTGACGATCTCGCCCGGCTCAACTTCGCGCACAAACTCAGCACCGATTACGTCGAGTGCCACGGTCTCGCTCGCGACCACAAAGCGACCATCGTCGAGTTTGCCGATCACCAGCGGGCGCCACCCCCACGGGTCACGCGCGGCCTCAATGCGATCAGGAAAGAGCAGCACGAGGCTGAACGCGCCTTGCAGGTGCCGCAGCGTGGCGGCGACCGGATCGACCGCCATTTGCTGTGCCGGCGAGGCGAGCAGGTGGATGATGACCTCGGTATCGCTGGTGGTGTGGAAGAGGTGACCAGCCTGCTCAAAGCGGGCGCGGTAAAGATCGGCGTTGATGAGGTTGCCGTTGTGGGCGATGGCGACCTGGCCGCCGACGAAACTTTCGAGCAGCGGCTGGGCGTTGCACGAGACCGAGCCGCCGGCGGTGGAGTAACGGTTGTGGCCGATCGCACCGTGACCGCTGGTGGGGCGGGCCGGACTCGTATGCGTGGGATGGGTGCCGTTGGTCGGTTGGGTGGACGGGGTTACCGATGCTGAAGGAAGGCTCCCCACTGCGCCTGATGAATGAACCCTCCCATCTGCGCCTAAAGAATGAACGTTCCCCCCTGCCCCCTCCTTGTGGGTGGGGGAGTTTGAGGCGAAGCGTTCGAGGTCGCTGAGCGTGCGCTGATCAAAGACTTCGGCGACCAACCCCATGCCGGTGTGTGCCTGCAATCGCTTTCCGTTGGTTACGCAGATTCCAGCGGATTCCTGGCCGCGATGTTGCTGCGCGTAGAGACCGAGGTAGGTGATGACCGTTGGTTCAGGCCCGCCCCAGATGCCAAAGACGCCGCACTTTTCCTTGGGTGTGTCGGATCGAAGCACAGGAAGGGAGATGGGGTCGGTCATAGGGTTGCTGGAAGGATAGTGCTGCGTGATGGAGAATGCGATGAGCGCGGAACGTGAAGGATCACGCGGCAATGGTTGAAGCACCACTCGGTGGTGGGGCGGAAGATCGCGCCATCAAGCGACGTTGCTCATCAATCACCGTACGCCAATACGCGGGTGAGTGCTTGGTGGTGAATCTCTTGGTGGGAACGCTCGGCAGATATCGCGCGAGCTCTTCGATCTCTGATGGCCGTAGGTCCGGCGGCAGTGCGGCTCGCATGTTGCGGGCTTCACGTGTGACCGTTGGAAGACCAGGCACGGAGGAGGTGGCCTCGGATGCGATGCTCGGGGTATCCTCGGATTTCAATCGAAGGATGGCGAGCGCCGCCTGCCTTGCCTGTGCCGGACTCGCAGGGTCGCGGAGCATGGCGAGGAGTGCATCGAGGGCTTCGGCTTTTGCATCCACGAGTCGTGCAGAAAGTGTTGCGGGCATAGTTCGGTTCCGGGTGGGTGGACGGGTGGCGACTTCGTCTGTATACCAAACGGCTTACTTCCCTGACAATACCCGATATTCCTAACTTTGTCCATACGCATTTCGGATATTTTTGGTTTTCGATTGGATGTTTTCGTAAACGCTGTCTGTGAATCGATTTATGGAGAGTGTTTGGGCAACGTTTAAGACGCAGCACTTCATTTGAGCAACGCATGAAGGGTTCTTCAACGCTGGTGATTTCGATAGAGGAACTGGGAAATCGAGCGGCCGGAGCGTTGTAGGACTTGACCCGGACAGAATCCGCCCCTTTGATTGCCCCCTGACATCGCGTTGATGCCCGGATCACTCATGTCGGCCCGCAGTCGCGGCCAACCGACGGATCGCTCCCACTTGCGAATGGAGCACTCTGGTTTTTCTCTTGGCTCGGTGAGCCGGGATACCTAAAGCCAGATGACGGAAGGAGTTTTCGATGGCTCGTTACACAGGTCCCAAGCTCAGGCTCTCGCGTCGCATCGGTTCGCCGATCGAAGATATCCCCAAGCACACGACCAAGCGTCAGCTCACGCCTCCCGGCATGCACGGGTATCGCGGCCGCAGGTTGCGTGACTACGGCATCCGTCTCAACGAGAAGCAGAAGTTGCGGCACCACTACTCGGTGCTTGAGAAGCAGTTCCGGCGGTACATTGCCGAAGCGCAGCGTCAGCCCGGCAACACCGGCGAGATGCTGCTTCGCATTCTTGAGTGCCGGTTGGACAACGTCATTCGGCGTGCGGGGCTTGCCCGCACGATCTGGGCATCGCGTCAGATCGTGGCGCACGGGCACGTTCTTGTGAACGGTCACAAGTGCGATCGGCCAAGCCGCGGAGTAGAGATTGGCGATGTGATCACGCTGAAGCCGGGCATCCAGAAACTCTGCCGCGAGAATATGGAATCGCTCTCGGGCCACGAGGTTGGCGGGTGGCTCGATTTCAATCCCGGGGAACTGACGGTTCGGGTCGTTGCGTTGCCGACGAGCGATCAGGTTCCGTTTGACGTGAATACGAACCTCATCATCGAGTTCTACCGATAAACGAGTTGGGTGTCACCAACTCGCCGCAGCGCGGCGCGTTGGTGGTGGGCGCACAAGCCCTTCACCAGTGCGTGGCGGTCGCTGCGTGTGGTGGTTCTCTTACATGAAGGTTCGCCATGCTGAAGTGGCTTCGCAAATACAACAGCTACATCCTCGTCGTTGGTGGCGTTCTGCTTATGGTTGCCTTTTTGCTTCCGGAGACCGTCCGGCAGCTCGGGCAGCACCCGATCGGTGCCGCGCCGATGCGGATCGACGGGCGCAAAGTCTCGTTCGATGCGCACGACTTTGCGCGGCGTGAGTTTTACGCCGTCAAGCAGCTTGTGGGCGATGGGATGACTGCGCGGCTTGGCGCGGGCGAGAACTTCGAGCATTGGATTCTGTTGACTCGCGAGGCCGAGCGATATGGGTTTGTGGGTGGCAAGCACGACGGGGCGGACTTTCTGCCCTTGATTGCCCGCGATGCGGTGCGTGCTCAGTACGAGCAGCTCATGCAGTTTATGAACCCAGCGGAGTTTGCGCAGCGCATTGAGACTGAGTCGAAGCAGCTCGCCGATGGCCTGGTGAACAATGGCATTCCGCAACTGATGAGCTCGACGCGCCTGAGCGAAGATGAGATCTATCGCGCGCTCGGAAAGCTGCACGCGGTTGCGCGGATGCGGTCATCATACTTCAACTCGGCCGCGGGCCGGTTTTCGGGACCACGACTGGTTGAGGGTGCCAAGTCACTGATGGATGCGGCAAAGATTGATGCGGTGTTTGTGCCGCCGGAGCGTGAGTTTGCGAATATCGCTCAGCCGACACCCGACGAAGTGCAGGCTCACTTTGCGAAATACAAGACCAACAAGCCGGGCGAGGGTGAATACGGCATTGGATATCTTCTGCCGGATCGGGTGAAGATCTCGTACCTGACGATCGATCAGCGTGGGATTGAAGGGGCGATTGTTCCGGATGCGGTTGACGTGCGGAAGCGCTTTCTGAAGCAGTTCCCGAGCGGCACGCCGCCGAACGGCGAGACCGCGGCTATCGCTACGCAGAAGATCGAGCAGGATGTCCGGACCGAAGAACTCGCCAAAGTGATGCGGGCGGTTGATCAGACGGTGAAGTCGGAGTTTGAGCGTTCGACACGCAAGCTCGAAGCGGATGGGGACTACAAGAAGCTCCCGGCCAACTGGGCGACGATACGACCGGATTTCAACTTGATGCGCGACTCGATTGTTGAGCGCGTCAAGGCGATGACGGGAACGACGATTCCTGTTCCCACGGTGACCGTGAAGGATGCGCAGTGGCTCACAAAGAGCGATCTGGCCGCGCTCTCGGGCATTGGTGGGGCAACGCTCGCACGCGGCACGCAGAGCGAGACTCTTGCGGATGTCATCTTCAAAGTTCGTGAGCTTGCGGGCCGCAGCGACTATGCCTTGCAGGCCGGTGTGCCGAGCATGGAGTTTGCGAGCGATCTAACGAACGCACGCTTTTACTTCATGGTGCTGGATGTTCGCAAGGAATCGGCCCCCGATTCCGCCGCGGAGATCGAGCCGATGTTGATGCTTGATGCCAGGAGAGTTGCGGCCTTTGAGCGGATGAAGAGCCAGG
>JBBSBC010000086.1:0-13535 GCA_038251595.1 Phycisphaerales bacterium | reverse complement strand
CCCCCCCCTTCCCCCCCTCCCCGATCGATGGTCAGTCGCAGCTCGACCTCCGTCTTCAGGTCGGTGTAGTACTCGAGCTGCTTTCTGGCCTGCGCGCCGTCGGGGTGGTCACCGATCACGCGGCAGGCGTGCGTGAGAAACCTCACCTTGAGCTCTGGAGCGATGGTCTGTAGCGCCGTGGCGACCTCGGTTGCGAAGAGCCCGATGTGCCTGGCCCGCAATGCCTGTGGCAGATTCTCGATGGACGCGATGACTCTGTCTACCTGGTCATCATCAGGTTGATCCTGCCGAGTGAGGAAGCCGAGATCGCTCGCGCCGAGCGCGGAAGAAAGCCAGTGGAAGTAGACCAAACCGGAGGGTTGCGACTTTCCGGTGCGAAGTTCATCAAGGTAACGATCAGCGGCCTCGGCATAGGCCGAGAATGACCGCTCACGCATGGCTGAATATGTTGCGAGATCGACCTTCTGGCCGTAGAGAAACTCGGCCACGTCGAACTGGAGATCGGCGTTCAACAGCGCGGCCCGCCATGAGCGCTCATCGCCCGCGTGTGCGCGATTCGCGAGCATTATGGCAAGGTCATAGCCACGAAGGACTTCTGCGGCGATCTGCTTGTCGTTGCGTTTGGTGTTCATCTGCTGCTGAACCTGTGTGTTACGCCAGATGGTTCCGAGGCGTCTTCGCATCGAATCGGCGAGGCCGGTCGCAACAGCAGAAGGGAGGGATTCGAGAGGGCCGAAGACCGCGCGAACATCATCTTCGGCAAAGACCTCGGCATCGCTGTGGCTTGAACTGAAGGCGGTGATGAGCGGGGCTTGTTCAGCAGAAGCCAGACCAAAGGACTTGAATGCGCTGAGCAACTGGCCGAGTTGTTCGAGATTTCGCTTCTGCTTAGCGCGAGTGAGCGGGATTCCGCCCTCGTTGCCACCGCCATAAGGGTTGTATCCAGCGTACATGCCGCGGGCGAGGCCGCGGCGGAAACCCCCACCTCCGTACTCGTCTTCGGCACCACCGCCCGCGTGAACGTAGTTAGGCCACGCAACGATGACGCTGCCGGCAATTTTCTGTGCCCGAGCGCGATCGACCGAGACCAGAGGTCGCACCATCTCAATGACGGCTTGGATGTCGCCTGATCCGCCAAGAACACCTGCGGTCATAAGTTCGAGCCGTGCGGCAAGCCCGGCATCACCAGCGCGAAGCCATGCGGCGGTAGGCAGGCACTCGGAGAGGCGCTCGGAGGGCACGATCTGCACGTGCTCGTTGTCGCGCTGCGGCATCTGCTGCATCTGCTTGGTGAACTCGAGTTCATCGACAATCGCCATCGACATCATGTCGAGTGCGGAACGATATTGAGGAAGTTTCGTGCCAGCGTTCTCGACGATTGCCGTGCCGATGCGCTTGACGCGCTTGAGCAGTTTGATGCGATCCTCGGCGGGTCGCATCTGCGCTTTGGCCATTCGTGCCTGCTGATTGACCCGCTGAACCAAGGCCCAGCAGAGGTCGGGGCTTGATTGCACAACACTGCGCAGCCACGCCTCGCCCTGCTCGGGGGGCATTTCGTCGAGGAATGAGATGGCTCTGCGGAGCGCGGCAGCACGTTCGGATGCGGGCGCGTTCGCGATGGCGAGAACTTCGAGGCAGAGATCCCACGACTGCTTGACCATCTCGGACTTCGCGCTCGCATCGGTCTTGCGTATCGAGAGGGCCTGAAAGTACATCGCGTGAAGGTTTAGAAGTTTGGCGTTCTTATCCTTTCTGGCCCGATCAAGCGGATCAAGAAAGGGTTGCGCTTCGACGGGCAGACCTGCGGACATGAGGAGGCTTGCCGCGCGTTGGCGACCGACCGGCTCGGGACCACCGAAGTGCCGTGTGCCATTGGTGATGACCGATCCGACGTGGCCCGCATCGGCACCGCGATGAACGGCCGCTTTGAGGAGTTGCCCGAGCGCGGCCACCTGCGAATCGGAGAGCTCGGCGGGGCTGGCATCGGCGATGGCGATGATCTCGTCGGGGACAATTGCCGAATCGCCAGCGAGTTGAAGGAGAACACCCTGATAGATGGCTGCGGCATCTTCTCCGGCACTGTTCGTTAGGAACTCATGGACTGCGGCCCAGTCGCCTCCGACAACCTGGAGGCGGAACCTGTCGGCGCGTCGTTGCTCTCCTTTGGTTAGACGCTTTGCAGTGGCAGGATTTCCAGCATCCGATGGATCTTCTGCGGTGATCGGTTGGGGGGGCTCGCGCCCGGTAACGCTTGCCGGCAGATCAATCTCGTTATTTGTGCCCACTAGTAGTTTGTTGGCGGATTCATCGAACTGGTTGCGTGCGAAGGGCGCAGCGCCTTGCTCGCCAGACATTCCTGCTGGGTCTTCAATCTCGGCGGGCTGACCGTCATCGTGGGTATCTGGTGGATTGATGAGTGCCTCGCGGTCATCGGCGGCAAGCTTGGCCCGCGCACGAAGCACCGCATCGGGATCGCGTCTGAAATCGAGCGTGGCGATGTATCGTCCGAGCTGCGTCTTTGGACGCAACCCAGGCTCAATGGGGTTTGTCCGACCATCCTGCGCGGGCTCACCCTCGTCAGCATCATTCTCGAAATCAGCATCAGGATCGGCCATCGCCCGCAGCGGATTGAAACCAAACCTCATGCCCGGCGGCGATCGTCGGGGCTGGGCACTGGTCATCGTGCAGATGAGCAGGACACACAGAATTCCGAGCACAATCGTCGCAATACGCATCTCAAACTCTCCCACATGGCGTTTGCTGCATGAGCGTTCCGCACGTTCCGACTGCTCGCTGAATCAACGGGTCATCATGAACCTTTGCCGTTGCTGATGGCATCGGCCGCGGAGTTTGTGTTGATGTCCTTCCGAGCGTCGGTGGGTTTCTTTCCCTTCGACTTGCCTTCGCACTTGCTCATCCGCTGATCCCGCTTCTTCTGGCAGCAGTTGGAAGAGCACTTGCACTTCTTTGGAAGGGGCAACGCCTTCAGTTCGCTAAGGTCCATCTGTTGGAGGCGAATCACCGCTTCAAGATTCTGGGTTGCATCGCGGCCAGACTTCGGGTCGCTCGGCGTTTCGGCGAGCAACCGATACTGCTGCCGCGCCTTGTCCGATTCGGCTCGCCACTCGTCATCGGCCGCGCCTTCAAGACGCATCATCCATGCTGTGTAGTAGGATGACTCGGCCGACAACGCACGAACTTCGGCGATCGTTTCTGCGCGCGGGCTGGCGAGTGCAAGCTCGCGTTCAAGCACATGGTCGAGAAGTGTTGAGGCCTCGATCAACTCGCCCCGTTCCAACTGCGCGCGGGCCTCGGCGATTTCGAGTTGAGTTCGACCCGCAACATCATCGGGCGGCAGCAACTCGCGGGCGGCGCGATAGTGGTCAATGGCCGCGGGCCAGTCTTCGGCCATAGTTGCGGCGCGGGCGCTGGAGAGGTGATCGGCGGCAAGATCACGTGCGAGCAGGCTCTGGCCGGGGCCATGGTGCAGGGCAAGAGCAAGAATGGGGAGCAATGCCCAGAGGCTGACGAGCAATCGACGCTTCATGCAGAAACTCCTGTGCTGGTACGGATGTGGCCACCGGGTGTGCGGACCTGGGCACGCGCGACACGATTGAAACTCCGAAGGCCAAACGCCGCCAACATGAGCGGGACCATCGCCATCACGATCGAACCCACACCGATCGACGAGAGCGCGATGGTCTTGAGCGGAGGTGAACGGTCATCCTTCAACTCGTGCATCGTAAGCTCTTTGAGTGCTGCGGTGGGGATGTGTGAAACGTTCGCGTCGTAGTATGTGCCGCGAACCTGCGCCGCGAGCCGCTTCAGCGACGCCGCATCCTGGCGCGACATGGTCTCGCCGACGGTCGATGCCCGCTGCGGGTTGCCGACACCGATAATGATGGCATCAGCGATCGATGGTGGGATCACCACCCGGCCGGTTTCGGGAAGTGTGTCACCATCACTGACAAGCACCAGTGTTGTCGAACCGGCACGCCAGGGCGCGGCGATCTTTGCGGCAACGGAGAGGCCTTCAAACATATTGGTCTTGCCTTGCTTGAATGCCTGCGAGAGAGGAAGCCCGTAGAGAATGTTGTTGACGATGCTGATGTCGAAGGTATCGATAACCACCGGGCGGGCGGAGGTGTAGAAGGCGATGACGGTGACCCGCGTTTGCGTCATATCAAGCCGTTCGATCAACGATTGAACAACCTCGGCTGCGCGGTTCTGCCGCGTGAGACGCCCGTCAGGCCCAGCATCGTTGATGTACATGCTCGGGGAAACATCAAGCGCGAGGACGAGGTGACGGTCGGGCGGCTTGGCCTTGTTGACATCGACCGATGCCCCGTCGAGGGACAGCAGGGTCAGAAGTCCCCAGCACAAGAGGCCCGTGGCGATGCACCGGATGGGCGCGACGACAGTGACCCAGAGACGGGGGCGGCCTGCAGGGCCAAAGCTGAGTCGAGCGATGCGTCGGGTCTTTCGCGCGTGCAGCCACTCACCCATTGCGACTATCAGCAGCAAGGCCATACTGAGCAGGATGATGTTGGACTGTGACATGATGAGCAGGGTTACCAGGGTGTGTATCGAAGCCCGAGCGATGCGAGGGATTGCAGCACGAGTCCCGAAAGACCGAGTGCGCAGAATGGCCAGAGAAAGTCTATGGACTTCCGCTGTGAGGGCTTGGTCTTGAACTTGTGCATCTTGTCGATGTGGTCGAAGACCGCGGTGAGCGACCCCAGGTTGTTTGCACCGAAGACCTCGCCGCCCGTGGGTGAGACCACGGTCGTGAGTTCTGGGTGCGGTGCTTGATCCGAGATGTTCACGGCGTAGATCACGATGCCATCGGAAGCGAGTTCGTTGCCGATCTGCATGGCCGCGCCCCCGCTGAGATCGCCGGAAAATCCGTCGGTGAGCAGAATGATGAGGCGATCGCCCTCGGGTTGCTGCGTGAGCACATCACGACAGAAGCGGAGCGCATGACCGATGCGTGTACCACCGAGCGCGGGGGGAAGCGTTTCGGGATCGAGGAAGGGTGTGGCGTTGCGGATGGCGGAGGTGTCTCGCGTGAGCGGGCACCAACGAACAACCTCGACACCGAAAATCGTAAGCCCCATCGCATCGCCTTCACGCTTACGCGTGAAATGGTCGATCGCGGCCATCGCGGTTTTGTAGCGGCTCGCGCCATCCGGAGATGTTGCCATGATGCTCGACATGCTCCCCGATACATCAAGGCAGAGCTCGATGTTTGTGAGTTCGCGCTCTTGCGCGGGCGGAGCGATCTTTCGGGGGCCGGCCATAAGCAGGATGAAGACGAGGAGGAGAACTGACGGAAGAAGGCTCGCGGTGCGCAGAAACCCCGGGAGAAACTTTGCAGGCTTGGTGATCGCGTAGTCGAGCGGAAGACGAACCGTCGATCCCCTGCGACGAAACTCCCAAAAGCCCAATGCCAATGGAACAGCTACGAGGAGCAGGAGCCACGGGTTGGAGAACGTCATGTGCCCCTCCCGCGCACCGGCGGTGACTCGGGCGTTGCCAGCATGATTGGCTTCTCTCGCGTGAAGGGTTCCAGAAGCGCGGCAAGGTCAACCGCTTCATCATCCCCTTCCCGAGGTCGGTGCAACCATGACTCAACACTGCGCACGACCGCGCCCGCTTCAGCGTGACTCTTCAGGGCGACGAGGGCTTCGAGCGTTGTACGATGACCAAGCCCGATGCGCTCGCGCCAATGCGCGATCATCAAACGTTCGATGTGCGCCAGGTCTTGCGTGGTCGCCGTTCCGGCGAGGGCTGCCGAGACCAGCGGACGCAGTTGGTCGGCGAGCGTTGGAGCTTGCTCAGGAACAGGCGCTTCGCGTAGAATCGTGCGTCGCATTATCCGACGGCGCGCCCACGACAATACGGGCACTGCCCACGCGACCGCGAGCACCAGAATCACCAGCCGATATCCCCCGAGTCTCGGAAGGACAGTGCCCCCAGACTCGATGAGTTCGCCCGTGTGCGTTGCGGACAGCACCGATCCCACCTCAACAATCGCGGCGGGTGCATCGTGCAGATCGTGCCCATCCTCGCGTTGCATCACTTCACGCAGGTCAAACCGCCCCGGCTTCACACCGATGAACCTGAGGTCATACAACGTTGCCCCACCATCGGTGGTCGATGAGACGATCCGCACGACCAACGGTGACTTGGGCGTGAAAGTCTTGGCACGCAGGGCCTTGCCGGTGTATCGATACACCAGCCGGCCTTCGATCCCCACAGTGGCGGTGGCAACGACCACGCCCGCTCGACCCTCGTCGGTCTGTGCAGAGAGCAGGCTCGGGAGCACCACCAGCAGCACGACCCAGCCGAGCATGAACCATCGGGTCATCGCGGCACCCTCGCCCCGCCGCGTGCGGTCAGAAAACGGCGCAGGATCGGCATGAACGGTTGGTCGGTGCGGATCGTCACGTGATCGATCCCACTTTCAGCAAGCCCCCGCGATGAACCGTCCCCTTCACGCATGTTCGATTCGAGAAAGGTTGATCGCCCGCTTGCAAAGAACTGGCGGCCGGTCTCGGCCTCGCTTGCACGCATGAAACCAGCGCGCAGGCGGCCGAGTTCTGCCGGGTCGATGGGTTGAATCACCAGTGCATCGTGCCGCTGGCCAAAGGACTTGATCGCCTCGACCGCGCTGCCCGCGTGAAGATCACTGATGACCACCAGCAGACTTGTCCGATCGGCGAGCCGTTCGATCTGCTGAATCCGCTCGACCAGACGTGTCGCCTCGTTGTTCACCATCGTGCGGAGTTGGTCGATCGACCGCCAGATTTGAGATCGTTCAAGTGTGGGTGTGAGCGAGCCGGGACGATCACCACCGCTGATGAGCGCAACGGGGTTGCGTCGTCGATAGGCGACCACGCTCAGCATCGCGCCGATCCAGACCGCCAGCGCGTGCTTCGAGGTTGGCAGGCTTGATGCGCCCATCGAGGCGGAGGTATCGACCACGATGTAGACCGGAAGTCGCTTGGGTGCCTCGTACTCCTTCACGTGGTAGCGCCCGGTTCGCCCGGTGACTTTCCAGTCGATCGACCGGATCGAATCGCCGATCGCATACGGTCGTGACTGTGCGTAGTCCACACCCGCGCCCACAAACCGCGAAAGATCCGACCCGTACGTCAGATCATCCGCAAGTCGGCGGACAATCAGATCAAACCGCCGTGCGGCGAGTTCAAAGGGCGAAACGAGGATGTCGGTGGTGGGCATCACGGTGGGTTGCACTCAGACGGTCGCCAGCAGTTCCTCGAGCACGACCGCAGCCGTGCGGCCGCGCGCGAGGGCTTCGTACGTCGGCCTCATGCGGTGGAGCATGACATCGGGTGCGAGGGCAAACAGGTCATCAGGAACCGCGTAGGTTCGTCCGTGGATGAACGCCCGTGCCCGCGCCGCCTGCACAAGCGCGATGCCCGCGCGCGGGCTGCACCCCAGCTCAAGATCAACACACGAGCGTGTGCGGTCCACCAGTTCGATGCAGTGCTGAATGAAGACTTCACTCACATGCACCTTCTGCACCTGCTCCATCGCCTCGGTCAGCTGCGGCAGTCGCACCACGGGCTCGCCCTCGATTGCATCAAAGGATGTCTTCGGCACCGCCCCACCACCTCCACCACTCGCACTCGCGTTGGTGGTGGACTCGCGTGTCAGCCCGAGTGTCAGGCTCCGCCGCACGATCTCGGCCTCTTGGGTCTTGGTGGGGTAGCTGAGCCGATGGCAGAGCATGAAGCGGTCGAGCTGCGCCTCAGGAAGCTCAAAGGTGCCCGACTGCTCGATCGGGTTCTGCGTGGCAATGACCAGAAAGGGAATCGGAAGGCGGATCGACTGCGAGCCGATGGTCACACGCCGCTCCTGCATCGCCTCAAGCAGGGCAGATTGCACCTTGGGTGTGGCGCGGTTGATCTCATCGGCCAGCAAGAGGTTGGTAAAGATCGGCCCTTTGTGCAGCGAAAACCTTCCGCCCGCGTTTCCACCAGCATTTGGGGCGGAACCATCCAGCACCTCCGACCCCAGAATGTCGGCGGGGAGCAGATCGATGGTGAACTGCACTCGCCCGAACCCCAGATCGATCGCCTTGGCAACGGCGTTGACGAGCAGCGTCTTGGCAAGCCCCGGCACACCCTGCAAGAGCAGGTGCCCGCCGGTCAGAAGAGCGATGAGAATCGTCTCGACCACCTTGTCCTGTCCGACGACCGTTCTGGCCACGCGCTCGCGCACGAGCGCGGCCAGACCGCCCCTCGTGTCCGCATCTGCCGCGTTCGGGTTTAGACGGCCCTTCTCTTCTCCCACGAGCATGACAGACTCCTGTTCGCCAACCACACAACACCGGGCCATCACCGCAACCACCACCACAAGTCTACCGACTTGCACAACCATTGGTTCGCGCGAACACCTGATTTTGAAACTGTTGCTTATCGTCGGGCGACCTCCGGCCGCGCGGCCGCGTTTCCGCCGCGAAGTGAGCCCGAACGCGACCAGCAGCATTGCCGCCCCCCCCGGCGCGGGAGCGGCGGTGATGTTGTCCACCCCGAACTCACCGACCAGTGTGCCACCTGTGAGGATCGGCGAGTTGGCGTGCATGATGCGGAGGTCCTGCAAACCACCCCCCCCGCCCGCCCCACCCCCGAGCAACCCGGCCAAGCCGCCGTTGGGGTTGCCGATCCGCATGAGGCTCTCGATTGAGAGGCTGAAGATCGCATGGTGCCACTCACCATCGGGTGGAAGCACAAAGGCCGCATCGTTGGTGGTGCAATAGCCGGGGCTTCCCTGTGCTGAGACCTGCTTGATCGCGATGCGCATGATCAGGGGCTGGGTGGTGCCATTGCGCAGGTCCATCTCGATGGTCGTGACCCCGGCGGTCACGTAGTCGCCCAGCCAATCGCCCGAAGAGTGGTGCGTCACGAGCTTCCCGCCCGGGCCAGCACCATCAGAAACCACACGCAGGTACGGATCGCCCGCACCATTCACAGCCGCCGGCCCACCGTCGGCGACAATCCCGGTCATCGGGCCGCCCGCCCAAAGAATCCCGTTCGGCGCGGTGAAGGTGTCGCGCTGGCCGAAGACGATCGCGCCCGCCGGTTGCGCCCCACCAGCAAAGACACCCGCGCTCGCCACCGCGCACCGGGCAACCCGGGTTGGCCATGCACAGCGCAGCATACGACCGAACGGGAAGCGCAAAGCGAAAGCACGCTGAGAGGTGTTGGTCATGGAGAGATGGGCCGCGCGGTGTGAGAGAACTTGAGAGAGTCCGGCGACCAGCGAATTAGACCACACTCACGTAAGGTTGGCCACCAATCACGCGCATCGCGGCCGATTCTCGATCAAACCCGCTGGCCACTCGGCGCGTGGTGGGCGGAGCCGGCATGTTGGCCGTTCCCGACCCGCGCAGGCTGGCCGTGGTGGGCCGCGGCGAACCCGACCTGCAGGTCGGTGATGAGGTCCTGTTCGTGCTCGATCCCCACGCTGAGTCGGATAAGTGTGTCGGAGATGCCGAGGGTTGCCCGCATCTCGGGGGGCACGCTGGCGTGAGTCATGATGGCCGGGTGCTCGATGAGAGACTCGACCCCGCCGAGCGATTCGGCCAGCGTGAAGAGGTGGACGTTCTCAAGGAACCGCCGCGCCTCGCCGATGCCGCCCTTGATGAAGAACGTGATCATCCCGCCAAACCCGTTCTGCTGCCGCCGGGCCAGCGCGTGCTGCGGGTGCGAGGGCAGGCCGGGATAGATCACCCGCTCGACACCCTCGTGCTGCTCAAGCCACCGCGCTATCGTCATCGCGCTCTGGTTGTGCCGGGCCATGCGCAGGGCGAGCGTTTTGATGCCGCGCAGCACGAGGTAGGCATCAAACGGACCCATCACGGCCCCGACAGCGTTCTGATGAAAGCGAATCTTCTGCACCAGATCAATCTTGCCGCAGACCAGCGCGCCCCCGACCACGTCGCTGTGCCCGCCGAGATACTTCGTCGCCGAGTGGTGAACGATGTCAAACCCGTGTTCAAGCGGGCGCTGGTTGATCGGTGTCGCAAAAGTGTTGTCGCAGACGAGCAAGGTGTTCGGACTCTTCGCCCTGGCCACCTTCGCGATCGCGCTGAGGTCGCAGAGCTTGAGCGTGGGGTTGGTCGGGGTCTCGACCCAGACCAGCGCGGTCCGGGCCGTCATCGCCTCTTCGAGCTTCTTCACATCGGTAAGGTCCACAAACTTGACCTTGAGGCCCTGCGAGCGCGCCTTGACCTTCTGAAACTGCCGGTTGGTTCCGCCGTACACATCGTCCATGCAGATGACCTCATCACCCGCGGTGAGCAGCTCACACACGCAATCCATGGCCGCGAGCCCCGAGGCGAAGGCGAACCCGCCATACGTGACATCCTCCTGCTCGGTGAGTGGCGACCCTTCAAGCCGGGCCACCATGCGCTCCATCGCGTAGCGCGTCGGGTTGTGCGAGCGGCTGTACTCAAACCCGGTGTGCTCGCCGGGTGACCGCTGCGCGTAGGTCGAACTGGTGAAGATGGGCGGCATGACCGCGCCCGTGACCGGCTCGGGCCGCTGCCCGGCGTGAATGACCTGCGTATCCGGGTGGTAAGGATGGCTGCTCGTGCTCATGCCCAAGGGTAGGTTGGGTGGCGCAGGCTCAGGCGGAGTGGTGAGTTGGCGGGGCGGGGGGGAAACAGAAGCGGCCGCATCCCGACTTTTCGGACGATGCAGCCGCTTCTTTACTGCTGTTGCTCTCCACCGATGCCCACTGCTGATACCCGATGCCGGCTCAACCGCTGCACAGCATGAACAAGTTTGAAGTGCAGCGAGGGAACGTTGCGTGCAGAGTGTTGACAGACCCGACGGTTATGCCGCCCAGCCTGACTTGCTCACCCATTTCACTTAGCGACGACGACGGAGCGCGACAAGACCACCAAGGCCGAGCAGCGCGGCCATTCCGGGCGCGGGAATGACGAGCTGGCCGCGGATCTCGCCGCCACCGTTTGTCGAAGTGTGAACATTCATGTAAAAGCGGCCCGCGAGCAGCGCGGCCTCATCGGCCTCAAGAATGTTGACAACGCCCGTAAACCCGCCGCTGGCGGCATTGCCTACCCAGCCAGCAAGTGAGTCGAGGCCGTACTTCACCGAAGCATTTTGCACGAATGAGTCGGGCGCAGCGCTGGTGGTTGGGCCGTGCAGGTGGCCAACGGTCGCGTTGCCGGTAAGGTTAGTGAATCCGTTGGCGGTACCCCAGCCGGTGTTCATGGTGAGGATGTTGGTGACATCGTCGTAGAAGATGCCCGCGCCGATTTCTCCGCCGCTGCCGACCGCGCCGCTTACCGCGGTGTTCTCATTCCCGGCAAGCAGGCCCGCGCCGGAGCGTCCCTGAAGATCGAACTGAATGATCGAAGCGCTGGCGGTTGCAGAAGCACCGACCGTCAACGCGACCATACCGACCGAAAGCACCAGCGTACGGGTTGAACGTAATTTCATAGAAAATCCTTTCATAATCTCTCCCCCCGCACCCTTCTTGAAGATCATCCTACCACGTGAATGATGCCTGACAATCACCCACTCGAAACGACGTGTTTGCACGATTGGCCTTGCATAGCACACGCTACGTAAGTTGTTTATTCGCAGTCATTTGCAGATGCTCTGCCATCTGTGAAGCTTTGGTAATGATGCGATTGAAACGCAGAAGGACCAGAACCAAACGCGGCGAAGCATGAGCAGGATGGCGCACCACTTCACTTGCACACACCCCCCTTCCCTCCCCCTCCCTGTCACCCCCCTCTTCCATCGCTCCCACTCACGCCCCCACATACCGCGCATACACCGATCTCGCCCGTGCAAGGTCCGTCGTTCCCTTCACGATCGCTCGGCCATCGGCGAAGAGCGTGAGCGCGTGGTCATCGACCCGGCCGCGGACCATGAAGCGTGTGGCGACAAAGTCGTTGTGACCGGCTCGGTTCATCTTCTTCGCGAACTCAGCGAGGTTGATGCTGGTCGGGGATGATGCCAGAATCTGCACCGAATCACTCCCACAAAGTGCGGCCGTCTCAACGGCCGGCGCATTGAGAAACTCGAATCGTCGGTGTGTGCAGCAGATGCAGTTCGTGCGATCAAAAGCCGTGAGGTCAATCGTGCTTCGGTGGTTGTTCCAGATATCGAACTGTCCAAGCGAGGCCCGCAGCAGATCAAACCTACCGAGCAGCACCTTCAACGCCTCCGCCGCCTGGATCGAGGCGACCACGCCCGCCATTGGTCCCAGCACACCTGCCGTGTCGCACGTCGGCGAACTTCCCGGTGGAGGTGGCTCAGGAAACAAGCACCGCAGACACGGGGTCGTGGTACCGACATCCGCACCGAGCTGTCGCTCGCGCGATGGAACGATCGTCATCGTCATGCCTGTCGTGCCCACCACACCACCATACACCAGTGGCCACCCATGTTTCACGCAGACATCGTTGAGCAGGTACCGTGTCTGAAAGTTGTCGGTACCATCGACCACAACATCCGCGCCATCACAGATCCGTGCGACATTGCGTGCGTTGATATCCGCAATGACCGGGGTGATGGCAATCTGTGTGTTGATGCGCCCAAGTCTTGCCGCCGCGGCCTCGGCCTTGGGGAGTGCATCGCGCGCATCCTGCTCCTCAAAGAGCACCTGTCGCTGGAGATTCGTGAACTCCACCAGATCGCGATCCACGATCGTCAATCGCCCAACACCCGCGCGGGCCAACGCATCGGCCACCACCGTGCCGAGCGCGCCGCACCCGACAAGCACCGCGTGCGTACCGAGCAACCGCCGCTGCGATTCAACACCAAACCCGGGAAGGATCATCTGCCGCTGATAGCGGGCAAACTCAGAGGTGTGGGCGTGCTGAGCTTCAGATGCTGGAGTTGTGGCAGACATGCTTTGAGGGTATGTACGATGTGGGCATGATCCCGCTCGACCTGCCCACACCGTGGTCGCCGCCCGTGCCCCTGCCCTCAATGTTTGAGACCGAGCGGCTCACGCTGCGCTTCTGGCAACCCGAAGATGCCGCGGGTATGTTCGATGCGGTCGAGGTCGATCGCCCCTCGTTCCTTCCATGGCTGCTCTGGCCACGCGTTGACAACCGGACCGTCGATGAGTGTCGCGCCGCGATCGAGCGGCAGCGCACCAAGCGAGAGCGCACCGAACCAGTTGCCGACGATTTCACCATCGGCATCTTCGATCGCAGTACCGGTGCGGTTGTTGGTGGCACCGGCCTGCACCGCGTCATTCACAGGGCGCACGAGGCCGAGATCGGCTATTGGATTCGCCCCGACCGCCGCCGCAATGGCCTGTGCGCCGAGGCCACCGCAGGCCTGATTTCGTGGGGTTTTACAGCACAGTCTGATGGCGGCTGGGGCCTGCATCGCCTCCACATCCGCTGCGCTGGCAGCAACCAATCGTCGCAACGCGTCCCGCGCAAACTCAACCTCCGCGAAGAAGCTCGCCTGGTCAAGGAACGCTGGACCGAAGGCTACGGGTGGGATGACACGCTG
>JBBSBC010000085.1:0-13784 GCA_038251595.1 Phycisphaerales bacterium | reverse complement strand
GGGCTGAAGGGCTGTACCCGCTTACCGATCCTGAGATTCGCGTCTATCGGATAGGATCGCACTCACAATAATTGTTTTGAGCCCGATAACGATCATAAGTTTACATGTGAACTTCAGAGTGTGTTCTGAGCAATCGCTTCTTTCGTAAGTATGCTGAAAGACCACCAGCACTGTTGTTGGATTGGCGTTTTTGGCAAAGCCGATTTACGTAGTTCGATATTACTGACCGAAGGGGTGATCGACTCATTGCGCCCCTTGGCGGTGCCTTGAATGCGTGACTCACCCCAGTCTGCCTTGTTCGCGGCGAAGCACGGATATTGACCTTTACCACTCCGGTGTGAAGAGAGGGCAGTTGTACGAGCGTCGTACCTGATCTGAACCGGAGAATACGATTGCCCGGCCGGGCTCTTGCCGTACGGCGTTGTATTGGTTACTGTCTCCCTGCACGATGAAACGAGCCGCGACCGATACAAGCATGTAGCCCGGGCCTTCACCCGGGGCATTCAGCCGGGCCTCCAACCAGGACTCGACACCCACCATGGCCACTTCGCAGCGGTACCAGACCATTCTTCTCTTTGGCGCGCCCGGCGCGGGTAAAGGAACGCAGGGGAAGATTCTGGGGCAGGTCCCGGGATTTTATCATCTCTCCTGCGGCGAGGTTTTCAGGACGCTCGACACTTCGAGCAAGCTGGGCAGAACGTTTATGGAGTACAGTTCGCGTGGCGAGTTGGTGCCCGATGTTGTGACGGTGCAGATGTGGCACCAGAACATGAACGCCCAGACAATCCTCTCGCTGTACAAGCCGAGCGTTGATCTGCTGGTGCTCGATGGCATTCCGCGAAACCCGACGCAGGCGGTGATGATCAAGAAACACGTCAAGGTGCTGAAGATCATCCATCTGGTCTGCCGCGATAAGGAGCGGATGATCGACCGGCTGCGCAAGCGCGCGCTCAAGGAGAATCGGGTTGATGATGCGAACGAAGAAGTGATCCGGCGTCGCTGGGCGGTCTATGAGAAAGAGACCTTTCCCGTGCTGGAGTGTTACCCGAAGGAGATGATCGCCGAGGTTGATGCGATCGGTTCGCCCGCGCGCGTGTTGCAGCACATTCTTGAGCATGTGGTGCCGGTGCAGGAGACGCACTTCATGAACCCCATCGGGAACGACGGGAGGAAGTGAAGCAAGGGGTGTGACCGCACACGCGGGTGCAGGGCTACACGTTCGCCAAGTGCAGATCAACGATTTCAGGCTCGACACGGGCCGCACCGTTCCACGTTGAGAGTTTGGGTCGGACCACGACATCGATGCGCTGCCCTGCGGCAAGTCGGTCGCGGTAGGGGCCGAAGTTCCAAGCGACAGCACGCACGCGGAGACGATCGTCGCGCAGGTGTATGGCCAGGTGCTTGGCCTGCGCGCCCATGGGCTGGGGAGTATCGGCAATGGACAGGCCACGAAGAAGGAGCATTGGTGAAGGGTTGCCTGCGCCGCAGGGCTCGAGCGTTGCGAGCGCGGCGACCGACTCGGGCGTGAGCTCGGCGAGTTTGGCCTCGGTATCTATCGTGATGCGGCGGCCCATTGAGCCAGCGGGAATGGCGCTCGCGGCGTAATCGAGGAAGGCTGAGGTGAAGGCGTGCAGCTTGGGTTCGGCCAGGTGCAGACCCGCGGCCATGGTGTGGCCGCCGAAACGATCGATGTGCTGGGCGCAGTGGGTCAGACCGGCGTGAAGATCGAACCCTTCGATTGAGCGGCCCGACCCGTGGCAGATGCCATCTTTGATGTTCATGAGAATGACGGGGCGGTGGTGCTTCTCGACGAGGCGTGAACAGACGATGCCGACCACGCCGGCGTGCCAATCGGCGTGCGCGAGGACGATGGCGCGGCGTTCTGGAGTGGTCATGCCCAGTTCAATGGCTCGGGCGCTGGCGGTTTCAAAGATGGCCCGCTCAACCTGCTGTCGCTCCTGATTCTGACGCGAGAGGTGCGCGGCGATCTCGGCAGCGCGTGCGGGATCGTCGGTGGTGAAAAGCTCGTTGGCCTCGCGGGCGTGGCCCATGCGTCCGGCGGCGTTGAGCCGAGGACCGAGACGGAAACCGACACCCATCGCGTCGATGTTCTCACCCGCGAGGTCAGAGGCTTCGACGAGTGCTCGAAGGCCGATGAAGCGTGTGTGCTTGCAGCGAACCAGACCGTGCCGGGCAAAGACGCGATTTTCACCGAGCAGGGGGACGATGTCGGCGATCGACCCGAGCGCGGCGAAGGCCAGCAGATCGACGAGGAGTTCGCGGATGCGCGGATCAACCTTGTGGTTTGAGGCGTGCAGTGTTGCGAGCCGCCACGCGAGCTTGTAGGCGACACCCGCGCCGGAGAGATCGCCGAAGGGGTACTTCGAGTCGGGACGACGAGGATGGACCACGGCGTAGGCGTTGGGAAGATCATCAACGTGTGCCGGAGGGTGATGATGGTCGGTGATGATGAGGTCGATGCCAAGCTCGCGCAAGACGTTGGCGGGTTCATGGGCTGTGATGCCGCAGTCAACGGTGACGATGAGGCGAGCGCCAGCGGCGGCAAGTTCGCGCACGGCTTCGATGTTGAGGCCGTAGCCCTCGTCGAGCCGGTGTGGAACGTAGGTTGAAACGTGCGCGCCAGGGTGCAGTGCCCGGAGCATGTGCCAGAGGATGGCGGTGCCGGTGACCCCATCGACATCGTAATCACCGAAGATCACAATGGGCTCGGAGAGATGGAGTGCTTCAAGGATGCGTGCGGCGGCGCGGTCGAGATCGGGTATGAGTGAGGGATCGTGGAGCTGGGTGAGCTTGGGTTCGAGGAAGGCGTGCAGAGTTTCAGGGTCGGTCAGGCCGCGGGCGTGGAGAATGCGCTCGCGCATTGAGAGCGGTGCCGAAGGCTCGGCCGCGCGGAAACCCCATCGGGCGAGCAGACCTTGCATGGTGAAGCGTACCCGTGTGGCTGGAGGGGTGCGGAAGTGGCGGGGGGGGGATGGAGCGGTGCTGCGTGGGAGTTATAGTGGGAGGTATAGTGGAAGATCTGGTGGGAACGACTGGTTGGGATGTCTGGGGTTGGTCCGCATGGGTTCGCAAAGTGATGTAGACTTGGCGTGACGGGCCGGAAGTTTTTGTCGGAGTGCCACGATGGTGAAGCTCAATCGAATCTATACCAAGACGGGCGATGATGGGACAACGGGCCTCGGTGATGGCCGGCGCGTGTTGAAGACCGACCAGCGCGTCGCGGCGTATGGCACGGTGGATGAAGCGAACGCATCGCTGGGTGTGGCGGTGGTGCACGTGGGTGATGCGAAGTTGAAGGATCTGCTGAAGCGCATCCAGAACGATCTGTTTGATGTGGGGGCGGATCTGTGTTGCCCGATCGGTGCCGATGAAGTGCCGGGCAAGCGGCTGCGGGTGGTGGAAGCGCAGACCGTGCGGCTTGAGCGGGCGATTGATGAACAGAACGCGCTGCTGAAACCGTTGGACAGTTTCATTCTGCCCGGGGGCTCGGTGCTGGCCGCGGCCTTGCATGTTGCACGCACGGTGACTCGGCGTGCCGAGCGCGAGACGGTGGCACTGATGATGGCCGAGCCGGGGGAGACGAACGTGCAGACGGTGCATTACCTGAATCGCCTGAGCGACCTGCTGTTTGTGCTGGCACGAGTGGCGAACCAGAACGGTGCGGCGGATGTCAAGTGGGTACCGGGTGGTGGGAGGGCGAATCCGGAGCCGTAGCGTTCCATTGATACAATAAGTCGGTTGGTGGCCCGTCGGTCATTCTTCACCATGCCTGCACCTTCACAATCCCACGCCTATACGACGGACTTTCACCAGGAGTTCGCGGCCGACACGCTGAAGCTGTTGCGCCGGCGGTTTCTGTGGTTTGTGGGCATCGTGGGCGCAATCTATGCGTTGGTGGTGCTGATCTACGCGATCGGGCTTGGCGCGCTGGCGTTTGGTGTCAGCCGCGAGATGGCGGAGCGCGAGCTGGTCTCGATCCGGGGCGGGTATTGGGGGATGATTTCGGTGCTCGTGCTGATCGGTGTGGATGTCGGCGTGTTTGTGTGGTGCGCCCGCCAGGCGACGCTCCGCCGCAACGATCGGACGAAGCTGCTGGGTCTCACATTTCAGTTTTTCATTTATCGCGGTGTGGCGGACTTTCTGCTCATCTACCTGATGCGCAACGAGGGATTTGCGTGGTCGCTCTGCCTGTACCATGTGATCGCGTGCGGGTTGTTGCCGTGGACACCGGCGCAGGCGCTCCGTCCGCTTTTCTTTCTGCTGCCGCTTCAGGCGGCGATGCTGGTGATCTCGCACAAGGCCGGCTGGACACGCGACTTGGTCTGGATCTTTCTGACCATCGTCTTTCTGCTCCCGGGGCTGTTGATCGCGTGGCTCAAGACCACACGGCGTATGGGTGAGTTCAAGATGCGCTTTCTACAGAATCGCTACGGGCAGATGCGGCGCGAGCTGGTGGATGCGCGGCGAATTCACGAGGCCCTCTTTCCCAAACCGATCGCCGATGGCCCGCTCTGCTTTGCCTACAGCTACGAGCCCATGCGTCAGATCGGTGGCGATTATCTCTACGCACGCTTCAGCCCGCCGCCGATCGAGACGGGCGAGGGTGAGCCCGCGCTGAACATTTTGCTCATTGATGTGACGGGGCACGGGATCGCGGCGGCGTTGACGGTGAACCGGTTGTATGGTGAGGTGGAGCGACTTTTTGCCGAAGATCCGTACGCGAGCCCTGCGGATGTTCTCGGCGCGTTGAACAGGTATGTTCATCTCACGCTCTCGCGACATTCGATTTATGCGACCGCGCTGTGCATGAGGGTGGATATCGAGAAGGATCGGCTTGAGTACGCGAGCGGAGGTCACCCGCCGGCCTTTCTGTGCGCGGCAGATGGGAACATTCACGAGTTGTCATCGACATCATTTGTCCTCGGCGCAGTGGGTCCGGGCGATTATGACCCCGGTATGGTCGAGGTGCGGCTGATGCCGGGCGATTCGGTGATCGCGTACACCGATGGCGCGATCGAGGCCCGCAACCCGGAAGGTCGGATGCTCGGTGTCCTCGGGTTGCAGAAGGCGCTGGCCTCATGCCTGTGCGGGCGGGCGGAACTGGCCGCGCAGTTGTTGATGGTGGTCGAGCAGCACCGGAGCGGCCCCCCGGAAGATGACACGCTGGTGGTGGAGATCTCGCGGCGTGTAGGCGGGCTGGTGGTTGAGGAACGTCCCACCCACGGGCGAAGCTCGGGGCTGCCGGAGCGGCGCGATTTGGGCGCACGGGTTGACGTGGGCGAAGCGGTGCCGACAATCAGGCCATGACGACACCGGCCCAAACTCATGCGGATCCACACAGTTCAACGATTCCCGTGGCCATTCTGGGTCCCACGGGGTATACGGGTCTTGAGTTGATCGAGATCATCGCGCGGCACCCGCACATGCGTGTTGAGTATCTGGCTTCAGCGCGTCTGCCCGCGCCGCGGATTGATGTTGAGTTTCCGCGTTTGCTTGGGCGTTTGGGAGGGGGGCTGGGTGAGGGTTTCAGCGGCGAGTGCGAGGCGATTGATCATGACAAGATCGCCAGTCGGTGCAGGCTGGCGTTTCTCTGTCTGCCGCACGAGGCGGCGATGGAGCACACACCGCACCTGCTCGCGCGCGGCATCAAGGTGGTCGATCTCTCGGCGGCCTACCGCATCCGCGATGCGCAGGTCTATCAGCAGGCGTACGGGCACACCCACACCGATGCGGCCAACCTTGAGCACGCGGTGTATGGGTTGACGGAGTTTGCACGCGAAGAGGTGCGTAGCGCACGGCTGGTGGCCAACCCGGGGTGCTATCCGACGGTGGCCGCGCTGGCGCTGGTGCCGCTGCTGCGCGCGGGGTTGATTCGTTCCGATTCCATCATCATCAACGCGGCGAGCGGGGTGAGCGGGGCGGGTCGTTCACCCAAGCAGAACCTGCATTACCCCGAGGCAAACGAAAATTTTTCGGCGTACGGGATCGGTGTGCATCGGCACCAGCCGGAGATCGGGCAGAGCTTGCGCATGTTTGGTATGCCAGGTATGCCGGTTCTCCGAACCGGCCACTCAGCCACTCCCCCAACCCAACCCACGCCCCGAACCCAATCAACTCCAGCAACCCGCGACCCACTGTTCGTTCCGCACCTGCTCCCCGTCGAGCGCGGCATTCTCGAAACGATCTATGCCGAACCGGTCGATGCGGTGTGCGACACGGCCCGAGTGCAGGCCTGCCTGCGCGCGGCGTACGCCGGAGAGCGGTTCGTGATGGTGCGCGATGAGGCCCCGATGCTGCGCGATGTGCAGCGGACGAACATGGTCCACCTCAACGCGCGGGTGGTCGGAGGGCGCGTGGTGGTGGCGGGGACCGAGGACAACCTCGTCAAGGGCGCCAGCGGGCAGGCGGTGCAGAACGCGAATCTGATGCTGGGGCTGGATGAGGGGGATGGGTTGAGCTGAGCAATGCACCGCCGATCAAGAGCGTGGCCGTACCATACGGTGTGTCCAACAAATCCATGAAATCCGCGCCCGGTGGATAAGCGAGTGTCTTCTGGCTCTTCTATACGAAGATCGTCAAGCCGATGTGCTTCACGATTTTTCGTGGAAATTCCCGTCGAGCCGATGATGCCGATGGACGCTGGTGCGAGATTGCGTACCGTCCATCGAGCGACGACTCACGAGCGGCGTTTCAGAGCATCATCTTGCGATGTGGTGGCGGCTTGCATCTTTGGTATGGCTTGTCGAGCGCCGATGATCCGCGACGCATCCGCTACACCCCTTCAGAATGGGTGCGTGATGCGTGGATTGGAGAGGGATCTTGTCCAAGCTGTCTGTACAGGCTTAGTGGAGAGTGGGTGCGAGATCCAGCAAAGGGTTCGGTGATGATCTGCTCGGAGTGCGGCGCTCGGTGGCCCCCCGGCAGGTTCCTGACACCGCCACGCATCCTTCCGCCGCCGGTCGAAGGCGGAGCACGATAAGTCTGCTTCGTGAATAACGGAGTGGTGCCGTTGGAAAATCTTCGCAACGTCGGGATGTCGACCCCGGCGAAGAACTCAACCAGGGCCGAGTTTAACTGTGACCTACTTACTTTGATGGAGGATTGTTGCCGCGACCACCACCGGATTTATTCCCGGTGGTGCTCGGTGCATTCGGTGGTCCGCTTCCTCCGCCACCTTTTCCGCCAGATCCACTCCCACCGCCCTTCCCTCCGCCACTGCCGCTCGAGCCCTTACCTCCACCGCCAGCACTTCCCTTACTCATGGTCGTATCCTCTTGCACAGGCCTGCGATGCGATCGCGTCAACGTGCCGCGAGACTATACGAATCTACAGGCCTGCGCAAGGTACATGCACTCATCAGTTGGTGGTTGCACGCATGAACTGACGACTAAACGGGGGTAGATCTAACCTCAAGTCGGCACTACACACGTCGGATGGGCATTACTCTTTTATCCCCTCGACTACCCCCGGCACCGTGAACTTGCGAAGGGCGATTTCCATATCGACCCCATGGATGTTGGCGAGGGTCATCAGCCAGGCCAGCACATCGGCAAACTCTTCATCGAGGTTGGCCCGCTCCTCGGCGGTGGGCGGTTGGCGTTTGAGCGCGGGGGGTGTGCCGACGGGGCGGTTGTTGTGGATGGCCGTCGCGAGCTCGCCGACCTCCTCCATGAACAGCAGGAAGGTGCCCGCCCCGCCGCGGGCCGAATCGGTCGCGAAGTAGCGCTCGCGGATGAGCTGCTGGAAGTCGCGGATGGTCAGTGGTTGGGGAGGAGTAGGCATGGGGTGACGGTAGCGTGGCTTCTCAACGTGCCGCACACGCCGTGAGCGGTTGCGGATGAACACAATCAGCCCCTGCAACTTCCGCGTTAGGAGGCACTATACTTGGTGGGCAAACTGGCATGGGGAGGGGGGCCGGAGTGGTCGTACGTCATGGTGGGGTGCTGCGCAAACTGGAAGTTCGATGCGGGAAGGCTCACCGCGCGCTGGCCCATGTGCGGCCTGTTGCTCATTACCCTCACCCTGTGGGCCGGCTGCACCGATCCCTTCCTCACCCACCGCAAAACGCTCGAGGCGCTCTACGTTCAGGGCCGCTTTGATCAGGCCGCGGCGGTGATGGATTCGCCCGAGGGGCAGAGTGTTTACGGTGATCGTAACCGTTTGCTGTATTGGCTCGACCGCGGCTCGGTCGCGCTTGCGGAAAATCAGCCCGCGCTGGCGATCAGCAACCTGGAGAAGGCCGAAGGGTACATGGAAGTCCGCCGCGAGCCGACGGCGGGCGATGAGATCGGCAAGTGGCTCATCAACGACACGGCCGCGGCGTACTTTGGTGAGCCATACGAAGAGCAGTATGTCAACGTCCTCAAGCTGCTGGCGCAGTTGGAGAACGGGAACATCGAGGGCGGGGCGACCGTCGAAGCGCGGCGCATGGCGGGCAAAGCCGATGTGCTGCGCGGCAAGTATCTTCGGGCGATCGGTGAGGTCAACAAGAAAGGCACAAGCGAAGTGCGCGGCTATTCGCCCCCTTCGCTGGGCGACCGCTACAACAGCACGGGCGGCGAGTTTGTTGAGAGCACGCTGGGGGCCTACCTGAGCGCGGTGACATTCATGAAGGCCGGCGATGCCAGCGCTCAGGATGTCGCGGCCCGCCGACTGCTGACGGATATCGAAGCCCAGCGCGGGTTGATCGGGCCGGTGCGTGCGGAGGACTTTGCATCGCTCGCCGACATGCGCGCTGGCGAGGCCAACACGCTCATCGTCGCGCTCTCGGGGCGCGGGCCAACCAAGGAGGCCGTGCGCTTCGGGCCGATCCCGCTCTACACCTACACCGTCTACTTCGAGCTGCCCGAGCTTCGCGGCGGTTCGGCCGAGGCGGCGCGGGCCCGCGTGGTGATCGACAACGGCGCTATCGCCCCGCAGGAACTCTTGTTCATCGAAGACCTGCGCGCGGTGGCGACCGAAAATCACAAGCGGCAGTTGCCCCTGATCTACGCCCGCTCATACATTCGAAGCTCGCTCAAGGCGGCGACGGTGGCGATCGCCACCGAGGCCGCACGCAAGGGCCGCGGCGGCAAAAACGACACGCAAGCGGTGATCGAGATCGCGGGGATCATCGGCGGCCTTCTTTTCGTCTCGCAGACCGAGAAGGCCGACCTGCGCTGCTGGACCTTCCTCCCCGGTCAGGCCCACGTCGGCCTGCTGAACCTGCCACCGGGTGAGCACACGGTGCGGGTCGAGTATCTTTCCGGCGGTGGGGGTCTGCTGTACGCTTCGCCCCCACGCACGGTGCGCGTGGGCGCAACAGGAACAGGCACCAACGAACTCAACACGATCGTCGAACACTTCTGGCGGTAGAGGCGGCCGGACAACGCAGAGGTCGCGAAGGTGTCGCAGAGCGGGAATAAGGGTTTGGATATGAAGGACCGGAGTTTGATCATGCTGAAATGTCTTGACAAAATGATCAGTCGTATTCCTCTTCTCTCACACACGCCTCGCTCCGCATCCTCCGCGCGCCCTCGGCGATCTCCGCGTTGTCCGAGTTCTTCAAATCAAATCATCAAGACCAACACCCCAACCAAGGAAACCCTTATGACAACCATGACCACCACCGCCCTCGCCCTGACCGCCGCGACACTCATGCTGACCAGCGCGGGCTGCAACCCGACCCGCCGCGATGTGCAGCGCGTAAACCCCGAGACCGTGGTCGATGTGGACTACCGCTTCAACGACACCGATGCGCGCCAGGTCTGGCAGGGGATGGTCAACGATGCGACCTTCCGCGGCTGGATCGACCGCTGGATCCAGACGCACGGCGGGCAACTCCCCAAGATCATCATCGGCCCGATCAAGAACAACACGCAGGACTACATCAACCAGAACCTCTTCACACGCAACTTCGAGCGCGAGATGCTCAACAGCGGCAAAGTCCGCGTTGTGAGCGCGAGCAACGAGCGCATCAACCTGCGCGATGAGCGCCTGCAAGGCCAGGAGTGGAACAGCGCGGAGACCCGCAAGATCATGAAGAACGAACTGGGCGCCGACCTGATGCTCCTCGGCGATGTCAACGATGTGCAGGACCGCTCGCTCAACGGCCGCACCGTGGTGAAATACTTCCAGGTCAACCTCGACCTCTCAGACATCGAGACCAACGAGAAGGTCTGGATCGGCAGCGTGGAGGTGAAGAAGGTGAGCACGGATAAGTAATACGCGGTGAAGGGTGGATGGCCAATCGGCGGCACGGCCCAGCGCCCATTTCTCACAGCCTTCCGGTCTCTCGCCCTTCTGCCTTTGCGGTCGAAGGGCAAAGCGCATGTGGTGAAGAACCAAGGTACACTCACGCCCATGAGCACGCGGTCTGAGAAATCCGGGAACATCGTCAAAGCCCGCGCCAGGATCGCCGCGGCGGGCAACGAGCGTGCGACGATACTCGATTTGTCGGATCTGGACCTGACTTCGGGCGATCTGGCGGCCCTCATCCCCGAGATCGCCGCCCTCACGCAGTTGCAGAAGCTATACCTCCACAACAACCAGTTGACGGCCCTCCCGCCGGAGATCGCCGCCCTCGCGCAGTTGCAGATGCTGGACCTCAGCAACAACCAGTTGATGACCCTCCCGCCCGAGATCGCCGCCCTCACGCAGTTGCAGATGCTGGCCCTCCACAACAACCAGTTGACGGCCCTCCCGCCGGAGATCGCCGGCTTCGCGCAGTTGCAGACGCTGGACCTCGGCTACAACCAGTTGACGGCCCTCCCGCCGGAGATCGGCCAACTCACCGGGTTGAAAGGGCTCTTTCTGCACGGCAACGACGCGCTGGGGATTCCACCCGAGGTACAAGGGCCGGAGCGGGAGAAGGCCGAGCCGTACGGCGCGATGAAGCCCGCCAGGCCCGCGGACATACTCAACTACTACTTCAGCGTGCAGACCGCGAAGGCTGCGGGCACGCTACGTGCCATCGGCGAGGTGAAGGTGATGCTCGTGGGGCGCGGTGGGGCGGGGAAGACGAGCCTTCGACGCTTTTTCCTGGGTCAGGACCACGACCCCAAGGAGCCCGAGACACCCGGCATCGCCCTGGACGACTTCCCGCTGAGGTGCAAGGGCCGGGAGATCACGGCCCACTTATGGGATTTCGCCGGGCAGGAGATCACGCACGCGCTGCACCAGTTCTTTCTGACCGACGGCAGCATCTACATCCTGGCGCTGGACCCGCGCTCGAATACGGAGATGGCCGATGCGCTTTACTGGCTCGACCAGCTCAAGCGCTATGCGGGGATGGCGCCGGTGATCGTGGCGCTGAATCGGCAGGATGCGCGGCAGGGCGGCTACGACGTGGATCGTGACCTGCTGAGGGAACGGTACCCGCAGATCCGTGAGTTCGTGAAGACCGACTGCTCGAAGCGGGCTGGCTGCCCAGAACTGCGCGACACGCTGGTCCGGGTGATTGAGGGCCTCTCGGAGATGGACCCTCCGTGGCGCGAGGTCCCGAAAAACTGGATTGAGGTGAAGGAGGCGTGCTGGACGCTGGGGAATATCAAGGGTCAACACGCCCAATTGCCCAAGCACAAGCTCACGTTCAAAGAGTTCCGGGCGCTCTGCGTCCAGCACAAGATCGCAGAGCTGGAGAAGCAGGAGTCTCTCGCGAGGATCTTGCACGCGCTCGGGGTCGTCCTGCACTTCGTGGAAGACCCTCGCCTGCGCGACACCTCGGTGCTCAATCCCCACTGGGTGACCGACGGTGTCTACCGCCTGCTTCGCTTCAAGGACAGGCCTGCGAGCGATGGGATGCTCACGCTCGATGAGGCGCTCAGCGCGCTTGAAGACCAGTCCGCAGAATCTGCTCGCTTCCTGTTGGATCTGATGGAACGGTTTGAGATGTGCTTCCCGCTCGACGGGCATCCAACCTCCAAGCGATGGCTGGTTCCGGGGTCGTTGAACCCCTATCAACCTGCGGGGCTGGGAAAGCAATGGCAGGGTCCGGGCGCGGTACGGATGCGATATGACTACGGCACCCCAGTCGCCGAGGGGATCATCCCTCGCTTTATAGTTCTCACGCACCCTTTGAAGGGAGAGCAGGCTTGGAGGAACGGTGTGGTGCTCCGGGACGGAGACGCGGCCGTGCTCGTTCGGCGCGGCGAGAAGCCCAACCACATTGAAGTGGCCGCGTTCGGCCCCGAGGAGGACCGTCTGCACCTGCTGGAGGTGGTCCAGGGAACAATGTCCCGCATCAATGCGGACCTTCCGGGCAAACCGCCGACGATCGAGCAGGAAATCGACGGCCTGCCCGGGATGTACAAGCGTATCGACGATCTCCGGGCCGCCGAGTTGGAGAAGGTGCCGGTGATGGTCGCGGCCGAACGGGGTCGGGCGAGGATTGAGCCGACGCCGCAGTTGGACCGGACCTCAGAGCCGAAATCACGCGAAAGGGACCGCGTACCGCTGCGGACATTCCTGAGCTACTCGCACGCCGACCGGGCCGCCAAGAACATCTGGGCGGTCAATCTAAACGTGATGCAGGCCAAGGGCCTCATCACGCAATGGCACGACGGGATGATCGATCCCGGGGTGGAGTGGAAGAAGGAGATCGAGGGCAAGCTCGAGTCGATGGACCTCTTCATCGGACTGCTCACCAACAACTTCGTCGCCTCGTCGGTTATCGAGAAGGTGGAGTTGACGGCGGCGAGGGAGCGGCTGAAGGAGAGGGGCCAGCGAGACTTTCTCTTCGTGCTGATCTTGGTTGACAACATCAGCCTCGATGGCTTGAAGATCGCGCAGTACCAGTTACTTACGGTAGACGACAAGGCGGTGTGCGATCGCAAGAGCAGGAAGGTGGGGTTCAATCAGGTCCAGAAGAAGCTAGAGGCGCTTATCGAAAAGCACATGCGAACGAGGCTGGATTCCGACGTTGGCAAGCCGATCGTCGCCATGCCACCTCACACAACGCCCGGCGGCGCGATGGGTGTAACCATTATCGTCGAGGGCGATTACAACGTAGGAGGGAAACACATGGGCAACGACAACAGGATCAACATCGGCGGCAACGTCATCAACGCACAGGTCGGGCAGACCCTCACCAACTGCACCAACATGGTGAATCAGCAGGCCCCGGGACTGAAGAAGGATCTTCTCAACGCGCTGCGCGGCGATATTGAGGAATTGATCAAGCGGCTGCCCGAGGACAAGAAAGATGAAGCGCCGCAGATCGCTGAGAACCTTGAGAGCGTGATCAAGCAGGCCACCAAAGAGAAGCCCGACCGCAAGTGGTATAGCCTCTCCACAGAGGGCCTGCTTGAGGCCGCAGGGTGGGTCCAGGACTTTTCCGGCAAAATCGGCGGAACGATCAAGAACCTCGGCACAATGCTGTGGCCCGACTTCACGATGCCCAAGCTCACCGAATGATGTTGATCAAGTAACCTACCCTCACAGGAATGAGCAACCGATCCACCGGCATTCTGAAGTCGCTGATGATCGAGGCCATGGTCATAGGCTGGCTCTTCCTGCTGGCCCTGCTGGTGGTTGCGCAGAACAGCGGCATGATTTCGCAGCAGGGGGTGCGGGTCTTTACGGGTGTGTTGATCGGAGCGGGGCTGTTGGGGCCGCTGGTGCTGATCGGCGGGTTTTTGTATAAACGCAGCAAGGCCGAGCGCGATACGCCGATCGAAGGATGTTGCCCGAGGTGCCGCTACAACCTCACCGGCCAGCCGGATTGGCCAACAGCCAAGCCCGGGAGCCGCGTTCAATGTCCGGAATGTGGGACGATGGTGCGGATG
>JBBSBC010000084.1:0-13832 GCA_038251595.1 Phycisphaerales bacterium | reverse complement strand
TGATGGTGATCGGATCGCCATTCTGCTGAGCCACATCGGTGTACCGCGCGCCGAGCTCACCTTCAACGTGAACGTTCTTGCCGATCATGATTCGGCTTGGGCTCAGGATGGCGTGCCCGGGCCGCTTGGTGAAGCGATACTCCTGCTGAACCACGCGAGTCACAGGCCTGCCCGAGGCCAGCGCACCGGCCCCGCCCGCGCTTGTGAATGAGCCGCTCGCCTGATGGTACGAGCTTCCGCTCGCGCCAATGCTGCTGAAGCCTGTCACGATCACCCGAACCGCAGTTCCATTGGCAAGGGGCGCATACGTAATCTGATACGCCGCCGGAGTCGCACCTGTCCGTGTCGCATTGTCATCGATCGCGATAAGCGGGGTGCGCACCCAGTTGTCGGTCTTGAAGATGTTCGCATCAACATCACCAGACGGAGTGAATGTGTCTGGCGTGGTCGGATACCCCTGGGCCTCAACAATGTTGCCATCCGCGTAATGCGCGTTGAGAAGTGCGTCGGCTATGCCGCGCGTCTGAATGGTGTCCGCTCGCCCGTTCTGCGCCCCGGCAACATCGACGCGGCCATCACCCGACGTATAGGTTCCCTGCCAGAGCCGCCAGCCAAGCGCATCATCAACAACACCGCGTTCGATAATGAATCGAGAGACCGCCTTGGCGAGCTGCTGCTCAGCAACCTGCAGGCCTGTCTCGGCAGCGCCCTGAGCTTTCATGACGTGCAGATGCGTGTGCGCAGTGCGGACATTGCCCTGGCTTGCGACCGCCATAGCAATTGCCAGCGAGCCGAACATCACGAGAAACATCATCGCGAGTACGCTCGCGACGCCGCGTCTCGAGTGCTTCACATCAGCACGGCGGACGCGACGGGCGATCGTGAACCGGTCGCCGAGTACCTTTGTTTGAGCATGAATCATCGTGTACTAGCCCCTTGCCGCCTCGCATCACACACCGACGTGAACCCTCATCCTGCATCACGGACACTCACGGCACGATCCACGTCACCACCGCAACGGTCTGATCTTCCGTGTCATAAAAGCCGCGATAACGAACATTTACCGTGACACGCAATGGAAACGCATCGACCAGCACACCGGTAAAGCCTGTCCCATCGCCCGCAACTACCGCGCCATCCGCCATGACGGTCGAGTAGTTTGCCGGGTCAACCTTCTGTACGCTAACGACCTGCGACCAACCCTGAAGCGGAAGGGGGTTCCCATCGCTGTCGAGTGCCGCGGTACCATCGTTGTTGATCTGCGGGATGACCTGTCCGAACCCATCAATCGGGCCTGGCAGATCGTTGTCGCTCAGGCCGCTTGTACCAACGTAGGAGATCGTGAGCCCATCAAAGTCATCAACATCATTGAAGTCTTCAATACCGGTTTCACCGGAATCGGGACCCCATCCGCGCAACGTCGCGACTCCGTTCGCTGATTGTGAATACAAACCTGTCACCGGGTCGTGTCGCGGCATCCGGCGCGTAAGTTCGCGGATCTCGTTTGCGAGGTACGTCGCCGTCGCCGAGTGGGTTGACCAGGAGTTGCTCTTGATGAACGACTGCTGGCTCTCGACCAGCGCGGTCACGCCCACACCGATGATTACGGTCGCGAGTGCGGTTTCGATCAGCGTAAAGCCGCCGCGGCTTCGCACGCGATGACTTCGCCCGCATGAACCACCGGCCATCGCCTTCCGCTTCCGGCTCGCCACACCCGCCACGTTGCTGCCCGCGTAACACATGCGAACACCTCGCCCGGTAACCGGGTCATCGATCGGTGGACTTTCGAGAGAACTTACCACCCGGTCGATATCGGCTACTTCACCAGCGAACTCATCTTGAAGATGGGCAGAATGATGGCCATGGCGATGAAACCGACCACCGAGCCCATCAAGATGATCATAATCGGCTCGATCATCGATGTAACAGCCTTGATCTTGTCCTTAAGTTGGCGCTGATAATACGAACTGATCTCATCAAGCACCTCGCCCAGCTTACCGGACTCCTCACCAGCGGTCACCATCTGCACCACCGCACGCGGCAGGAGCGTCGTCTTTGCCAGCGGTTGCGCAATCTTTTTACCCTGCTTCACGCTGGAATATACAGACCGCCACATGCCCCGGTAGAGCCTGTTGCCCGAGATATCGCCCGTGATGGCCAGCGTGTCAAGCATCGGCACACCGGCGTTGATGAGCTGACCCATCGTATGAAGTGACCGTCCGATATACAGTGCCCTGAACATGCTTCTCACGATTGGGATCGTCAATCTCATCTTATCAAACCAGAATCCACCCAACTCGGTCTTCGCAAAGCCCACGATGCCACCGATCACCACGACGATGCCGCCGATCACAAAGTACCAGTTGTGAACCATGAAGTCTGAGAGCGCCATCAGGAACTTGGTAGCCCACGGCAGCACCTCTTCCTTGCCCTGGAAGACCGCCTTGAACTTCGGCAACACGAATGTCAGCAGGAAGATCGTCACCGCCACCGCCATCGTTCCGATCACACCAGGATAGATCGATGCGCCGATGACCATCTTCCGCGTATCGATCTCCTGCTGGATGTAGCCGGCAATTCGGTCAAGCATCTTCGCGAACGAGCCCGACATTTCCGATGCACGGGTCATGTTCACATACAGCGGGCCGAACAGCTTGGGGAATCGAGAGATCGCCTCAGAGAACTGTTTGCCGCTCTCCACATCCGTCTTGATCTGGATGATCACCTTTTTGAAGTTCGGTTGGACCGTCTGGTCCGCAATCCCATCAAGCGCGGCCCGAATGTTGATACCCGCCCGGATCATGACCGCAAGCTGCGTTGTAAACTCCAGTACATGCTTCTGTTTGGGCCTTCCCGCGTTCAGCTCGGCGAACTTGGCCGCGAACCCGCGCCCATCCATGCTCGCCAGCACCGCATTGATGGAAAGAACGCGGAAGCCCTGGTTCCGCAGAATCCCCGCCGCCGTGTTCACGTTGTCGGCCGCGACAACGCCCACCTGCACTTCGCCGGCCGCGTTCTTCACCTGGTATCGATAGTTCGGCATTGGGACCTCGTGATGAAGTGACGGCGCGACCTGCAACGGGTTCAACCCGAGTACGTTCCCGCGCCGTGTTCATCCTCCTGGAATGGTGGGACCGTTCATCTACTCGAGCCCTTGCTCAGCATGCACATCGCTCAATCATCCTGCTCGGCGCGGCCTCACGCGACGAGCATCCGCTCCAGCTTGTCCGGATACGCGGCCTGGGCAATAGCATCTTCGCGGCTGATAAACCCGTTGAAGTACTGCTCCGCGATCGACGTATCAAGACTCATCATGCCCATCGAGCGGTTCGTCTCGATCACGTTCGGAATCTCGAAACTCCTGCACTCGCGGATCAGGTTCCGCACAGCCGGTGTACACAGCAGCACCTCGACCGCGGGCACCATGCCCGGCTTGTCGATTCTGCTGAACAGCGTCTGACTCACCACCGCCTGCAACGTGTTCGCCAGCATCGAGCGGATCTGGTTCTGCTGTCCAGCCGGATACATATCGATGATGCGCTCGACCGTCTGCGAGGCGTTCACCGTGTGCAGCGTGCTCAGCACCAGGTGACCGGTTTCGGCGGCCGAAATGGCCAGCGCCGTCGTCTCAAGATCGCGCATTTCGCCAACCAGAATAATGTCCGGGTCCTGTCGCAGACAGTGCTTCAATCCGCTCGCAAAGCTGGGCATATCCAGCCCAAGCTCGCGCTGCTCGATCAGGCACCTATTGCTCGTGAACGCATATTCAACCGGGTCTTCCAGCGTGATGATGTGCTTGCGATACCGCTCGTTCATCGCCTGAATCATTGCCGCCAGCGTCGTTGACTTACCCGAACCGGTATCACCAGTCACCAGCACCAGCCCGCGCGGCAGATACGTCAGACGCGCGATCACTTCCGGCAGATTCAGGTTCGCCAGTGGCGGAACCTTCGTCTTGATCGTTCGCATCGCAATCGCCACCGTGCCGCGCTGCATGTGCGCATTCACACGATAACGGCTCAGCCCCGGAGCTTGAAATGAAAAGTCGGAGTCCTTGATCTGGTCGAAGCGGGCGAGAGCCTCCTTCGTACACATCTCCTCGAGCATCGCTTTGGCTTCTTCCGGCTTGATCACCGGGAAGTCCAGTTGCGTCATCACCTGATGAATGCGCACCATCGGCGGATGCCCAGTCACCAGATGGATGTCTGAGGCATCGTTTTCATGGGCCGTCTTGAGGATGTCCAGCAGCTTCGTCACAGGGTCGCTCCGATCAAAAGTCCGCACGACGGGACACCCAGACGCACCAGAGGCGCCCAGACCGACTCCCGTCGCCTCTGGATCGGCTCGACGCCCGCACTTGTTGAACCGCCACCCTCGTCAAACGCGGCGAGCCCTGCCGGTCGCACGGGCTTTCCCGCTCAATCGTTACACCTCTCCCCCCCGCCATACCCAACACTTCCCGCCCGCACATACTCATCAGCCGCTAACGCGCAACCTACGCCCAGCCTTAACGACCCTGATATCCTTGACGCATCTTGGAAGCCGCGTGCCTTGCCCATCCGATCTATCTGTTACGCACGAATGACAGCACCCACCACTGCGGAGACAACCCGTGACCACCTCCCGCCGTAACGCATTTACCCTCATCGAGTTGCTGGTCGTTATCGCGATCATTGCGATTCTGATCGGGCTGCTGCTTCCAGCGTTGGGGTCGGCGCGCGAGACCGCTCGCAAAGTCAAATGCAACAGTGGTCTTCATCAGTTGCTCCTCGCCACAACCACCTACACGATGGATTACCGCGATTCACTTCCGCTTCCCAACTGGGGTCCAATCGCTTCGCGACCCGGGTGGCTCTACGACGAGACGGTCGGCCCTGCCGCGGGTGTTCCCTTTGCGCCGAATGACCGTCGCACCGGAACAGTTTATCCGTACATAGAAGCCGATGGTGCGTACCGCTGCCCATCGCACAAGGAGCCGCTTGAAGGCACCGCGCAGCTCACCTCATTTATCATGAACGGTGCGGTCGTCGCTTACACCGATCCGAATCGCACCTTCCGGATCGATCAGTTCGATTCTTCGGACGTCATCATGTGGGATGCGAACGAACGAGGCGCCGTCGCTTTCAATGACGGTGCTTCGTACCCCTCCGAAATCACCGCGGGTCATCACGGTGAGGGCATCAACGTCGGCGCGGTCGATGCCTCCAGCACCTATCTGAACGCCAAGCAGTTCGCAGAAGAGCGGGAAGCCCGTCCGGGTCGCCTATGGTGCAATCCAGCCTCGCGCAGCGGCGATCAAGCCCCCATTCGCCCCTGACACCGTCGGGTCATCCTCGAACACTCTCGTTCAGAACAATATTGCTCCTGCACGGAGCGCCCGACCCCGCGACGGGTGAGGGTGCGCTCTCCACATCAAGATCATGGATGCAGAAAACTGAGGTGCAGTTCTGCGTGATGCACGTGCATTTTTCTCCACTCCTGGTGCGTCATCGGTCCGAAGACCGGGGTCGGAATGCTCGGTGCTCCAGCCTCCAACCGCGTCCAGGCAGACCGAAAGACCACGAGCCCTGCTTCCGTGCTCAACCTATCTGTTGCAAGTGTCCCACTTTCCACCTGTAGGAGTTCGCGCACCCGTAGGTAGCCCTTTATTCAGCAGTCGATTCTTCATCAGTCGGAGAACACCCTTGACAATCCACGGCGGCTGCAACGGGGTCCCTTCAAACCCAAACTTCACCCACGCAGCCAGATGGCCACGATTCTGTCCGAGCGTCCAGTTTCCACTCATTCGCAGCTTTCCCTGCTGCTCAGAAGCAACCAGCCTCTCCACCTCCACCATCAACGCTGGTGATGAGTCAAACCGCAGCACGCGGCGATCTCTCACCTTCCCGGTATTCACCGACACCGCGCCCGATCCGACCAATCCACTGTTCATGACCAGATCGTACCAGATGGTCCCCACACGCGAGACCGCTTCTATCCTACTTGGATGCTCGTCCCACTCCTGCTCGCTGCCCTCATCACCGCGCCACCCCCACCACTCCAGCCTTCCCCCGCCATTCCCCGGGGGCGCGATCCCTGGGTATTTCGCTGCATCTTTGAAGACCGCACCCGCATGGTCATCCTCGCGCCCGCCGAGGAACTCTGGGTCGCGTTCAATCCCGCCACGTGCGCCATACAGAAAGTCTGGAAGGGCGAGATGCTTCTGCGTGGCAAGGTCTGGGATTTTTCGCAGGATAACTCGGCGGCACGAGGCGAGATCCTCGCTGAATCGCCGTCCTTGATTTGGTACCTCCCGGATCAACCACCATCCGTCACAACTTCCAACCGAATCGACACTGATCAACCCGTACCGGGCCGAGATGCCGCGTCACGTCCCCATGAGACCAAGATCATCGGTGCCCGCTTCGACACACAGAGGCAGTGGGTCTTCGACTCGGACAACGCTTCCATCACCAGCCCGACGATGGATCTGTCTGAATGGCGGAACATCTTTGTCGCTTTTGACGAGACATCCCGACGCGCGCCCTTTCACGTCGAACTCTCCCCGGACGATGGTCAGTCCTGGAACGCGCAGAGCTTCGATTCGACCACCCATGGAACGAGCGAAACCGACTGGCAGTGGAACTTCAAGCAGATTGAGCCACACCCAAAGTCGGCCCGGCTTAGGGTTGTCCAGCGTAACGCTTCGCACAACAAGACCCTGCGCGACCTCCGTCTTTTTGGTGATCGCCCCGCCTGGTCCGCAACCATAAACAGCGAGTCGTACGAGTTGAAGCCCACTTGGAGGGGCTACACGCTCGATCCGGTTTCGCAATCATGTATTCTCCGGTTCACGTTCCGACTGCCCGACTCTGCTGAAGTCCGGGTGCATCATGAGTTCGAGGCATCCATACTCAAGTCAACCGGCGATATCACGCTCGCAGATCGCTTTGAAATCGCCGGGCTTCCCGCCGCGACTTCGCTCGAACTCCAACTTCCGATCCCTGCACGACTCGCCGACTACCGCCCTTCCGGTTCCTGCGAGCTTCGTTCGATATCCAACAAGCCCACCCTGATCTTTCGAGGCAACGGCCCCACAACACTCGTGACGGTTCTCAAACGGGAGGCCGCCCGATGATCGCATTCACCCACCTCGTCCCGCTCACCCTCGCCGCTACAGCATTCGGTGGGCAACCAACACCCCAGCCCGATGGCGCGGTCATTCCGGGTGTCACGGTTTGGGTCTATGAGATCGATAGCCCCCTCACACGCCGACCGACCATTGCCGATGGCCAGACGCCCAACCACTACGCCATCTACCAAAACATAGATTTTTCTGATTCTTTTAAAACCACTTTCGGATCGCTGGAAGACAGCTTTGCCGGTATCGTTCGCGGGTGGATCGATATCACCACACCCGGAGACCATCTCTTTCGCCTGCGCTGCGATGACGGTGCCGCACTGCTTCTCGATGGCGTGGTCATCGCCGATACCGAGGATCAGCACGCCGAGAACTTCACGGCCAGCGCGGGCATCGCTCTCGACAAGGGCCGCCACACAATCAGCATCCTCTTTTATGAAGACAAAGGAAAGTTTGATCTCAGTCTCGAATGGCGTCCACCGGGTGCGCCCGAATACACCCTCCTTCCCTCCGATGTCCTCCGCACCGAGGCGGGCCAGACCTTCGCCACGAGCCCCGGTCCCAAGCGATGGTTTTACGGACGCGACCCGAATCGTCCCGGCGATGGGCGCCCGCTCGAATCCGTCCACCCACTCTTCACCCTCGAAGACTTTCGCGGCCCCGACTTTCGGCCCGCGGTCGCCGGCATGGTCTTCCTCCCCGATGGCCGCCTCGCGATCAGCACGTGGGATCAGACCGGTGCCGTCTACATTCTCGACAACCTGATCACCTCCACACCATTGCAAGACGGGCCATCCGCCCATCAGCGCCAACCTCCAGAACCGCAAGTAACTATCACCCGCTTTGCTTCCGGACTCGGCGAACCACTCGGCATCGCCTACTGGAACAACGACCTCTACATCACACAGAAGCAGGAGATCACTCGCCTCCGCGATCTTGATGGCGATGGTGTGACGGATGAATATGAGGCCATTGCATCTGGTTGGCCCGCCTCGCATAACTATCATGAGTTCAGTTTCAACCTCGTTCCGCTTGACAAACACTTTTACATCACAACTTCTGTTCCACTTAAGAGCGGCGCAACCAACTACATGCCCGGAACCACACCCGCGTTTGCCGTTGGCGATCGCGGCTCGGGCGGCCCCGGCTGCGCCTGGAAGATTGACCCAGCCACCGGAAGCATCGAAGTCTTCGCCCGTGGCCTGCGCGCTCCCAATGGTCTCAACATCGGGCCGGATGGCGAGCTCTTCGGCTGCGACAATCAGGGCGCATGGCTCCCCGCCTCTCGCCTCAACCACATCCACAGAGATGGCTTCTATGGTCATCAGACCGAACCGAACGGAACAACTCCTGCTGAGCCTCCGGTTGTCTGGTTCCCGCACGGCGAAGTCGGCAACTCCCCGACTGAGCCCCTGCTCATTCCCAGCGGCATTTACCGCCGCCAACTTCTGGTTGGCGATGTCACGCACGGCGGCATCAACCGCGTCTTCATCGAGAACGTGGACGGAATCGCGGGACATTACCAGGGCTGTGTCTTTCAGTTTTCACAGGGCCTGGAAGCTGGCGTCAACCGACTCGTATGGGGTCCGGATGGCTGTCTCTACGTCGGCGGCATCGGCTCGAACGGAAACTGGAACCACAAGAACAAGAAGTTCGGTCTTCAGCGTCTACGGCCGAACTCGGATGCCGAGTTCCTCGAGATGCAGATGGTCGAGTCTCGGGCCGACGGCTTTCTCATCACCTTCACCGATGTTGTACCGACCAATATACTTTCGCAAGCTGCCAACTACAACGTGCACTCATGGCGATACTTGCCAACCATCGAGTACGGTGGACCCAAGATCGATCCCAAGGTCCTCCGCATCGTGGAGGCGCAACCCGCGCCCGATGGCAGGAGTGTCTTCCTCAAGATCAACGGGCTCAAACCCGAGACCATCGTCTACCTGCGCCTGCTGAACTTCAAGAGCACGCAGAGTCTTGACCCCGTGACCACCGAGGCGTGGTACACGCTGAACCGCATCTCACAGATCCCCGGACCTGCATGGCCGATTGTCGTGACCCCCGCCATTCCCTTCACACACCGTCCTCAAAGCGCGCAGGTGCTGCTCGACAGCGCCAATCAATCGATGCAAGCCTTCGAGCACACCGATGGCAAGCCCTGCCGATGGAAGACCGAAGAGGGCACCCTCTTCGTCCCGCCCTCCGCGGCCATGAACACCGGTGGCGACATCGTCACTCGCGATAGGTTTGGCGACTGCTTCTTGCACATCGAATGGCTCTGTCCGCCCGGTGGTTCCATCGAGAACCAGACCAACGCCAACAGCGGCGTAAAGCTGCAGTCTCGCTATGAAATCCAGATCATGAACTCCCCCGCCGCGCCCCACGAGCCCAAGTTCAACGAGGCGGGCGCCATCTATCGCCAGACGGCCGCCGATACCAACGCCTCGCTCGGCGCCGGTGTCTGGCAGTCCTACGACATCCGCTTCCGCGCCCCACGCTGGACCGATGGCAACAAGACCGAGAACGCCCGCATCACCCTTTGGTGGAACGGCGTTCTTGTTCACAACAATGTCGAAATCAGAGACAAGACAGGCATGTCCCTTCCCGAAGCGCCGGGCGATCACCCGCTCCTTCTTCAGTCGCATCCTTCCGATGCGATGGGCGAGGTGCGCTTTCGCAACATCTGGATTGTCCCCGAGTGATCTTTGACGTTCAGCCTTCACCAGATCTTCACCTTTAACGCGGCATATTGCTCTGCTCCATCGCGAAACTATGCGGAGGCGTGTCACACGCACAAACCTTTCACGCTTCAATCGTTGCACACATCCTCCGGAGATCCTCATGAAGCTCGATTCTGTACGCGATCTCAAGTCCACACTCGTTGAGAAAGTCCTCAGCGGAAATCTTCTCTCCGCCGTAGCTGGCAGCGCACGGGCCGCCTCGGTTTCAGCCTTCAACCTGACCAGCGCAGGCCGTAATCAGGCTTCCTTCGCATTCGGAATCACGCGTAAAAACAAGACCGATTACAAGCTCGCCGTCCGCCTTCAACAGCGCCCGCTTGAAACCAGCGGAATGCTCGAGCAGATCAAGAGTCAGGCCCGCGGCGAGGCCGATATCCGCTACATCGGACGTGTGCGTCCCACCGCCAAGGCACCGACCATTCCCTGGCACCGCAAGCGTCAGCGTCCGCTCCTCATCGGCTGCTCGCTCGGTCATACCGCCGTCACCGCTGGCACACTCGGCTGCTTCGTTCGCGGCACCGGCGGCAAGCTCTGGATCCTCTCCAACAACCACGTACTCGCCAATGAGAACGATGCCCGCCAAGGCGATCCGATCATCCAGCCCGGCGATTTCGATGGTGGCTCGCCCTCCACCGACTCGATCGCCAAACTCGCCAAGTTCATTCGCTTCCGTCATGGCAAAGACAACCTCGTCGATGCCGCCTGCGCTGCCTTGAATGATGGTCTCGAAATCGACCTCTCCACCCTCAAGGGACTCGGAAAGCTCAAGGGTCTCGCATCTGATGAGATCGATATCGGATCGATCGTTCACAAGGTCGGCCGCACGACCGGCGTCACGCGCGGCAAGGTCACCGCCATCGAGATCGACAACCTCGTCGTCGATTACAACTCCGGTCGAATCAGCTTTGACAACCAGATCGAGATCGAAACCACCGGCACCGGCGCCTTCAGCCGCGGCGGCGACAGCGGTTCGATCATCCTCAACGACGATTTGGAAGCCGTCGCGCTCCTCTTCGCGGGCAGCGATCACGGTGGATCGAGCGGCTTTGGCCGAACCTTTGCCAACCCCGTCAATCGCGTCTTGAAAGACCTCAAGGTCAAGATCGCCCTATAGTTGCCCATGGCCAAGCAGACCGCAATCACCCTCGCTCGCGCGGCCAAAGATCAAGCACTCAAGCTCCTTTCCAACGTACCGGGAGTCGTCGGTATCGGTCTGACCAAGATTGACGATCAATACGCCGTCAAGGTCAACCTTGAAGCTGCTCTTCCGAAAAGCCTGCGAGTGCCCCGTGAAATCAACGGCATTCCGCTTTCATTCGAGATCGTCGGTCGAGTCAAGGCGCAGTAAGCGGGGCAATACATGGCTCCAAAGTCGTCACCAATTTTGGCAAAGCGAGCGCAGGCCCTTTACTGCCTGCGCTCGTGATTATCGAAGTAGACCTTCAAAAGGTGATGCGCACACCAACGCCCACCGAAAAATCGATCTCGGCCCGATACCGCAGGTCGTCGATCATGGGCAGTTGCATCATGACCTCGAACGCAAAGTCGCGCCCTTCGTACAAGATGCCCGGTGAGAACCTGATCTCGTTATCACCGTTTGTCTCGTAGATTCCGTTCAGCTCCGCCGTGACGTACCACGAACCTGTCGTGGTAGATGTGTATTGCTCGGGTGATACGCGGAAGAGGTAGGCCGTGTTGTAGCGCAGCGCATCGCTCGCACCCTCGCCCCCGCCAAAGTTGTCATCATCACTGCCACCAGTATTGAAGGTGTAATCAACCTCCTGATTCAAACCGTGTCGCCCTTGAACCATGGTCACAACCGCGCCGAAGTGAGGGTTGAAGGATTGGCTCGAGAAGTCCGCATCATCACCGCTCGCGAATCGCGCACCGCCGAGTATCGCGGCGCGAATGGTGTCCACTCCGCCAGTATCTTCTTTGAAGATCCGATACTTGAACAACGCATCCAGATCATCCACGCCATGGTCAGAATCGCTCGTGCCATCCGCCAATCGCTGATCTCGCCATTGAACGGGGATATCCAGCGTGAACGACCAGGCACGAGCAAACCCGTACTGAATGCTCGTCGAGGCCTCGTACAGCTCTGTTTGCCGCGCTTCACCCCCCGGATTTGACCCGAACCGGGTGTAGTTGAACTGCGGACGGACCACAAACACGCCCTTCGAGGGCATTGTCGCCGCGTTGGTATACATCGCCTCCTGACCGAGCGCCTCGCCCGCCGACAGGATCATTGGCAGTGCAATCATGAAAGCGAGTTGAAGTCTGTTCATGCTGCACCTCATCGCTTCTCAACCTTCACAAGGGTGAACCCAGCATCCTCAATAGCCTCGCCGAGAACCGATGGCGAAGGGTGAGCAGCACCGGGCTTGAGCTTGAGCGTGACCTTGCCGTTGGAGAGATCGACATCCACCCTTTCAACGCCGCGCACGCGTTCGAGCTGCTTGTCAATGTTCGTGGCACACAGCGGACACCCCAGCCCATTCACCCAAAGCACGGCCGAATCGCTCTCGATCGGTGCCGCGCTTTTAGCGAGAGCCAGGTCGTTCTCCGTGACCTTGTGCGTGATGACGTTCTCCATTTCTGGCATCGACTGAGACGAAGTCGAACCCGCCTTCCCCGCACATCCCGACAGTTGAACGGTAACCAGTGTGAACGCGGACAGGACCACGAATGATCGACGAAGATGAATCATTGAACAACCTCCCGGCCTCGCGGCCGAAGAATGATCGATAGGCTTCGGGCATCAACACCCAAAGTCGATTGGTGAAAATGTAAAACGCTCTGTATGGTGGCGGGCCGGAAAAATCCGGCGCGCAGTGGTGGCGCGAGTGTCTCGGTCTAGGTCTGCCGAATGCAGAAAACCGCGAGCCGCTCGTTCGTGCTCATCCACTGAATACCGACCAGCCTCGGCCGCGGCAGCAATCCTGCACCACTCGATGCTCGACACACAACCAGTTCAAAGACCGATTGAACAAACGTCCAATCAATAAGCTGAGTGGTCGATCGATTCGGCGCAGACTGATCGCGCGGAGGGGCCGAGTCGGGCATCTGGCCGCAGCACGAGCACACAGCCGACTCCGAATCACGACACCCGCACCCACACCCTTTCGCATCCACAGATCCGCCTACGCACGATTCCGTGCGTATTTCAGCAAGCCCGATCCACGTCGCGGCCGGCGACCAAGCCATGGCGAGCAGGAGCATGAAGATGGCCGCGAGTTTGTGCATGGATGCTGTGCCGCTTGAACTCAAGCAGGATCGAGACGTGTACGCGACCAATGATACCGCAACTCGACCCTAAAGTTTACTGAATAGTTCAACCCGTTGCGGAGTGCTCATTTCGCGCCGTTGAAACAGGCTTGAACGTCCACAGCACTCTCTCGGACACTCCCATAATCGGCGGCGATCAACACTTAACCCAACGTGACATGCCCAACTAAAAACCCCCAGCCTACAGCCGGGGGTTTGACAGCCACATCACTCATTCACAGCGAAGCTCGCTCGTGCAGCACTTCGCACGCACCGAGCCAAATCCAACTCTCAGTCACTCGGCTGGAAGCCGATCCCACGCCATCAGCTCGCCTTCATCTTCTCAGCCTTCTTGCGAGCATCGTCGAGCGTGCCCACGTACATGAATGCGCCCTCGGGGATATCGTCGCCTTCGCCGTTGCACAGACGCTCGAACGAATCGATCGTGGTCTCCAGCGTGCTGGTGACACCGGGGAAGCCGGTAAAGACTTCGGCAACGTAGAAAGGCTGGCTGAGGAATCGCTCGATCTTGCGGGCGCGATTGACCGTGAGCTTGTCCACTTCGCTGAGTTCATCAACACCAAGAATTGCGATGATGTCCTGAAGTTCCTTGTACCGCTGCAACGTCTTCTGCACGCGCTGCGCGATGGCGTAGTGCCGCTGACCGAGAATGTCAGCCGAAAGAATGCGGCTGCCCGAGCCGA
>JBBSBC010000083.1:0-13876 GCA_038251595.1 Phycisphaerales bacterium | reverse complement strand
GGGGGGGGGGGGGGACGTAGTGTGTATGCGAGGTTCATTTCATGGCCCAAAATCAGCCCTTGCAACGCCCATCGATACGAGCGGGTTTTTCATTGATTGAACTGCTCGTCGTGCTCGGAATTATTTTGATTCTGCTCGGACTCCTTCTGCCCATCGTGAATGGCGCCATCGCTCGAGCGAGATCTGCTGGCCGTATATCAGGTGTGCAGCAGGTGAATCAGATCGTCCAGATCTATACCAGCGACTTCAAAGAGTGCTTTCCCGTTGCATTTTATGATCACGCCTTAACCGCAGTCACGAAGTTCTACGAACCGCTTTTGGCAGGCGGATATCTGGAATCGATGGAAGTGCTGGGCACCCGCACTCGCCACGCACCAGGAATGCCCAACATCACGATGACAGTCTGTGTTGCTTACGATGCGGATCGAATGCAGCCCGGCCGAACCGAGCCGGAATCGCAGTGTCGTACGCAAAGGGTCACGACATCACAGATCATGTGGCCTTCAGCGCTCGGGCTTCTGCGATCCATCGTTGTTGATGAAGGTCGGGGAGAGGTTTTGTGGTGCTGCGGTACGGGATGTCCTGTGGGTGCTGTTGGCTTCTGCGATGGGAGTACAGGCGAGTACCGATGGCAGCAGTTGCTCCCGACCGCGACACATTACTTTGAAAACGGTGTAGGTTTTCCCGCGACATCAACATGGGGCGGGTATCGGGGCAGAGATAGGCAAAGGTAACCATCACAAAGAGGATAGAACATGTTTAAGAGTTCAAAGCAGTGTGCGAGCGTAGCGATCACCTTGGGCGCGTTGGTTCTCGTCGCGGGAAGTTTCGCGGGTGTCGGTGGGCCGGAGTGTGTAACTGAAAAGAAGAACAAATGTACCAGCAGTCAGAGCAGCTTCTGCCAAGGCGTGGTGACAGCATGTTCGCAAGGATGGGCCAACGCGGATGCGGGATCGACTTGCCTTGCGTTCACGACTTCTCAGCAAAAATGTTACACAGGGACAAGATGCGCACCGGGTGCCTCAAACGGTGGGGCTCCCTCAGGGTATCAAGATGTTGGTTGTGGCGAGACCGACGGACAAACCTGCTACTGCAAGACCTTGTTGGGTAACTCAGAGGGTCCGGATTGGTTTGTGATTTACAGTTCCTGTGGACCGTGCGGTGGTTCGCCCGGAGGGATTCCATGATCACGCGGTTGTCGCTTTCCTTCGTTCTCTATGTTGTCGTTCACGTCTGCCTGATGGATCCGTGCCCGGTCAGCGCAGCTCAACAGTCCGATGATCACACCGAGTTGCTCAACCTGACACGAATTGATGGTGTTCTGGAGTGTGTCATCCAGAGAACAGATCAACCCGATGTCGAGGTGTATGGGTATGACAGCCGTTCGGGCGCGTGGTATGAGCTTCACGCGGGTATTGGTTGGGGCCGTACGGCGTCTGGGGAAACGGTCGTCTTTTACGCAAGCGACAAACTTCGCAACTGGGCACAATCAATCTCATCAAGCACATACTTAGAACAGTTTGCATTACCCATGGTCGGCTTGCACAAGCTGCTTTCAGTTCCTGCCGGAGTCGAAAGTGTTGTGAAGAAACCAGACGGCGGGTTTCTGGCAACATTCGTCATGCCGGACTTTGAGCCTGTTCGACAAGGTCAGGCCGTCACCGACGAGCTCCGGAAGGATTGGACCTTTGTCTACGAGACCGATGAAACTGGCTGTCCTACCCGTAGAACGCGGGTTGGGAACGTGGCGGACACGATCGAACTCACCCGTGTCGGCAAAGCCGAAGGCGGGATACCCGTCTGCACCGTCATTCCGGGAGTCTGGTCGATCGTCTCTGGCACTCTTAAACCTACGGGATCACGCATCTTCACCGCCAGCACCATCGAACAAGCTGTTGAGTTTGGCCGCACTGCGCAAGCTGAGGCAAGGATTAAATACGCGCAATCAAATCCCATACACTTACCAAAGACTCCGCAAGTACGTGATGACACTGGCCTGACTCCTGGTTCCAGCAACAGCGTGTTTCAATGGTCACTCATCTTGGTTGGAACCATCATGCTGATCAGCGCGTGTGTTTTCTGGATTCGTGGTCGTGGCGCCAGCGGTGTGACCTGATTCTCCGATGCGCACCACGAGTTTGAATCGAACCACTGTCAGCCTTCAACGCTCCGTTGTTGCCACTCCAACGGCCATTCCTCACTATCGAGTCGAATCAACGCTTGCGTGTGCAGCTTTCCCGGGGTTGCGCACACATGGTCGGATGTGCAGGCTGTCTGCCACCCCGACTTCACCAAGCCATATACTGTGATGTCCCGTTCGCGTTCACCGTCATCAACCGATGAACGGTGGTGTGTATGTCCAGCGCCGCAAACCTTGTGGTTCAACTTCGTTCAAAATTCTTCGATTCCCATTCCCACAAACACCCGGGTCCAATCGCAATGGCCCGATCAATCTCCAAGTAACTCAAAGGAACCCGAACAATGACCCGTCTTCGTGGATTGCTCCTCTGCACCGGCAGCCTGCTTGGCCTTGCCTCGTCGGCTGTCGCGGCCATGCCCCCCGTCCTTGATCGTGTCCCCGACAACGCCCTGGTGGTCTTCGCCGCCCCGAGCGCCGATGCCATCCACAAGGACCTCACCGCCCTCATGACCGCCGTCGAGTTCCCCTTCCCCATACCCGAGGTCAACGACCTTCTCTCCATGCTGGGTGTCACCGGCGGGATCGATACCTCCAAATCCATCGCGCTCGTCGTCTTTGCCCCCAAGAAAGACCCGATCGGCGATGCCGCCAAGAAAGTCGGCGATGCCGTCAAGGATGCCGCCCAAAAAGCCGCAGACGACATGGGCGCCGATCCCGCTGATGAAGATGAAGACGTGGCCCGCTCACCCGACCAGGTCGTCCTTCTTCTCCCCATCAGCAAGTACGAAGACCTCCTGACCAACTTCGGCACCAAACCCGGCGCCGCTGGCAGCATCGACGAGATCGCCATGCCCGACGGCAACGAAGGGTTCTTGAAGGATGTTGGCGGCGGGTATGCCGCGTTGAGCGACGACAAGGAACTCCTCGCTAAGTTTGAGGCCAAGAGCGGTGCATCAGCCCTCAAGGGCAAGCTCGGCAAGGGTGGCGAAACCGTCGCCGACACTTCCGGCATGGTCGCCATCGTCAATGTCGATGCCATCCGCCCCATGTGGCCCGAACTCAAGAAGGATATCGAGAAGGCCATCAAGGATGGCACCGCCGAGCTTCCCATGGGCGATGAGGCCAACCCCTTCAACAACGAAGCGGTCATCTGGTTCCTCGATTCAGCCATGCGTGATGGCCGCGCCATCGTCGGCGGTATGAAGCCCGGCAGCAAGGGCTTCAACCTCGATTTGGCCATCACCTTCACCGAAGGCTCATACATGGGCAAGATCTTCGAGGGCGGCGGTAAGTCCTCTGATCTTCTCACCAAGCTCCCCGCCGGTGCCTACATCATGGCCGGGGCCATCGATACCACCTCGAAGGGACTGCGCCAGTTCTTCCGCGACTTCTCCGCCAAATCCACCAAGCCCGGCGAAGAGCCCATGATGTCGCTCAAGACCCTCGAAGCCTCCGAAGGCAGTTCGTTCGTCATGGGTCTTCCCAAGGGTGGCGTTTTCGGCGGACTGATGACCGGCATGCTTCAGTTCAACAAGACCGCCGACGGCGCGGCCTTCCTCAAGGCCACCAAAGAAGAAATGACCCGCCTCGGCGGCAAGGTTCAGCAGGGCATGACCGTCCAGTCAACCTATGTCGAGAACGGTGCCAAGGTTGACGACATCGATGTCGATGTCTGGGACATGAAGCTCACCCCCGACGACTCCAACCAGATGGCCGCGCAGGGTCTCGGCATGATCTTCGGCCCCTCGGGTGGTCCAAACGGCTATCTCGCCAAGACCGACGGGGGTGTGTACATGACCTACAGCAAGAACTCGGAACTCATGGGCCAGGCTTTCAAACTTGCCAAGGGTACCGGCGAAAACCTCTCCAGCGATAAGATGATTGCCCAGGTCTCGGCCGTTCTGCCCGGCAACCGCATGGGCGAGTTCTATATCGGTACCAAGGGGGTGATGGATCTCGTTCTGCCCTTTGCCGCCATGGCCGGTGTGCAGGTCCCCGCCGACAAGATCCCCGAAAACCTCCCGCCCATCGGCGGGGCCATCAGCACCCACAGCGGGTCGGCCCACTTCGCCATCTTCGTCCCCGCCCCCGTCATCAAGACCGTTATTGAGATCGGAATGGCCTTCCAGCAGCAGATGGATGGCGGAATGGGCGGTCAGCCCGAGCCCGCCCCCGCCGGTGGAAAAGGTGAGACTGGACAGCCGCGGTTCTGACGGTATACTCCACCCAGTCCTATTAACCTGCACCCCCCCCCCCGAGGGGTCGCTGGCAACGTGCCGCGGCCCCTCTTTTATTTTTCGACCACATTTCCCCCCGCCAGTCGCGGCCGCTCCGACACGCTTGCTCGCGCCAATTTCATGCGTTCTGAATCGCTTTCGGTGGTGACAGGTTCGGCGTTCCTCCATCCCCAAAAGCGAGACCAACGGCATGAGGTCGCTACCTCCCACGCCATCGCAAGTCTGGCAGCTCTCGCCCACGCGGGCTTGGTTGCTCGATCGCCCGCGCCTGCTCGGCATTCTCAACATCACCCCCGACTCATTCTCGGACGGCGGCACCCACCAAACCCTTGCCCACGCCCTTGCCGCCGCCGAGACCATGCTCACCCAGGGTGCTGATGGCCTTGATGTCGGCGGCGAATCCACTCGACCCGGCGCGCCGCGCATTCCCGACGATGAGCAGGCCCGCCGCGTCCTTCCCATCATCGCCGCCCTGCGGCATCAACTCGGCGACCACTTCGCCATCACCATCGACACCACCCGATCCGCCGTGGCCGCCGCCGCGCTCGATGTCGGTGCGGACGCAATCAACGATGTTTCCGCCGCGACCGATGATCCCGCCATGCTCGCGCTCGCCGCGCGGCGAGGCTGCGGCCTCATCCTCATGCACCGCGCCATGCTTCCCGAGCGCGATGTCTATTCACATCAACACGCAGCCGAACCCGCATACGGAGATGCAGGTGTCGTAGGCACAGTTCGTGAATACCTTGCCGCCAGGATCGACGGCGCAGTTGCGGCAGGAATCTCGCGTGCAGCGATCGTCATTGATCCCGGTCTCGGCTTTGGCAAGAGCGTCACGCAGAATCAGGCACTCATAGAAGCAACATCCGACCTCGCTGGGCTTGGCTGTCCGGTGATGAGCGGCCTCTCGCGCAAGAGCTTCGTCGCCAAACTCGCAGGCTTGGATATCGCCCTTCTCCCACGCGAGCGCGACTCCGCCAGCGTCGAGCTCAGCCTGCACCACCGGCTTCGCGGCGCACGCATCTTCAGGGTTCACAACATCAGCGCCCACGCCGCCGCATTCTTGCGGACTTAAGCGCGGTCAATCCGGCATGCACCACCCGCGCACGCGCCCCGTCGCCCTGTCAGCCACAGGCGATGGCGCGCGAACCATCGGTACCCTAAATCAAAGAGCGACCTGAGTACCGGCCAACCAGTCGGCGCCAGCACCCACCCCCAACCGACCGCCCCATACGCACGCCTGAAAACCTCCATCCCCGTCACCAGCCGACCATCAGGCATCACACCGTGAATGGTCCCCATCACCTCGTCATACGTCACGCCATAGCGCGTCAGGTCAACATCCGGTGAAGCAATGTCCGCAACCACCAGCCCGCCTCGACCGCGATCCATCCGCGCCATCATCGCGCCCTCGCGCTTGCAGAGCGGGCAGTCGCCATCGATCAGAATCGTAAATGGTTGTTTCGAGATCATCATGCTGCGCGACTCGGTTTCAGGTCTGTGAGCGACAACCGCTCCTCTATCAGTATCGACACCCATCACCCTGCGGATGCACCATCAGCACCTATTATCCGAACGAACTGCAAACAAATCTGGTATCCTTTTCAGATTCCCGTCATCCAATATCACGTGACACACCTATCGGACCCATGACATGACCCACGATTCGCCATCGAAACGCACCGACGCGGCCTAAAATGAACGCCCGTCTCCGCGAGCCGGTATCACTCTCCGGATCATTGCACACCGGGCAACAGAAAGGGATTTCACCATGGCCAACGCCAACGTCAAAGAATTCACCGATGCCAACTTCCAGAAGGAAGTCATGGAATCGGATGTTCCCGTCCTCGTTGATTTCTGGGCCGAGTATTGTCCTCCCTGCCGCACACTCGCCCCCACCATCGACGAGCTCGCCACCGATTTCACCGGCAAGCTCAAGGTCGGTAAAGTCAACACGGAGTTCAACACAGATGCCGCGATCAAGTTCGGCATCAACGCCATTCCCACCGTTCTCATCTTCCGCGGCGGCAAAGAAGAGCGGCGCTTCGTCGGCTGGAAGCCCAAGGCGGATCTCGTCGAAGCGATCCAGAAAGTCCTGACCTGATCCTCATCTCCCCCTGCCAGAGGGAGGGGGCCGGCGGGAGGGTTCAAGTCTTCAACCGCGTCGATCGGTATTCCGCTCACGCCCCCCCGCCGAGTTCGCGCTTCTTCCGGAGGCCGTCATGTCCAAGCTCGGTGTCAACGGCACGCACACGAACGCGCCCGCGCGGGGCGGAGCCTCGTATCGCGCTCGCGGCAGCGGCATTCTTCGCTGCGGCGTCGTCGGTGTCGGGCGCATGGGTCGCCACCACGCGCGTGTCTATTCGCAACTTCCTGATACTGAGCTTGTCGGCGTGGTTGATGCCAACACCGACCGCGCCGGCGACGTTGCCGAGCAGTGGAACTGCCGCGCCTTCGCGAGCATCGATACCATGCTCGCCGCCGGTGTTGATTGCGTCAGCGTCGCCGTCCCCACCACCGGCCACCTCTCGGCCGCGCAGCAACTTCTGGCTGCGGGCGTCTCGTGCCTCATCGAAAAGCCCCTCGCCGGCAGTGCAGAAGAGGCTCTGAAGATCAAGGAAGCCGCGGAAAGCAGCCGCGCTGTGCTGATGGTTGGGCATATCGAGCGCTTCAACCCCATCATGCGCGCGCTGCGGGCCGAGCAGGCCCACGGTGTCCCGCTCATCCCCCGCTTCATGGAAGTTCACCGTGTGAGCCCGATGACCTTCCGCTCGGTCGATGTAGGTGTCGTAATGGACATGATGATCCACGACCTCGATGTCGTCATCATGCTCATGGGCGGGCGCGAGCCGACCGAAATCCACGCCAGCGGCGTACCCGTCATTACCGAGCACGAAGACATCTGCAACGCGCGCCTCGTGTGGGACCTCGGCCCCCAGGGCCGCTGTGTCGCCAACGTCTCCGCCTCGCGCCTCGCGCTCAAGACCGAGCGCGTCACGCGCATTACCGGCGAGAACGCCTACATCAAGATCGATTACGCGGCCAAGAAGGGCACCGTCATCCGCCGCGTCGCGATTGACATCCAGATGCACGAGGTCCGCGACCAGCTCCGCAAGGGCAAAGACCTCACCGATCTGAAGTGGCAGGAACTGGTCAACATCGAGAACCTCGTCATCGACGATGCCGAGCCCATCCTCATGGAAATCAAAGCTTTCCTCGATTGCGTCCGCACCGGCAGCCAGCCCGAGATCGATGCCACCGCAGGGTTCGTCAATGTCCGCACCGCCGAACGAATCGTCGAAGCCACCCGTGCCGATTGGGTCGGCTGGAAACCCAAAGTCGAAGTCCCCCGCGGCGTAACCGTCCCTGCACGCAAGTGATTCAGCTCCTAACCCGCAATAGAACCATGCCACCGACCGCCACTTCGATGGTTGGTGGTTCGAAGCCGACTCGGCGGCCATTGATGGTCACGAGCGCAGGTAGCCCGTGCGGGTCGATTACCGCGAGCAGGTTGGCGAAATCTTCCGCCCGGTCCTGCAGCCCCGCGTTCCTTCGTGAGTAAAATGTTGGCCACCCCCAGTGCTCATCGCGCCGTATAGATAACCCACACCGGAGTCAACATGCGTTCTCTTGCAACCCTCATCATCCTCACCGCCGCAACCCTCGCCGCCTGTGATAAGCCCGCCGCGCCCGTCGCCGCGACGCCCGCAGCACCTAACGCATCACCCTCCTCCGCCGTGACATCCGCCGGCGATGGCAAAGAGGTCATCATCACCGATGCCAACTTTCAGTCCGAGGTGCTTGACAGCAAGCAGCCCGTGCTGGTCGATATCTGGGCAACGTGGTGCGGGCCGTGCAAGAAGGCCGCGCCCACCATCGCGGCACTCGCCAAGGAGTATTCGGGCAAGGTCAAGGTCGGCAAACTCGATTCGGACTCGAACCAGAAGATCGCCTCGCAGTACGTGCGCGAGGGCATCCCGCTCTTTCTCGTCTTCAAAGATGGCAAGGTCGTCCACCAGGTCACCGGCTTCGCCAACGACCAGGGTTTGCGAGCCCAACTCAAGCCCGCGCTCGAAGCCGCGCTCAAGTAACAAGTACGAAAACCTTAGAACGAATCAAGCCGCGGCCAGCACCGCTCGCCACGCGGCTCGCTCTGCGTTGATCAGTTCATCCCAAGGGCACACGATCCGCGTCGTGCTCCCGCCCGCAGCGCGCGCCCACGCGTCCAGCATCGGCCCCGGTGAGAGCGTGCCGATCACCGCGATATCGGGCGAATCGCCCAGCGGCACCTCACGCACGCCCATCGCGCGCAGCGCCGATCGAACCACGACCGCGTTCTTCCCTTCCTCAACAATCGCGGCCGTCACAAACCGATGTTCCAGATAGGCGTTCTGCAGCGAGCGGACCGCCGCGGCCTTTCCTGTGAAGCGGTCCCACCGCGCCGCGCCCATCGGCCTGCGCGGTTGGTCGCGCAGTGTGTGGAAGAGCTCATCAAGCCCGTGCGCATACCCGCGCTCCGCCTTCTCTTTCCGCGCGATGATTCCATATCGATCGACCACATGCCGAAGTTCCGTCACGCGCCGGCGCGCCGGCGCGTATCGCTGCATGATCCACCCATTGTTCCGCAGAAGCCGATGCATGATCAGGTTCATGTCGCGACCCGCGGTCACTTTGCGATGCTCAACCACAAACCGCCGATCGAGCCCGATTCGCCAGCCCGCCAGCATCATCTTGGCCGCAAGGTCGTACTCCTCGGCGTAGTAGCCGAACGAAGCGTCATACCCATCGCACATCTCAAACGCCTCGCGCCGCAGCGCGACCCCGCACCCGATAAAGACCTCGGGCAGCCCGCCCGACTCGCGTGCTCCGCACGGAAGCACGATCTCCGCCGCAACGGCGCTCGTGTCATGACTCGCCGCGCGCAGGGCATCAAGATGACCGAGCGAAAGCGGCACCGAGTCGTCATCCAGCATGATGACCCACTCGCACGCGCGATCCGCCGCACGCACACCCACGTTGCGAGCGGCCGCGCCTTCATTGCTCGCGCGCCGCAGCAACTGAACATCAATCCCGTTCGCCAGAGCACCGGGAACATTCGGCACCATCGACGAATCGTTGTCCACCACGATCACCTGCGCATCATGGTGTGCCAAAGATCCGAGTTGCGTGAGGGTTTTGCGCAGCACATCCGGCCGGTTGCGCGTGGGAATGATGTACGCGATCTTCATGGCACCCAATCTCACACGGCCTTCATGCCGGCAAACCGAGATGATCCGCTCGCGCGGCTCTCGATGACTTCACTCGGTTGATACGTGAGGTGCGAGGTGTGAAGCCGCACAACACCATGGCGAAGGTCCGTCGCACTCACCACCATGTTGCCGAGCCGCTGCACCTGCACCGCCGCCGCGATCGCCCCGAGAAACGCGGCGGGCAGCAGCGGCGTGCCCGTGCATAGCGCGAGCGTGGCCGCGCTGAGCAGCGCATCGCCGCACCCGAGCGCATCGATCGCATGGGTGGACATCGCGGGCACATGCTCAGCCTTGAGTTTGTTGTCCCACGCGCCGTCGCTGCTCTTGCCCGCAAGTCGGCTGAAGCCGATAAGCCCTTCGCTGCCCATCGTCACGATCGCTGAGCCTGACCGAGTCTCATCGAGCAATCGCCAGACAACCATTGGCAGACCCTGATCGTAAAGTCGGCACGCATCGCGGATCTCGCCCTCGCTCGGGCAGAGCAGGTCATAGTTTTTCATCGAGAGCAACCCGGATCGTCGTCCGCTCACATCGCCGGTGAGCACGCGCGTCTTGGGGCGGATGGCCGCGCCGAGTCTGCCCAGTGTTCCTTGTGCAAGAAGCCCAAGCCCGAAGTCCGCGATGATCGCGCCGTCGCATCCACCACGCTCGCTCGCGGCATCAGTTGCCAGACCTATAAGTAGCTGTTGACGCGCAGAGTCGAGCTCGATCGGTTGCACCAGATCGAGTTTCATCACCTTCTGCGCGCCGACAAGGAAGCGCTGCTTCTCGGGGAGCGGCGTGTCAATGTTGATCGAGCGCACCTGCACACCCTCGGCCAGAAGTCGGTTGCGCATGGCCCCGCACTCGGGCGTGTCGGGCATGGCGGTGACAAGGATCGGCAGCGCGCCCATCGCGACCAGGTGCCGCGCGATGATGGCTGATGCGCCGTCATACGTCCGCTTCTCGACCGGGCGCAGCGTCATGATCGGGCTCTCGCCCGCGATGTCGGGCCGATCGCAGTGGACGTAGGTGTCGGTGATTGTCTCGCCCACCACAACGATGCGCTGGCCGCGAAAGCCGCTGATCGTGCGCACCAACTGCTCGCCATCAAGCTCGGGTGCGCTGAGCAGGCTCTTCATGCGAGCGTGGTAAGGATCGGCTGATTGCTCGAGCGCGGCGATCAGCGCGGTCGAACTGAAGACCACATCGCCCGAACTGAAGACCACGCGACCGCCATGACGGACCACCGCATCCTGCTCGGCCTTGAAGCGCGGATCGTTGTTGAACTCGTACTCGCGACCCTTCACATAGACATCGGGCTGAACCTCGTTCAGCAGTTCGAGCGCGGTCGGGCGCGGCTCGACGTGGACCCAATCCACACAATCAAGCGCGGCCAGATTCTCAGCCCGAAGCTCCTGCGGAATCAGCGGCCGCCCCGTGCCCTTGTTGATCAGGCTGTCACCCGTGATCGAGACCAGCAGAATGTCGCCCTGCGCCTTGGCATGACGCAGATGCCTGAGGTGCCCGGGGTGAACAATGTCGAAGCACCCATGACAATGCACAACACGCTGGCCCGCCCGCCGCGCAAGTTCGCGCTGCGCCAGCAGTTGCTCCAGCGAAAGCACCTTGTCCTCAGCGGACCGTGAACCTGCGGGCGCGGGACCACCCACGAGCTTTAATGACGACCTGGTCTGGCTCATCTTCATTCTATCGACAGAGTAGAGAGGAGTAGGCCAAAGTGGCCCTGACGACGGCCGCAATGCGCAATACCTGCGCGACTTTCATGACCCATGCGTCCCGTGCAGACGTGGAAAGTAGAAAGTCAGGTATCTGTACAGCTCGACTTATCAACAGTTCGTAGCTCGGGAATCAAGGCGGTTTGAGTTAATAAAAGTTACTGACAGTTTGTCGTTGACGGTGATGAGCAGTATTAAAAATTATGCGGCAAAACGGCAGATTGTTCGTCCAGCCCATCTGCACTACTGTTGTCGACAAAAAAGTGTTCGCGTTTGTAAGCTGTAATGCTAATTCATGGGGAAATGGATTGAAAAAATCGAAAGCCGCTTGGAGTGTATATTCGATACGCAATATGCTCGTATGGCGAAATCAGAGATTCATTCATTAATAATTGTAATCGTGTGAGTAGTCTTGAATCCGCAAAATTCTGATGCGGAATATGCTTTAACGACCGAACGTGTGACTTGTCAATGCGAAGTGCTACTGTTGTTGTGCCGTGGTAGGCAAATTGTATTGATTCATTGTTTGGGCCAACAAACCCATTGTGTGCGTAAAAATTTGTACGTGAAGGAGTGTTTGATTTCCAAGTTTGCAAAGTCCACTCTTCCGGATCTTCCATGGATATCCCATCCGCGGCCCAAGCGCAGCATTCAATCGTTCCCCACGCTAGCGTTTGCATTGAGGCATTTGGCAGGTTTGGATTATGCAACACATAATACGCATGGGTAAAAACCGATCGTGTGCCGGTGTCCCATTCGATACACAGTGAGCTATATGGCTTCATGTAAACCAACTCCTCATGGTCGTATTTGGAGTCTATCTTGCGTGTGTGAGTACTCACAATCTTCCAAGCCGCAAGTGGGACTAAAATAGCTAAGAGGATGCCTAATAGACGCATACTGACGATAACGAATGAGCGTACGGTACTGCCACTAGTTCTCACAAGTAGCAAGCCACACTCAGGACAATGCTCATATGTGCCCGGTATTAACTCGTAATGGCAAGTGCGGCATAGCCAACGAATTTCCATTGCATTGTGTGATTTCTGCTTCCAAGCGAATAGCCAGGCTGAAAAAATGAGTTCAAGGAGCAAGGTCAAAAATAGCGAAAGTGCAGGAGCCGACAAACAGTCCGCTGCAGGAAGTGTAAGATAACAATCCGAACTAATCTGTATAGTCGCGACAAGCAGTGCTAGCAATACTGAAGACGCGGGAGTGATCAATCGTGATACATTAATACGGGCTTGCTCGCGAATGCTCGTAGTAGTGTAATCGCGGATGAGTGGGTAGGTGGTTGTCAATCGCAAAGCAAGACGAATGGTCGGGCGTTCAATAAGCGATAATACCACAACAATAATTACACACAGTACGGCTAGCCGCATTAGCAGAACAATGACGTAATGGTCCAGTAAAGCTATATTGTTTGTCAACGGTCGAACAGTATTATAATGAGATACTTTTGTATGAACAGGGCTCCCCACAAAAATATTAGCGACGGTTGATCGGTCTGGGCGAGTTGTGCCGACCAATGTATCATTGTAAAAGGATGCATAAGTATCGTATACAAGTAGATCAATCGCAAGCACAGCGATGCTGCACGCGATAAAATACATGACGAGACGACGCAGTATCACGGTGTACATAAGATATGGCTCGCTAGCCATGCATGAATGGCTAGTGAGCCAACCTATATAGTTGCTGGATCAGTAGTACCATTCTGTGCCCGTATACGGCCCGGCGGGAACATTACAATTCCAAGTCGCGGGCGAGATGCTCGGATCGGGCTGTGGAAATGGAGGTCCTTGAGGTACCAATGGATTCGTTATCGGTACGAATGGTGTAGTCAATTCAGGAAGTCCACCTGGCAACAACGTACACCCGCCGTTCAGAACGCACTTGATTCTGACCCAGTATGAACTGCCTGTGCTTGTGTTATCGTACTTTCCATAGGCGTAACACTCGCAAGAGTGGTTGAAGCCGTCAATCTTCGTGAAGCATTGCCAATCCGTAAACCAACCCGGATTCTCGGGGTGCAATTGTGGACCACCGGGTCCGTAGCCAGGGATGATGTACGGAGGTGTCGGTGTGTTTGGACTTCCTGGCCTCGGTACGAATGGTCCACCTGGTGGGACATCAGTGCGCCACCTCGCTCGGGCCGTCGTGATGCAGCCCAAAGTACTCAGATGGCGGATCGTTGTTCCAAGTGTGTACGCGGATACATGGACCTCAAGCAATGGTCTCGAGTCGAGCGTACTTGTCAGCGTAAACGGCCCATCCACATTTCCATTCACCGTATCAACCAGCACAAACGCATCATCAAACGTCACACCCACCAGCGGCAGTGATCCGAAGACGCCGAACGCCGCATCGACGCGCCACGTTGTGCCGTTCCATCCTCCCTCACTCAACAGTTGCTGAACGCCGCGCTCGAACTTGGTGGCGTGGCTCTCCTGACCAGTAATGAGGCTCTGCGCTTCGCTTGTGCCCTCGCTCGCGGCCGCGATGATTGAGCCCACGGTGATGAGTTTGTCG
>JBBSBC010000082.1:0-14081 GCA_038251595.1 Phycisphaerales bacterium | reverse complement strand
TGGTCAACAAGATCGATCTGCCGAGCGCCCGACCCGATGACATGGCCATGGAAGTCGAGCAGATCGTGGGGCTTCCCGCTGAAGACTGCATCTATGTCTCGGCCAAGACCGGACAGGGCATCAAGGAACTTCTCGCGGCGATCTGCGAGACCTTTCCGCCGCCACGTGAGCCGCTTGTGCCGCAGACGCGAGGCCTGATCTTTGATGCCAAGTATGACGACTATCGCGGCGTGATTGTCTATGTGCGCGTGATGGATGGCGGGCTCAAAGTCGGCGACAAGATCCGCATGATGGGGACCGGCCGGACCTTTCAGATCACCGAGCTTGGCAAGAACACGCCCAAGCCCCAGCGCGTGCAGACCCTTGCGGCCGGAGAGTCCGGCTATGTGGTCGCGTCAATCCGCCTGCTGAAAGATGTGCGTGTCGGCGACACCGTAACACTCGAGAACGATCCGGCGACCGAGCCGCTGCCCGGCTACAAGCCGCCGATGCAGATGGTCTTCTGCGATTTCTATCCTGCCACAAGCGATGCCGAGAGCGGCGTTGGCGGCGGCGGGGGCGGAGCAAAGAACGACTTCGAGTCGCTGCGCGAGGCGATGGAGAAGCTGATCCTCAACGACTCGTCATTCACCTACATGCCCGTTCACTCCGAAGCACTTGGCTTCGGCTTTCGCTGCGGCTTTCTCGGTCTGCTGCACATGGACATCATCCAGGAGCGGCTTGAGCGCGAGGGCAATGTCGAGATTGTTCAGACCGCCCCTACGGTGAGCTATCAAGTGCAGATCCGCGGCTCGCTCGAAAACATAATGCGGCACAAGGCGGAGGCCAGCGGCGTGGCCGGAGTGCCGCCGATCGTCGTTGCCGGCCCGGGCGACAAGGTGCCGGGAACAAGCGATGTGCTCAAGGAAGGGCACATGCTCATCGAGGTTCACAACCCGGCAGATCTGCCCGATCCCTCGTACATCGAGGAGATCCGCGAGCCGATCACCAAGGTCGATATCATCCTGCCGCGCGAATATATCGGCGACATCATGAAGCTCTGTCTCGATCGGCGCGGCATCTACAAAATGCAGCAATCGGTCAGCGAGACGCGAGACCTCATCACCTTCGAGGTCCCGCTTGCAGAAATCATCTACGATTTTTACGACAAGCTCAAGGGCATGACCAGCGGCTACGGCACGATGGACTACGAGCTGATCGGCTTCAAGGCCGACAACCTCGTGAAAATGGATATCCTGGTCAATGGCGACCCCATCGAGGCGCTCAGCATCATCGTTCACCGCGACAAGGCCGAGTTTCGCGGGCGCAACCTCGTGAGCAAACTCCGCGAGCAGATCCCACGCCACCAGTTCGAGATTCCCGTTCAGGCGGCGATCGGCAGCAAGGTCATCGCACGCGAGACCATCAAGGCTTTCCGCAAAAACGTCACGGCCAAGTGCTATGGCGGCGACGTGAGCCGCAAGCGCAAGCTGCTCGAAAAGCAGAAGAAGGGCAAGAAGCGCATGAAATCGATCGGGTCGGTTGAGATTCCGCAGGAAGCCTTCATGGCCGTGCTCGATCAGGGGGACTGATTCACTCCCCCTCGTGCTCGCGGATCATGCGGGCGCGAAGCCGCTCGAGGAGCAGGGCATGGATCTGGCTCACGCGACCTTCGCAGATTCCGAGTGTCTGCCCGATCTGCTTCATGTTGAGTGTCTCAAAGTAGTACAGCCAGATGATCAACCGCTCAGACCGCGAAAGCCCGCGCCCGAGCCACTTCTGCACATCGCGCTCCGGGATGGCGACAATGGGCGACGCGTGCTGCGTGCGCTGGGCGGGAACGACGATCGTCGCTTCTGTGCATCCCCTCACCGCATCGCCATCGTCGTTGGGCGCGGACATTGATCCGAGCACCGGGATGGCCGCGCCATCGAGAATCGCGCGTGCCTCAACTTCGTCGGCGTGCAAAAGACGAAGCATCTCTTCCTCGGTGGGCGTGCGCCCCTGCGACTTGCGGAAATCATCGCGTGCCTTCTTGACCAGTGCTTCGCGGCGGCGCGCCAATCGCGGGGCAATATCCTGGGCTCGCAGCGAGTCGTTCATCGCGCCCACAATGCGCTTGAGCGCGAATGTCTGGAACTTGACGCCGCGTGTCGGATCAAAGCCGCTGATCGCATCCATGAGTCCGAAGTTTCCGGCCGAGCAGAGATCGTCGGGATCGACGCTGGGCGGAAGGCGCTTGGAGACGCGAACCGCGACACGCTGCACATACGGGGCATACGCCTCAACCAGTTTCGAGAACGCTTCCGGGTCGCGATTCGGCAGATATGCTGCCCATAATGGCGCGGCGTCGGGCTCACGCCAACTTGCGGCCTCAGGCCTTGCTTGGTGTGCGGTCTTGGGCGCGGGATTCGCGAGGATCGGCTTGGCGCGATTCCGGATAGGCGTGGTGGGCGAGAGGACGGCCATCATGCGAAGCTCCTTTTGACCGATCGAAACCGCGAGCGAGGACTGCCCGGACGGCGTTCAGCAACGAGCGTTGGAATCCACCAACGAACGAAGCGTGCTGGAGAATCGCCCGCGATCCGCGGACGCACCTGCCAGAGCCGCCAGAGAAACCAACGGCTGGAAGATTGAAGATGCAAATCAGGCGCGAAAAGTCAAGGCGCAGGTCAAGAACCGTTTGTGACGTTTGTACTGCCCAAGACCCGGAACCAACTCTCAGGCCGGCGGTCGCCGTTGGTGCAGCCCACGCCACAACCATGGGCCTGGGTCGTTGTGGTCCTTGAGCATCAATAGAGGACGCGCTGCACTTCGGTCTCATCGGTCAGGCCCGATGCGACCTTGTCGCGGGCATCATCGAACAGCGTCTTCATGCCCAGTTCGCGGGCTTTCTCGGCGATAGTCACCGCATCCGCGCCCTGTCCGGTCAGGCGACGCAGCTCATCGTTCATCTTCATGATCTCATACACGGCGATTCGCCCGTAATAGCCTGAACCAAGGCACTTTTCGCACTTGCCCTGAAACCCCAGGCCCTTGCCCGTGCCCTTGCAGGTCTGGCAGTTCCGGCGCAAAAGCCGCTGGGCGATAACCGCGAGCAAGGTTGAGGTGATGAGATAAGGCTCAACACCGATATCCACCAATCGTGCAATTGCGCTCGGAGCGTCGTTGGTGTGAAGGGTGCTGAGCACAAGGTGGCCCGTGAGCGAGGCCTGCACGGCGAGCTGGGCCGTCTCCTTGTCGCGGATCTCGCCGACCAGAATCACATCCGGATCCTGCCGCAGCAAGGAGCGAAGACCCGCGGAGAACGTCACGCCGCGCTTCACGTTGACCTGGGTCTGGCTGATGCCTTCAAGGTGATACTCGACCGGATCTTCGATCGTCATCACGTTGCGGCTGGTCCGATCGACCTTGCCGAGCGCGCCGTACAGCGAAGTCGTCTTGCCCGAACCCGTCGGGCCGGTGACGAGGATGATGCCGTTCGACCGGCGGACCAGATCAAGAAACTCGCTCTGCATGGCGCGGGTCATGCCCACATCGTCGAGCGAGAGCTGCGTCTGGCTCTGGTCGAGCAATCGAAGCACGACGCGCTCGCCATACACCGTCGGGATCACGCTCAGTCGGATATCGATCTTGCGGTTGCCCACGCGCACCGACGAGTGGCCGTCCTGCGGGCTGTGACGGTTGGCGATATCCAGCTCGGTCATGACCTTCAACCGCGAGCTGATCGCCGGCGCCAGTGAGAGCGGCGGCGCAAACGCATCGGTCAGCATGCCATCGATGCGGAAGCGGATGACGAGCTTCTGCTCCATCGGGTGAACGTGAATATCCGAAGCGCGCCGACGCAGCGCCTCAAAGAGGATCATGTTCACCAGCCGGATGACAGGTGTCTGGCGGGCAAGCTGCAGAAGATCGGTCGAGTTGCGGATCGAACCCGCGGCCGATTCGATCGCACGCTCGTCGAGGGGCATCTCCTCGACGATCTCGGTGACCAGATCCTGCTTCTGCTCGTAGCCGCGGTTGATGAGGTTGACAACCGCAGCGCGGGGAGACAACACCAGCCGCACCGGCATGGCCAGCCGCTCTTCAAGCATCGAGAAGAGCGCCGGCTGCATCGGCTGAGCGGTCGTGCACGTCATCACGTGACCGTCGCTCGTCAGGCCCGCGACCAGTCGTTCGCGCGCAAGGTTCGCGGGGATCAACTCGTAGAACTTGACCGCCGATTCATTGAACCTTGGCTCCATGTCGAGCCGCAGCCCCGTGCGATGGGCGAGCTTCTCGAGCGCGGTGTGCTCGTCGATCGCGAGCATCGAGAGCAACACATCCCACGGTTCATCATCGGACCCCGGAAGCCGAGAGAAACTCCGAAGCTGCTCGGGCTTCAGTTCCAGCCCGACGGCGGCGGGCATTCCCACCCCCCCACCTCCCCCACCACCCGGCCCGGGCGCGGCAAACTGCGAAGCGATCCGTGCCCAATCCGTCGCGCTCGCGGCCACCAGATCTTTGGACGTGCTCACAACCGGCGTGCCGGGCTTGCCGTTGCCGTTGCCGTTTGACTTTCCGAATGGGAGCTTCTTCATCGCCATTGCTGAGGTCTATCCGGTGGGTTACCAAACGGGCGCTCGTGCGGAGCATAGGGCCAGGGCCGCGAGCGGCCGCGGATCGTGCACACGTGGATCACTCGTACATGGTGCCGCTCTTGCGATTGCCCTTCTTGTTCTTCGGCTCGGGTTCAACGATCTCGAACTCTTCCTTCTGCCTGACAATGCGATCTTCCATCCTCGTCTCGGTCTGGGCACGCGCCGGGTCGATGACATCGATCCGCTCATGCTGCGAGGGCGGAAGTTCCTGCGCAAGCCGTGAATCCGAGAGCGGCTTGGTGGTCAGCAGTCGGAGATCGGCAAACGAGGGATCGCGCATGATCTTGGGCGTGATGAAGACATAGAGCGTGATGTTGCGGTTACTCTTCCGGGTATCCTTGAACAGGTTGCCCACCAACGGAATATCCTGCAGCAGCGGGATGCCCGAGACCGTATTGTTGGTCTGCTCGAACGTCAGCCCGCCCACGACAATCGTCGTATCGCTCGGCACGGTCACCGAGTCGGCCTTCACGCGGTTCTCTTGCTTGGGCGGCGGCACGCCCGCAACAGTTGATTCGCCCGTGAAGCTCGAAAGCTCAATCTCATATTCAAGTTTCATATACCCACCCTCAGAGATCTGCGGCTTCACCGTGAGTCTCGGACCCGCCGGCTCGAACCCGCCGAAGCTCTGCGTGGTGTTGTTCGATGTCGTGCCCGAACCGAGCGTTGTCGTCAGTGTCGGCTGTTGATCGAGACTCTCGACGGTTGCTTCCTCGTTGTCATCCACAAGCACCTGCGGTGAGGCGACAATCCGCGAATCGGTGTTGCGCTGGATGGCGTTGATGATGAACGGCACATCCTTGCTGCGGATGAGCGCGGTCGTCAGGCCCGAAAGATTTGTCGAGGCGTTCTTGCGATCAAGCAGCGTGCCCGTACTGCCCGTGGTTCCGCTGGCCGCCGTACCGATCGTGCCGAGACCGAAGTTTGTGTTCAACGCAAACTGCCCGATGATCTGCTGAACTTCCGCCGACAATCTGAAATCATCGCTCGTGCTGATCGCCACAATCTTCGCCTCAATAAACACCTGAGGGCGGCGAAGGTCGAGCTTGTTGATCAGCGCCTTGAGCTGCGGCTGAAGTCGCTTGGGTGCCTTCACAACCACCTGGTTGGTCGGCTCATCGGCCAGAACATGCACATCTTCACTGTTGATCTCGGTAACCTCGCCCGCAACCGCCGCGGCGGCCGCGGCCCTGGGGTCTGCATCGCCACTAACCTGCCGCTCGCGGTCGCGTGTGCGGCTGGTCGCCGTATCACGCCGCGACCCCTGGCCAAGCCTCGGGCTGAGCAGCGACCCGCTGTTGCCGCTGGCCGTCGAGTTGTTGAGCAGATCGGTCACGGTCGTGGCCAGATCGGTCGCCTTCGAGTGCTTCAGCTTGATGAACTCGTACGTGATCGTGTCGTCAAACTCACTGAGCGGACCAAGATCCTTGATGAGTTTTTCCACGCGGGCGTGCTGCTGGGTTGTGCCGCGATAGATAAACCCGCCCGCATCCGGATAGACCACAAACCCCGCGCCTGTCACATCAGACTGCCCTTGCTGCTGGAAGCCGGGCACATTGGGTTGACCACCAACGCGCCCGCGGCTTGTCAAACCCGTGGCCCCTGTGTTACCGCCACCCGATTCGCCACCTTCAAAGTATCGCACATCGCCCAACTGCTGTTGGCGTGCCGCATCGACCACCGTCTCGGCCGCGCGGCTGCCGATGTTGTACCAGCGCGCATCAAGCTGATTGGGAACATCCACAAGCTGCAACAACCGGACCAGCAGAATCGACTCATCAGCGCGCCCGCGAAACAGCAGCGCGTTGGTCGAAGCATCGAGCGAGAGCCGCTCGGGAATGTTGGACATCGAGCCTGAAGCACCCTGCGCTATGCCCGCCGGGTTTGCGCCACCCTGAATCCCGACTGGTCTGGAAAGTATGCCCGACCCCAAAAGCTCAATCACGCGATCTCGCGCCGACGCCGCGGCCACATTGACCACGGGGAACCGCTGAATCGTCACCTTGGCCTGCTCTTCAACCAGCACCTTGACGGCCGACTCGACCATCGCAATGTTGTTGGGTGTGTCGGTGATGATGATCACGCCGAGATCATCAAGAAACTGCGGCTGGCTCGCACTCCCCCCCCCACCCGCGCCACGATTGGCGTTGAGCAGCGTGTTGATCACGCCCTGAATGGCCATCGGCTTGAGGCCCGGCGTGGGGATGACCCGCGTCGAGTTGTTCGGATCGCGACCGAATGAGACGTTGATCTGGTTCGATGGTGAGATGATGTAGATGCCGCGCGTGTCGCGCGTCATCGTGTACCCCTTGGCCTCAAGCAGCGAAGTGAGGAAGGGAAGCACCTGCTCGGTCGTGACCGTGATGGGCGTCATCAAGACGACCTTCTGTCCGATCAGCCCGGAGTCGGTCGCGATGATCTGAAGGTTCATCGCCTGCTGAACAAACTGAACAATCACCGCAAGCTCGGTCGCATCGGTGAAGTTAAAGACAAAGTTCTTGCCATCATCCGAGAACGCCGTCTCGACCGGCGGCACGACCGAAGCCTCTCCGCCCCCTGCCCCGCCCGGCTGGGCCATCCCGGTCATGTTGACGTTTGAAGGGGCCATCGGGTTGGCCTTCGGTGCTGCACCCGCGCCCGGCTGATTGTTCGGCACGCGGGGCGAATCTTTCCCCCCACCTGTTCGCGGCGACTTGGTCGCATCACGACCGGAACCCGTGCTCTTGGTCGCCCCACCTTTGCCGTTGGTCTGATCTTTCTTGCTCGCATCCGTCGGTTCACCCTTCGCTCCGCCGTTCGATTTGCCCGACGCAGGGGCCGTGGCAGGTGCAGTCGCAGGCGGCGTTAGGGGCGGGACAACCGGCTGTACCACGGCTGGCGGTTGGGGCGTTGCCGCATGCTTGGCCGCTTCTTCCTGAATGCCACGCAGAATCCGCTGGACCTCTTCCGCATTCTGACCCGGCTGCACCGCTGGCGGCGGCGGGCTGGCTGGCTGTGCTGGCTGCACCGGCTCATCGGATTGACGCGCCGCGCTCGGATACGCGATCAACGCCGAAAACCCCACCGCCAGACCGACCGACCCCAGCAGGGCAAGCAGAACGTGACCCCTCATCGCACGGGGACCTCGGAAACTTACCGATTGAGCTTTTCGAGCGTTCAAATCACGTACTCCTCGCAGAAAAACCAAGTCTTCAGGGTAGCGCCCGTATCGCCACAAGACAGTCTCGACATACCCGGTTTCAGGTGCATCGGACGCTCTTTAGGCCCCGTCTCGCGTATCTGGTTTGGGCTCGACCGCGCGGTTGTGCCGGCTGGCCCGAGCATCTCACGCGGCCCATGCCACGGGACTTTGTGAGTTACCGTGACACAATCGCCTGGATGCACCATCCCCACGAGTTGACCTAACTTTTCTTTATCGGATGATTGGCTCTCGCGACATCGGCATCCGCTTACGACGGGTCGCCCATCGACCGTATCCTTGAACCGATGCCACCCCTGCGAGTCGTCAGCCTCCTTCCCTCCGCAACCGAGTCTCTCTTTGCGATCATGGCCGAGGCAGGCCTCCGATCCGGGCAGGTTCAACTCGTCGGACGTAGCCACGAGTGCGACTGGCCCTCCGATGGTTCGCTCGCCGATGTCGCGGTCCTTACCGCTCAGCGCACCCAGTTCAACTCATCTGCCCAGATCGATCAGGCCGTGCGGGCTCAACTCGCCACCGGCCAATCGCTCTACACCCTCGATGCCGAACAACTCGCCGCTCTCCGCCCCGATGTCATCCTGACTCAGGACCTCTGCCAAGTCTGCTCGATCGATCTCAACACCGTCCGCCAGATCGTCGCGGCCATGCCCGAGGAATCGCGGCCACAGATCGTCAGCCTCAACCCCACGACCTTCGAGGCGGTCTTCGACGACCTCCTCACCATCGGGCGTGCGATCAATATGGATCAAGCCGCCCTTGAGTGCGTCATCGCGCTCCGCACGCGGGTCTATCGGGCTGAAGAGCTTGTGACACCCTATCTCGATGGCCCGCGTGTCGCCTTTCTTGAGTGGACCGACCCACTCTTCATCGGGGGCCACTGGACACCCCAACTCATCGAACGCGCCGGCGGACAGCACCCGCTCAACCCGACCCGCGCCGTCGAAGGTTCGGGTGCCGCGGCCGGACCCATCGGCCAGACCATGCGCACCGCAGGCAAGAGCGTGCGGATTCCCGAGGAAGTCCTCGCCGCCTCGCGTCCTGAAGTCGTCATCGTCTGCCCGTGCGGGCTTCCGCTCGAAACCGCCTGCCGCGAGACCACTTTGCTGGCCCAAAGACCGTGGTGGAAACTCCTGCCCGCGGTCTCAACATCGCGCGTGGCGATCGTGGATGGAAACCAGATGTTCAACCGCCCAGGACCGCGGCTGGTCGATGCCTTCGAATGGCTGGTCGCCTACCTCAACGATCGACCAGAGATGATGCCGCGAGACTTTCCGTGGCGTCGATGGACTCAAAGCTCGCATTGAAACTTCGACACCCCGCCTCGAGGCTTCACCCTCACGGACATCCGCCGAAGAACGAATCAAGATAGTCGAATATGTCCTGTATCGACACGCCCGCATCACCATTCACGTTTGCACTCGGCAGACCCGCGAAATAAGCGATCAAAAAGTCGAACACATCCTGAACCATGGGCTGGCCATCACCATTGAAATCGGCGCGGCAGGCTGGCGGTACTATCGCCGCCATATTGATGCCAAAGGCCGTGGTCAGCGTAACTTCCTGATTCGGTGCCAGTGACACAATCCACTCAAACGCACTCGCCCCATCTCCGACGTACGGGCCTGCCGCATTGTTCAGATCCACCGTGCCCCGGTTTCCGTTCAGCAACGTGCGAACGGCCAGCCCTTGATTGACCGTGAAGCGGTTCGCACCCGGTGCCACAACTTCAGCAAAGCTCGCCGTTGACGCCTCGGAGTACCGCGCTGCAGGCGGATTGGTCGTCGAGATCATGACGCTGTCATCCGAGCTGGGGTTCGCCCCTCCACCCGCGAGATCAAGATCGAGCAGGTGATAGATGCGAAACGTTCGCGTCGTCGAGTTGATGTTTTTGATGCGCATCTCCGATGACACACGGGCCGCGCCACCGACCGGCCCGTCGATCAGCTTCACGACCAGCGCCGCATCAAACCGACCACCAGCATCCGACGTGCCCGGGCCGTTGTTCGGCCAGACAATGGTCGCCGTATCGCCCACATAGCTCTGCATCGGCGACACAAGCGCGCTGAAGAGACGGGTCTGAGGCTGCGGGTCGGCCTCCGACCGGTAGTACCAGCAATACTTATAAAGTTGGTCAGGCGCGCCCGAGTCGGTCGTGATCGCCGCATCACCATTCGGCGCATCAAAGACCACCGGACCCAGCAGATTCACGCGGGCATTCCCGGCGTTCAGGTCACCCGCCCACGCTGCTGCACCCGACTGCAACATCACCAACACCACACAACCAATCGTCATCGTGCGCATGACATCATTCCAAACTCGTTCCAAACACGCCCAAGTACGCGCATTCACCACACCAAGTGCCCGATGCAGAATCATGACCCCGATTCCTCAACCGGCACACAATCAGTCACACAATCAGCATGGCTCTTTCATCCGGCGGGCATAATCCCCGACCCATCAAAGAACTTTGCACCCGGTCATCTATTTCTTCTTCTTTTCTTTACGCTTCTGACGAAAGTCCGTCTTCGCTTTGTCGCGCTGACGACTCCGCATGGCCCGTCGATCCCCGCCCGTCTCGCGCCCGCCCTTGGGATCATCCTCTTCTCGCTTCGGACGTCCGACCGTCAACGGCTTCGCCTTGCCCACCTCGCGTGAGCGGCCATCGGTAATCACCAGATCCATCCGCCGCGCGGCCAGATCAATCGCCGCGATCGTCACGCTCACCCGATCGCCAACCGCGAACGATCGTCCGGTTGTGGCATTCACCAGCGCGCCCGAGCGCTGATCGACCGTCCACCGACCTCCGCTCCCCCATGATCCGCCGCCCCCACCACCCCCACCTCCCCCATTTCGGCCGCTAGGCCCGCCGCCAGGCCCGCCGCCAGGCCCGCCGCTAGTCCCGCCGCCCGCGCCGCGCCCGGAGGCACTCCCGCTCGGCAGGTCCGCCGTCTTGATCATGCCCTCGGCAAGATACTTGTCGAGCTGGATAAACACACCCGCGCCGGTGACACCTGTCACCACGCCGGGAAACGCCTCGCCCAGGTGATTCTCAAGCAGTTGCAGCACGAGGAACTGGCGCAGGCTGCGCTCGGCCTCTTCAGCACTCTCTTCAGTGCGCGTGCAACCACGACCGATCTCGACCAGCTCATCCTCGCTCAACACACCACGCTTAGGCCCGACATCCAGCAGCGCTAGCCCCAGACGCTTGCGCTCCTTCTCGTTTTTCGGCCGATCATGCCCATTGTCGGTCTGGCGCAGATATTCGCTGAGCGCGCGATGAACCGTCAGGTCGGGGTACCTTCGGATCGGGCTTGTGAAGTGCGCATACGCCGTGCTGGCCAGCGCAAAGTGCCCGATCAGCGCGGGCGAATATTCCGCCTTGGTCAATGTCCGCAGCACCGCAAAGTGAACCGCGCGTGCCGCGGGTGTGCCCGCCGTCGCATCGAGCAACGCCTGCAGTTCCTGGCGCGTCGGGCTCTTGGGGATCGTGAAGCCCGCCACCTTGGCCGTCTGACGAAGGGCCGTCACATCACCCGGTATCGGCTCCGGGTGAACACGGCGCAGCAGCGGCACATCCATGCCTTCAAACAGCCGCGCCAGCACCTCGTTCGCCTCTACCATGAACATCTCGATCAACGTGTGCGTGAAGGCGTTGTCTTCCGGCACCGCGTCGATCACATGACCCGCATCATCAAAGATCAGCACCGCGTCGGGCAACTCAAGATGAATCATCCCCTGCGATTTACGCCGCGCCTTGATCACCTTGGCCAGCCGATCCATCTCACGCAAAGTTCGGATCAGCTCATCGGTGTACTTCGGGTCCGTCTTCGCGTGCTTGCGGGCCTCGTGCAGGTCACCATCGATCAGCGCCTGTGCTTCCAGATACGTCAGCCGCTTCGCCGATTTGATCGCCGTTGCGCCAACGCTCTCGCGCACGATCTTTCCATGCGAGTCATAACTCATGAACGCCGACTTGCAGAACCTCACCACACCCTCGGCCAGCGAGCAGATGCCGTTGCTCAGCACTTCCGGCAGCATGGGGATCACCAGCCGAGGCAGGTACACGCTGTTTCCCCGCTCTCGTGCCTCGATATCAAGCACGCTCCCCGGATCGATAAAGCTCGCCACATCCGCGATGTGGACACCCAGATCCCACCCATCGGCGGTCTTGCGGATGCTGATCGCATCGTCGTAATCCTTCGCATCCGGCGGATCGATTGTGCAGATGAACTCCTGCGTAAGGTCCAGCCGCTCGTGCTTGTCGAAGCCCGAGCTCGCGGCCAGCGCCACATCCGCATCGAACTTCTGAGCCGCCGCGCGCGCCTGTTCCACGCACTCGCGCGAAAACTCGCCCGGCAGGTCAAACGCCGCGATCACCGCCTGGGTCTCCACATCCGGCAGCCCGGCCTCACCCAGAACCCTCACGACAACACCCTTCGAGAGTGTGTTGCCCGAGCCATACTCGCTGATCTCGACCGAGACCTTGTCGCCCACCTTGGCGTTCTTGACGGTCGGATCATCAATAACGATCGGCTGCGTGATCTCGCGCCCATCGGGATAGACCAGCCAGAGTGTCCCCTGCTTCTTCACTTCACCCGTAAAGTTCGTCCGCTTGCGGCTGACGACCTCGACGATCGATCCCGTCGTGTCGCGCTCGCCATTGCGATACCCCCTCACCACCGCCACCTTGACCGTATCCCCACTCAGCGCATCGCCGATCTGGTCGGGCGGAATGAACAGGTCACCTTCTCGATAGTTCTTGTCGGGCATCACAAACCCGAATCCACGCGGGTTCTTCTTCAGCCGACCCGTCACCATATCCGGAATGGAGGGCAGCCGAACCTTCCCACCACCCCCTACCCCATCCATCACCAATCGCCCGCTGGTTGCCAGCGCGCGCACCGCATCGGCAAACGCCCCCGCATCCTCATCGTCAATGCCAAGATCCCGCACCAGCACGTCAATGCCGACGGGCTCATAGCTGTCGTGTTTCAGGTGGGCGAAAAGTCGTGATTCGTACTTGAGTGACATTCGTGTTGCTCGGCCTCCGTGCCGGGCGGAGTTTTCATTGAGTGTAGTGGTTCGTTCCAACCTGCATCGTACGTCCCGCGGGCGGACCATCCGTGGACGCGGCACGAGGCATCGCAAACTCGCCCCCTACCTCCCCCCTCCCCCCAAACCATCCATCTCGTTCAGACCCGTGCCGCGTAGTTCCGCACCGTTCCCCTGAACTTTCGCGGCCTGAGCCCCAGATCGGCCCCCACCTTGTTCAGTTCAGCGGTACTGTCTTCCATGCCCATCAGCGCCTGCCCACGGTCAAAGGGCAACAACCGACCAATTCCCAGCGTCTTGGCCACGGTCGCCATGATGGCCGCGTGCTCACCCGGAATATGAAAGGGCACCAACCCCTTCTTGGTTCCCGGGAGCGTGTCGCGCAGAAACTCGAGCATCTCGGGCCAGCTCAGAACATCCGGCCCCACAAGGTTGTAGATCTCGCCAACCGTCTCCGGCCGACTGATCGCCTCGACGAACGAAAACGCCACATCTTCCACCGCGATCGGTTGCACCTTGGGCGCGACCCAATCCACCCGACCGGCAGGCACCGATTCGTCGAGCCGCTTGCGCGCGAAGTAAGGCAGAAAGAAAAACGGCGGAATGTCGCCCGTACACAGGTCGTGCATCAGTTGAATAAACTCGCCATCTGGCCCGTGGATCACGCCCGGTCGGAAGATCGTCCAATCCAGATCCGTCCCATCCCCAAAGCCCTGGCGCACGTACCGCTCGGCCTCCCACTTGGTCCTCTGATACTCCGCCCGCGCATCGGGCCCCACACCCAGCGCGGACATATGCACATACCGCTTGACCCGCGATCCGCGGCAAGCATCAACCACGGCGTGTGTCGCGCCGATGTGCATCCGCTGGAAGGTCTGTGCCAGATCCGCGCTCTCTCCGCGCACTTCACGGATGATGCCCACCAGATGAATGCACGCATCCGCTCGCGAGGTCAGCTTCCCAAGCGCAACCCTATCACAGGCATCGCCCACGACCACTTCCAACTTTGCTAACGCCGCGCCAAACACTTCCCGCGCCTTGGCAACATCACGCACAAGAACGCGAACCGTGTGTCCACGTCCGACCAACTCGCGCACGATGTACCGACCCACAAACCCTGTGGCACCGGTGACGGCAACAGTCATTGATGATGGCATAGTCATTGGAAACAAAAGTCCTTTATCGATCACCTGAACCAGCCCGAGGATAGT
>JBBSBC010000081.1:0-14296 GCA_038251595.1 Phycisphaerales bacterium | reverse complement strand
GCTCAAGTGTTCGACCGATGAAGTTCTGCCGAGCAGCACGGGCATTATCGGGCATCGGTTGAACGTCGGGAAGATCAACGCCGCCATCTCCGGCCTGATCGGCGGGTTGGCCCGTGGTGAGACGGCCGACGAAGCGGCGGCCTCGGCCATCATGACGACCGACCTCGTGTCAAAGAAGGCGCACCGAGAGTTCGAGCTTGAGCGGCATCAGGTTCACCTCGGCGCTATTGGCAAGGGCTCGGGCATGATCGCGCCGCAGTTAGACTCGGCGGGCAAGGTGGTTCCGCACGCGACCATGCTGGCGTTCATCACGACCGATGCCTCAGTCGAGCAACCCTTCTGCAAATCGCGCTCGAAGAAGCCTGCCGCGGGAGCTTTGATCGTGTGAGTGTAGATGCGCACCCGAGTTGCTCAGACACGGTGATCCTGATGGCGAGCGGGGCCGCACCGGTGCGGACGATCCATCGGCATGATCCGGAATACTTCGCCTTCAAGGCCGCGTTGACGGCTGTCTGCCAGGACTTGGCGCAGCAGGTTGTTCGCGATGGTGAGGGCGCGACCCGCACGTTCCGCGTTGAGATTCGCGGCGCAAGCAGCGAGACCGCCGCGGTGCGCATCGCACGGGCGATCGTCGATTCTCCGCTCGTCAAGTGTGCCATCCACGGCAAGGACCCCAACTGGGGACGCATCGTGACAGCCGCGGGAAACGCGGGCGTGCCGTTCGATACCAACGACACTTCGCTCTCGATCGGCGGTGTTGAGGTCTATCGCGCAGGACTGCCCACGGGTGTGGCCCGAAACGATGCCAAGCTGCTCGCGGCGATGAATGGCGACCCCGTGCTGTGCGTGCTGACGGTCGGTGATGGAACCGGCAGCGGGTGGATGATCGGGTGCGACCTGAGTGATAAGTATGTGCGCATCAACGCGGACTACACGACGTGATCGGCGAACAACGGGCGTAAGGCACCGCGCACCAGGATGAACCGCCAGATGGCCGAGCGTGTACGCATCACCGATGTCTCGCCGCGCGATGGCTTGCAGAACGAGCCGGGAATCATTCCGACCGAACAAAAGGTTGAACTGGTTCGACTTCTGTGCGAGACCGGTGTGGACGAGGTGGAGGTGACGAGCTTTGTCTCGCCGAAGTGGGTCCCGCAGTTGGGCGATGCGGCGGAAGTGCTCGAATCACTAACATTGCGCGAGGGTTCAGGCTCCCCCTCCCAGAGGGAGGGAGCTGGGGGGAGGGTTGAAGATGGCACAGCGCATCAATCTTCAAAGGGTGTCGGCGGTCGCCAGGATGGTTCGTTGATCCCCGCCAAAAGTGCCATAACACAGGAGCGTGCTCGACAACTCCGCAAGTCCGCCACCGGTCCGGAACAGGAACTCTGGAAGCGCCTGCAATGCAAGCAACTCGGGGGTTTTGAGTTCCGCAGGCAACATCCTTTCGGCCCGTTTATTCTTGATTTTTATTGTGTTTCAGAAATGCTGGCCGTTGAACTTGATGGGGCAACACATCGCTTGCCCGAGGCGCGCACCTACGACACGGATCGGACGAAGTATCTAGAACAGCATGACCTCCGAGTGTTGCGATTCAGTGATGATGATGTGGTCATGCACGCGGATGCCGTGGCACGAGTGATCCTCGAGACGCTGCAAGGTCGCGGCGCTGTTGCACGCCTTGAACCCTCCCCCCAGCTCCCTCTCTCTGGGAGGGGGAGTAGGACACCCCAGTTCTCGGTTTTGGTGCCGAATGAGCGGGGCGTGCAGGGTGTCCTTGATGTCAATGCGAGGGCAAAGCGACCGCTGGTAGCGAAGGTTGCCGTGTTTACAGCTGCGAGCGAGGCTTTCTCAAAGAGGAACACCAACGCAACGATCGGTGAAAGTATCGAGCGGTTCAAGCCGGTGATGTTCGCAGCAAAGGGGAACGCCCTCGTCATCCGCGGCTACATCTCCTGCATCATCGCGTGCCCGTTCGAGGGTCCGATCACGCCGCAGGCCGTGGTCGATGTCGCGATTCAACTCCGCGATATCGGGGTTGATGAGATCGACCTTGGCGACACCATCGGTGCCGCGACACCCGAGACGCTTCATCGCCTGCTCGATGCGGTTGGTCGCATCTTTATGATCTCAGAGTCAGAAAAGTTCACCCTCCACCTCCACGACACCTTCGGCCGCGCCGCTGAGTGCGTGAAGGTCGCGCTCGACATGGGTGTTCGCTCGTTTGATGGTTCGGTCGCTGGCCTCGGCGGCTGCCCATACGCATCCACACCCGGCAAGCGTGCGCCGGGAAACATCTCTACCCAGACACTTGTGCAGACCGTCCACGATGCGGGCTACAGCACGGGTGTAGACCCGGAATCGCTCGATGTTGCGGGCCGGTTTGCAAGCCGGATCGTCACTGAATCGCGGCTTCGCGCAGCGGAGACCAAGCCATGATCCGCACCGAATGGCGAACAAGCTCGCCCCGTCCGGTGGCTGTGGTCTGGCTTGATCGGTCCGACAAGAAAAACGCCATGACGCCCGCGATGCTTGATGATCTCTCGTCGGCATTGGCGGCCGCCGCTGAACGGGCCGCCGCGATCGTGCTTGTGGGTGCAGGTTCGACGTTCTGCGCGGGGTTCGATCTGACCTTGTGCAAGGACAACGCTGATGCCCTGCGCCAACTGTTGATCGGGCTTTCGCGCACGATCCGATTGATGCGTGAGGTCTCGGTCCCCGTCGTGATCGGGGCGCAGGGCGCGGCCATCGCGGGCGGGTGCGCGCTGCTCGCGGGGGCCGATGTGGTCGTGACGCACAGCGAATGCAGACTCGGCTACCCCGTGGTTCGTCTGGGAATCTCGCCCGCCGTAAACGCACCATTTCTGGCCCGGTCGGTCGGGCACGGTCATACACGCGAAAAGCTTCTGGGTGGTCGCATATTCGATGGTCGCGAAGCGATTGTCTGCGGGCTGGCCCATGAGCTTGCGCCAACACCTGAGCAGGTGCCGGGTCTGGCGATGGTGATTGCCGACCGGTTGGCTGTGAAACCGCGCTCAGGAATCGCGGCGACCAAGGCGTGGTTAAATGAGCTGGATGGGTGCGATGGTTGGGCCGAGCGTGCGCTGAGTGCATCGCTCGCACTGGTCGGAACGAGCGAGGAACGGGAACGACTTGCCGCACTCCGGGGTTGAAAGAGGATGAACATGCACGAACCGGCCACACTCACTATCACCGCGCCGATCGCAACCCTCACGCTGAGCAGGCCCGAAGCGCGCAACGCGCTCTCCATCGATCTGCTGCAAGCGATGCACGCGCGGATCGATGAACTCACACACCGCATCGCATTTTCAAGCGATGTTCATGTCGTCATCCTGACCGGCGCAGGAAAGTCATTCTGCGCCGGGATGGACCTGAAGCAGGTGCTTGATCCTCCGGGCGCACCCCTGCAACTGCTCACCCTCCTGAGCACGTTCACGGTTAAGCTGCGGATGCTCGGCGCGGTCACCATCGCCGCCGTCAACGGCGCGGCCATCGGCGGCGGGTGCGGACTCGCCACAGTCTGCGATCTCGCCATCACGCACGCCGATTCCAAGATGGGTTTCCCGGAGGTTGATCTGGGTGTCTGCCCGGCGGTGGTCGCCCCGTGGCTGGTACGGAAGATCGGCGCGGGTCGCGCTCGGGCCATTCTCCTGCGCGGCGGGCTTATGTCCGGGCGCGAGGCTCTGGCCGCGGGAATCGTGAACGAGTGCGTCGAGACGCTCGATGAGCTCGACACCGCGGTGCAGAGGCTGGCCACCAGACTGGCGGTGGGCGGACCCAACGCCCTTCGCGCCACCAAAGTGTTGCTCAACGAGCTTGATGGTTCACTCGATGCGGCGATGGCCAATCGCGGGGCCGAAATCTCGGCAGGAGTGCTCGCCACACCCGAAGCGCAGGCGATGTTGCGAGCGAAGCTGGGCTGATCGGCTACCATCGGGGCGATGAGCCAGACCACCCCATCCCCTGCCACGATCGCGCTCTTGCCCGTCGATCGCGAAACCACCGGCCCGTTCGCGGGCATCGTGACGATGAAGCTCGACCAATCTCCCTCACCCATGGTTGTGCTCGACCATGAGTTGATCCGGCGCATCGAGGCCACGCTCATTGAGATTCGCAGGCAGGGTCCGACAGGGTTCATCCTCGCGAGCACCTCGACGCGCGTCTTCATCGCCGGGGCCGACCTCAAAACGATCCAGTCCCCGCTCACACCGGGTTCGCAGGGTTGGACCGATGAGCAGCTCGACAAGTACCTCGCGTACGGCCAGCGGGTCTTCGGCATGATCTGCGAGTGGTCGTGTCCCACGGTCGCCGCGATCAACGGGGCCGCGCTCGGCGGCGGGCTTGAGATCGCTATGCACTGCGATGCGTTGATCGCCGCGCCGAGCGCGAGTGGAAAGCCGTACCCGATCGGCCTGCCCGAAGCGGGCCTGTGCATCTGCCCCGGCTGGGGCGGCACCAACCTGCTCCCCGCGCGGATGGACCCTGCCGAGGCGATCCGACGCACCGCCGAAGGTCGGCCCATGAACTTCGATGAGGCCAAGGCCGCGGGTTTGTTTGATGTGGTGGCGGAGTCGCAGGAGACATTGCTCACGACCGCGAAGCAATGGATCGTCGATGAGCGTGTGCGCCGATCGAGCACACCCCCCCACCCCCACCGCCCCGATGCCCAGCCGCGAAAGTGGATCGGCCGACTCGAGTGCAAAGCCAAGGTCGCCAGCGCGATTGATGAGGCCATGACGGATGCAACATTTCCCAAGTCCGAGGCTGCGGCGGCGTGCCTGCTGGCGGTGCGGACGGGGCTGCGCGATGGGTGGATGGATGCACTGACAGTCGAGCGCCGTGAGCTTGCACGCCTGCGCAACACGGAGGCGGGAAGGTCGGCGATCGCGGGGTTCTTTGCGAAGAAGTGATCGAACTCACCGAACGCGCTGAGTATGTCGCCTCTCCGAGGCGATGTCGGCCCGCTTCGGGCCGAGCATTGAGCATCGCGCACGCCGGCAAAGACGCTCGGCCGCAGAGCCGGCCGACATTCTCTCGGAGAGAGAATGCCACCCTCAGCACCCTGCGAACCACGCATCGATGAAGTCGAAGATGTCTTGCACCGTGATCGCGCCCGAGGTGTTGAAGTCGGCGCGGGGGTCGTTGCCGAAGTACGCGGCGAGGAAGTCGAAGACATCCTGCATGGTCACCGTGCCGCTGCGATTGAAATCCGCGGGACAGCTTGGTGTCATCCCGGGCAACTCCGCGGTCACGGTGTAGCTCCAGAAACCGATGTACCCGCCGGTGTTGTCGATCCACCCGGGGATGTCGCTCTCAACATAGGTCGGCCAGCCATCGAGAATCTCGATCGTGACATCGGCGAAGGAATCGAAGCGGTCGATGTGCCACGACCACAGGGGCGCGCCCGCGACCCCGTGGTTCCGATTGATCCCGTCGCCGCCGGGGACGATGCGAGCGACCACCAGCGGCTGGCCCGCATCCACACCGCGCGCGATCAGGTCGCGGGCGTGCGCGATGTCGGCCGCGCGGGTCAGTTCGAGCGTGTAGGCGTCGTGGCGAAACACCCGATCGGGGAACTCCGAGACGACAAAGCGGACCGGCCCATCGGCGCAGGCCCGCTCGCTCGGAAGCAGCAGACCTAGGCCGCAGGCGAGCAACCCGATGACGATGGACAACTTGGGCCGATACATGCTCAATCACCTTTCCGGCCCGGCCGTGAACGGCTGGCCTCGCGCGGTTCAACACCCTGCAAAGTAGGCGGCGAGGAAGTCGAAGATATCTTGCACGGAGATGTCGCCGGAGCAGTTGAAGTCCGCGGGGCAACTTGTGCCGAAGGTGTATCGGGCCAAATATACCGATACTTGGTTGCCTGCGGTCGTGAAGCCACCGCCCGCGACCAGGTCGCCATTGGGCAGGGTCGTCAGGGCACGCACACCGCCGTCCATCCCGGTGCCCAGCGCGGACCACGCCCCTGTCGCGGGATTGTATGTGGCGATGTTGTTTGCAAGCACGTTGCCCGCAAGCGTGAACGAACCCGCGACGACCAACTGTGCGGGCAACGGGCCAGCGCCGTCGGGATCCCACAGAGTCTGGGCATATACGCTTCCGCTGACCCCCGGCACACCATCTCCGGGCAACCACTGCGCTGGGCAAACGGGCTGAGCAGATGCCGCAAACGCCACGCAGAGGGACAGCACAGCCACGGAAAGAATTTGGATCGGGGACATTCGTAGACTCCGGTTGGATTGCGGAAAGGAACGTGCGGCCGGTGGGCACCGATCGATTCGCCGTGCCACCGACCGCGGCTCGGAGGGGTGGGTGTGGCTTGTGGATCGCACGCTGCACCACCGACCGCCGAACGCCGCGGTCGGCGGCACGGGGGAGTTGCCTGAGTTCACCGGACCCTGCCGAGTTGTCATGGATTGGTCTTTCATGGTCATGGGAATCTCTCCTGTCGTCTCGATGATTTGTCTGGTCGTCACGGGAATTTGTCTTTTTCCCCTGACCTCGCGCGAAATCCTCGTAGACTCGTGCCGTGTGGTCATGGCTTCACGCGAAACTCTCTTCGCTTTCTCAAACGCCTGTGAAGTCGCACCGCGGCCGTGGCGATACCGGACGGGTCAGGGTACCACGGGATGTCCCCGGGGTGCAAGTCCAAACTGCCACAACAGGCCCGACAGAAGCCTGAACATACACAGGAAAGGAACCCGTATCATGCCCATCATCCCCGACAAGAAGGTCGAGCAAGTCCAGTTCTGCGAGTCGCACGCGCCGGTGTGAACGGCCAACGCGGCCGCGATTGACCCGACGAGAGCGCGAAGCTCGGTGATTGCCACCGCACCGACCAACGCCCGCTGATGCTGGCGGCCGTAGACTCGAAGCGAGCGGGAACAGGAACAACTACGCCGAAACGAGCGGCAAGCTGCCCCCGAAAGCACGCACCGCCGCGGCCTTCGTGTCCTTCCAGACACGATCCCGATAACCGATTACCTTTTCCCGCCTGCGCCTCTATACTCGGCCTATGGCCGATCTCAAAAACCTCAAGGGCATTTCCGAAGCGGACAAGAAACTCCTCGCCGAGGCGGAGGAGTGGCTCGGTGCTGAGCCCTCGAAGATGGGGCCGGTGAAGAACCTTTTCTGGGGCAACATCAAGGAAGATTTTTACTTCCCCTACCCCACCACCGAGGCCCGCGAGACGGCCGAGTGCGACCAGTTGCTGGCGCGGCTCGATGACTACCTCAAGAAGGAGCACCCGGCGGTCGCGATCGATCAGGATCAGTTGATCCCCCGGTGGGTGATCGACCGGCTCTTCGAGATCGGTGTGCTGGGCATGACCATCCCGAAGGATTTCGGCGGACTTGGGCTGGGTATCACCAGCTACAACCGCGTGCTGGAGCGCATCGGCTGGTCGTGCGGATCAACCGCCGTGATGGTCAGCGCCCACCAGTCGATCGGGTGCAAGGCCGTGATGCTCTTTGGCAACGAAGAGCAGAAGAAGCGCTGGCTCCCCCGGCTTGCGGGCGATTGGCTGAGCGCGTTCTGCCTGAGCGAGCCCAACGTCGGGTGCGATGCGGGCGGGCAGGAGACCAACTTCACCAAGACCGATGATGGCGAGTTCTACATCATCAATGGTGAAAAGAAGTGGGCGACCTCGGGCGCAATATCCGGGCTCTTCACGGTGATGTGCCGCGAAGTCAAATCCGACGGAAAGGGCAAGATCAGCGCGCTGGTCTGCCACCCCGAGATGGAAGGTGTCGAGATCTATCAGAAGAACCGGAGCAAGTGCGGCATTCGCGGCACCTGGCAGGCTCGAATCCGCTTCCACAACGTGCGTGTGCCCAAGGCCAACCTGCTCGGCAAAGAAGGGCGCGGATTGCAGATCGCCCTCTCGTGCCTCAACTACGGGCGCTGCACGCTGAGCGCGGGAATGCTGGGTGGGGCGCGGCGAGTGCGCGATCAGGCGACCAAGTGGGGCATGACACGCTTCCAGTTCGGCAAGTCGCTCGCCGACAAGGAACTGGTGCGCGAGCGCATCGCCCGCATGGCGTCGTACGACTACGCGATGGATGCGGTCCTTTACATGACGACCGGAATGCTCGACCGGCACGATGAGGACATTCAGGTCGAGACGGCGATGTGCAAAGTTTTCTGCTCGGAGTACGGCTGGCGTGTCGTCAACGACGGCATGCAGATCATGGGTGGCGAGTCATACATGACCGAGAACGAGGTCGAGCGCGTCTTCCGCGATTCGCGCATCAACCTCATCGTCGAAGGCGCCAACGAGGTCATGCAGAACTACATCTTCGGCTACGGCGGCAAGCAGCTCGCCGAGCAGATGCTCGGCATCAAGAACGCCCTGATGAAAGACCCCGATGAAGGGTTCGGCGCGTACATCGGCAAGGCGATCAAGAGCAGCCTCAACATCCGCATCATGAAGCTCGCCATCCCGCTCGGGCTTGAGGTCTTCCTCGGCATCCGCCGCCGACTTCCGGTTATCACCAAGGCCTCACCCGAGTTGCAGCCCTACGCCGACCGCCTCTCGCGGCTGGTGCGTGAGCAGACCTACCAGTTCAAGGCCATGAGCCGGAAGTGGGATGTCAAAATGCTCGACCGTCAGGCCTTGCAGGCACGTCTGGCCGATGCGGCGATCCTCATGCACGCCTGGGCCTGCACGCTCGCCAAGCTTGACAGCGATCTTCGCGCCCACACACCGCGCGGCAACGGGCACGACCTCGAGTTTGCCCGCGATCGTGCGGCGGCCATCCACTTCTTTGACCTCGCCGAACTCGAGATCCACGAGAACTTCCGCGCCTGCTACGAAAATGCCGACGAGTCCATGCTCTCGGCCGCCGATGCCGCGATGAAGTACACCGAGACGCTCCCCAACAGCGACTTTATCATCCCCGAGCGCTCACCGATCGCCAAAGGTACCGGCAAGGTCGTCAAGCAGGATGGAGTGAAGCAGTTCCCCGGCGATGGGGTGGGCGAACCGAGCACAACGGTAATGTGCCCAACACCCCGCTGACATTCGATGTCCACCTTGTTCCATCCACAGGCGCGTTGATCGAAATTCGTTCCCGCTGGCCAAAAGATGCTGTGCCCATCGCAACGTTCCCCAACGCCAAGGATGCCGCCGTGCGCATCCATCAGGGCGGGCGTGAGTATTGGAGACGCTTCGGTGACGGGTTGCCCGCGCAATCACTAGAACAAGCCATCTCGAGCAACGACTGGACTCGGAATGCGGCGGGCATCATGCAGATCATCGCTCATCACGTCGAGTGGACCTTCATGGCGCGAGGTCCGGAGATGGTCTGGTCGATCGAGTACCGCGGCGGATGCGGGCAAGCGCCTGTGGATACAACTCCTGCGCCGGAGGTTGCTCCTCCAAAGCCGTGGGACGGGATCATCCGCCTGCATCACCCCGGGCCGTACGGCGGACACCACATTCGACACATCGTGATTGCGGCCACAGGCCAGTGGTTTATGTCCGGCACAACTCCGCAACCAGACCCATTGCCCAAGCGCGATCCGATAGCTCCGTCGGAAGCGAACGTCAAGTACAGAACACCGCAATCTGCATCGCCTGAACCTATTCGGTATGCTTTACAAAATCGGGGTCCACGCGTGATCAACTTACTCGCAGTAGTCTGTGCAGTCGTGGCCTTCCCGCCCTTCTTCGATGCACCAACCCTCATCACGCTCTCGTCGCCGCAGAATGCGACAACCGTCGCTCCGGGCTCCACTATGACCTGGGCGATCACTGTTGCCGTTCCACCGTCGCTTTCTCGCGGACTTTCAGGCTTCAGCGTGGACCTGGTGCAGTCGGTTGGCAACCCTATGTTCTTTGACATCCCGCCAGCGGTCGGTGTTCCCGCCTCGATGACTGGTTTCAGCCGACCCACCGGCTTGAGCAATCCCGGCTTCGGTGGTGTGGGAACAGGCTACATGGGGACACCAACGGGAACTCAAGGATCATCGAACCTCGCGCAGATCGGCGGGGCACAGAACACCGCGGGCATCGTCGCGCCAGATTTCGGACATGACACAACGGTGGAATCTGGCGTTGGTCAGGTTCCCGGTGGTCTGGTTGTCGCCAAAGGAGTGCTTTTCGCACCTTCGATCGCGGGCACCTATACGTTGAGTCTTACAGACCCGAGGGTTTCGCTCATAACCCAGATCCAGACTGCGCCGAATATCACTCGTACGCGATCGGCCTCTACCGTGCTTTCGGGCCCCTTGACATTCACGATCACACAACCCGTATGCCTTGCTGATTTCAACGGCGATGGTTCGTTCACCCTGCACGATCTTTTCGATTTTCTAACCGCCTACTTCAACAACGATCCGCGTGCGAACATCGATGGTGTTGGCGGGGTCAGCCTTCAGGACATCTTTGCCTATCTCGATGTCTTCTTCATAGGCTGTTGAACCTTCGCTCGGCCGTGTACAAGTCGAACTCCCTCTGCGCGGCAGGATTACCCGCTCAGCGTGCGATTCCGGGTGGCATCGCCCCGGGTGGTGGCGTTCCGCTCGCGTTCCCCACATTACCACCCTGTATCGCCCCGAAGTTCAGCCCGGACTGTGGCGAGAACAACGCGGGGAATGGCCGCAATCCCGCACCCCCCATCCCCCCCGCTCCCCCCACCCCCCCGACCGCGTAGCCCGCCAGCGGGATGTTCCAATCGATCGTTCCGAGTGCCTCATCAAGCACGCTGTAGCCGATCTCGCGCTGGTCTTCGGTCGTAAGCAGGTAGGGGACCGAAGCGAGCGAGATGTTGACCATCGAGAGTGAGAATTGGAGCGTCTGCAGGTGTGAGATTTGGATGTCCCGCGAGTTCTGAACATCGCCCGAAAGCGCTTTGTCGCGTGCGAGTTCAAGGTTGGTTTCGACCATCGCACTCCGGTCTCGCACCTGCTCAGCCCGCGAGCGCGCGCACCCGGTCAACGTGCAGGCCGCGAGGGTCAGCATGGCCAGCAGGGTCGGGGCTAAACTGGGCAAGATCTGTCGCGGGTTTGGGGTACTCATGCCGCGATCGTACCCGGTCTTATCCGGATGCGCTGGCTTCGCTCGATTTACGAGAACCCAACACGCCCGACCCGCGTATTTCTCTTCAGCCTGATCTCTCGCCTGGACGCGGCGTTCTCCACGCCGCGTTCGCTTTTTTGGGGATGGGGGAAAGATGAGGCGCACAGGCGCTGAAGCACCCGCCAGAGGGACAAGAGGCGTCGCGTCACTCTTTGAACCACAATCTGGTTGCGTACCGGCACGTCGGTCCTTATCAGACTTCTCGGCTAGCCCCCCAACCCCCCCCTTCCACCCCACCCAACACATAGGGTGTCGGTTGACCACACACCGCGCGCTGCTGCATGTATAATGCCCTTCGACCGGTGCCCTCACCTCCCCCCGTCCCCTTCCCTCCGCCCACCCACTCGCAACCATTAGAGAGCGGTGACCCCATGCCCATCAGGACCGTCTACAAGGCCCAGATTGACCACCTGCAGATCCTCGATGAGGAGGGCCGGCTCGATGAGAAACTCGCCAAGGACACGCTGACCGATGATCAGGTCGTCTTTGCCTACGACTTCCTCATCCAGTGTCGCCAACTCGATGAGATCGCCTTCAAGCTGCAACGCTCCGGGCGCATGGGCACCTACCCGCAGAACAAGGGTCAGGAGGCCTGCGCGATCGGCTCGGCCATGGCCGCGGTGAAGGGACGCGACTTCCTCTGCCCCTGCTACCGCGAGAACGCGGCCCTCTTCCTGCACGGCCTGCCTATGGAGCACATCCTGCTGCACTGGATGGGTGATGAACGGGGCAACAAGATCCCGCCGGGTGTGAACGTCACACCGATCGCGATCCCGATCGGCACGCAGATGCTGCACGCGACAGGGATCGCGTGGGCGTACAAGCTGCGAAAAGAAGACCGCTGCGTCATTACGTACTTTGGTGATGGCGCGACGAGCGAGGGCGACTTCCATGAGGCGATGAACTTCGCCACCGTGATGAACGTCCCCTGCGTCTTCTTTTGCCAGAACAACCAGTGGGCCATCAGCGTGCCGCGTGAGATCCAGATGAACTCTGAGACCGTCGCGCAAAAGGCCTTCGCCTATGGTGCGCACGCGATTCAGGTCGATGGCAACGACCTCTTCGCCGTCTACAAGGCGACCCGTGATGCGATCGACCGCGCCCGCAGCGGCAACGGTGTCACCCTCATCGAGGCCATGACCTATCGCCTCGCCGACCACACCACCGCCGATGATGCCCGCAGGTATCGGGATGAAGAAGAAGTCGCAAGCTGGCGCGGCAAGGACCCCGCCATCCGCCTGCGAAAGTACCTCGAAGGCAAGGGCCTTTGGGATGATGCCAAGCAGGCCGCGAGCGAAGAAAAAGCCAAGGCGATGGTCGCGCAGGTCGTCAAGAACGCCGAAGGGATCGAGAAGCCCAGCATCGAAGACATCTTCGACTACACGTTCGCCGAGCTGAACCCCGAGCTGGAGTTGCAGAAGCGGACGATGCGTACGAGCAGCATCGGGCAGGAGCCATCGCAGGTGGGGTTGCAGAGCGAGAGTGAGAGGCAGCACGCGTGAGCATGCCGAACTAAGAAAGTATGTTTGGGATGAGCAAAAGGCGGACACAAACTTTGGGAAGCACGGTGTGCAGTTTGAAGATGCTCAGGAGACGGTGGAAGATCCTTTCGCCATCATCGTCTTTGATGATGACCACTCAACCCATGAAGACCGCTACATCGTCATAGGGCTTGCCTGGCGCCTCCGCACACTCACCGTTGGCTACACCGAGATCAATGCGCACACCAGCCGGATTATCAGCGCTCGCCGCGCCAACAAGTCGGAACAGAGAATCTATGAAGGAAACCTCGGGAACCAAAGCTAAGCGGACAAAGCGCAAGATTGACTGGATGAAGGCCATCCCGAACCACCACGCGGAATATCTGCGGGACTGACGGTGGCGCATCCGACTCGACCCCGACCTTGTCGATCTTCTCTCCGCCAGTGGAGACCCGGGCGAACGCCTGCTCGGAGTCGCGAACCTGCCCAAGCACCGCGAGCGGCTTGTGGTGATGATCCCGATGACCGAGCGCGAGTTCAAGGCCATCCGCCCGTTACTCGACCGCATCGGCGCAACCGCGGAGTATGTTCCGCCACACCCCAACTGGCGGCTGAAGGACCAACTCCGCTCGCGACGAGCCCGCAAGGCCGTCTAGGTATCCCGCATCTCCGAGGCGAGTTCGGTGAGGCTGGTTGAGGGAGCGGGGAGGAGCCGTGACGCTTGCAAGTGTACCTCTTCGCACGCAACACCCTGTCGGCTTCAGACTGGCTGTGCGGAGGATGAGTGAGACAGCGACGATGATCAGCCGCGAGATGGTGGCGCCGATGAGGGATCATTCTCCGGCGAGAGGTTGGCCACGGAAGTTGACCGTGAATTGCTGCGGCTTAGAACTCGGCCACCCATACCATACGGGATGACCCGAACCGCTCCATTCTCTTCACGTCGATTGATTGTCCCGGTCTTGGCGCTTCTGGCGACAGCGCTTGGGTGCGCGAGCAAGTCCGGTGCTCCCGAGTTCTGCGGGCAGACCGGCTATTCCGGATTCCTCACCGACTATTCGCGGCTCGAGCCCTCGCCCACGCACCCGGGAGCCTGGTACGAGCAGTGGGTCGAACTGATGGACTACGACGCGTTCATTGTCGATCCGATCCAGGTGCTCGCGACCACGACGGCCGACTGCAAGCCGATCGACCCGGACACCGCCGCCGATCTGGCCTCAAAGTTGCGATCCGAAGTCACCGAAGCCCTGTCCATAAGTGGCTTTCGCGTTGTCACCGAACCGGGGGCGCGGGTCGCTCGCATCCGCGGCGCCATCACGGAGATCTCTCGCACGCGGCGACGCTCCGCCGACTCGGGAAGCGAGGTTCAACTGGGCGGCGCCGCCTGCGAAATGGAGATCAGCAACAGCGTGACCGGCAAGCGACTCGCCGCCGCCGTCGAGCGCGACAAGGGCGAAAACGAGTTTCGCAAGGGCACATCCGACCCGTACTTTGATGCCAAGCTCGTCTTCCGCCACTGGGCGGCGCGGCTGGGACTCTGGCTGCGCGGCATGCGCGGCGATGCGTAAAGACGCCGCATAGGGCGGGCGGCACACGCAGGCTGACCACCCCGCGTGCCATTCGCCGTTGGTGAGGGCCACAAGATCTACTCATAGACATCGCGCCGGTGCGCGATCGAGGTGACGGTCACGGACTGGGCATCATCATCAAT
>JBBSBC010000080.1:0-14544 GCA_038251595.1 Phycisphaerales bacterium | reverse complement strand
CGGCGATGTACGCGGGGTCTTTGGTGGTGGGGTCAGGCCCGTAGCGTCCGAAGACCGCGGAGTTTGCGGCATCTTCGGTGCGGATGGGGACCGCGCTGTTGAAAAGCTTGATCTTTTCGCGCATGATTGGTGCGCTACCGAAGATGGAGGGTGGCTCGATGGCGACCATCGCAAGAATCTGCAGCAAGTGGCTGGTGACCATATCACGGAGCGCTCCGCCCGCGCCCGAGTCGTAGTAGTTGGCGGCGCGGCTGCCGACACCGACGGTTTCGGCCGCGGTCACTTGAACGTGATCGACGTGCTCGCGATTCCAGAGAGGTTCGAAGATGGCGTTGGCGAAGCGCATCACGAGGATGTTTTGCACCAGTTCTTTGCCGAGATAGTGGTCGATGCGAAAGATGGCTTCTTCATCGAAGACGCGTCCGAGTGCCTGATTGAGCGAGATGGCGCTTGTGACATCGACTCCGAATGGCTTTTCAACGATGATGCGTTGCCAGCTTGATTGGCTGCGATTGAGCGAACACCAGCGGTGCCCTTCGGTCACCATCTGCCCCGCGCCGATGGCGGCGATGATCGGCTCATAGAGGTTGGGTGAGACGCTCAGGTAGAAGAGGATGTTCGGTGAGCCGGAGGGCTTGAGGATGTTGGAACTTTTCGCGAGATCGTTGATGCGTGTGCTTAAGCCGTGCATGGCTTCGTTGCTCGAAGCATCGGCGGCATGGTAATGCAAGGCGCGTGCAAACTCAGTCCAGACCGAGTCATCAAAGTGTGATCCGAACTTCCTGACGCTGGGCAAGAGCTTTTCGCGGAAGGCCTCGTTGGTCATGTCGGTGCGTGAGACACCGACGACCTGAGTGCCGCGGGGAAGGAGCCCCTGGCGGAACAGATCGTATAAGGATGGGATGAGCTTGCGGTGCGTCAGATCGCCGGATGCACCGAAGATGACGACAACACAAGGTTCAGCGGGCGCGGTGGTGGAGAGTGCGGGGATGGGCATGGCCGCATGGTAACGCGGGCCGGGCATGGGCGTAGGATCGAACAATGTCCACGTTCCAGCCGCACGAACTTGCCCGAATGGTCGATGCCAATGCCAACCGCGCCCGCGAGGCTCTGCGGACGATGGAGGATGTCGCCAGGTTCAGACTCGGTGATGGTGCGCTCTGCGGGCGCATCAAGCATCTGCGGCACGGATTACGCGGCGCGGTTGACGACTTTGGACTGGGAACATCGGGCCTGATGGCGCATCGCGATACGCCCCGCGATGTGGGGACGAGCATCAAGGCCAGCGATGAAGGCGAGCGCGGGGGAGTGCGCGCCATGGCGATCGCGGCGGGCAAGCGGGCGGGCGAGGCCCTGCGTGTGCTTGAAGAATGTGCCAAGTCGAGCCGGGGAGGCTGGCGTGAGATCGAGCGGTTGCGGTACGAGCTTTACAGTGCAGAGAAAGATCTTGTGCTTGCGCTGGGCACGGGGCGGGCACGACAGTGGAGGCTGTGCGTGCTGGTGACTGAATCGCACTGCGTGCGGCCATGGCAGGAAGTGGTTCGTGAGGCGGTGCTGGGCGGGGCCGACTGTGTGCAGGTGCGCGAGCCGGGCATGAGCGACGGCGCGTTGCTCGAACGCGTGCGAGCGGCGATGATGGTTGTTGACAAGGCTTGGATGGAGCGCGGTTCGGTGGGTCACGATCATGATGAGGCTTCTCTGAGCCATGAGCCCTCCCCCCTGCCCCCTTCCTCTGGGAGGGAAAGTGAAGGCATTGCGAAGCCTGCGGTCATCGTGAACAACCGGGTTGATGTCGCGCTGGCGGCGGGCGCCGATGGGGTTCATCTCGGCGTTGATGATCTGCCGATCGTTGAGGCTCGCCGAATCTGTGGCGATGCGCTGCTGATCGGGGCTTCTACGCACTCGCTCGCAGAGGCCCATCGCGCGGTTGAAGCGGGGGCCGATATGTGCGGGGTGGGCGCGATGTTTGCCAGCACGACGAAAGTGCGCGCCGTGAGCGGGGCCGAATATCTGCGTGCGTACCTTGCGGATGAATCGCTGCAGTGCGTGCCGCATTTGGCGATCGGCGGCATCACACCCGACAATATCCGCGAGATTCGCGCGATCGGCTGTCGGGGCGTGGCGGTCTCGGGCGTGGTCTGCGGGTCGGCGCGGCCGCGAGAGGTGTGCGAGAGGTTGCTCAGCGGCTTGTGAAATCGGAGCGGATGATGACGCTCTCTTCACCGCCGGTCCAAGAAGACTTTTCATCCGAATCTTGATCGTCGTCGGGCTTCACAGCATCGGGAAGAATCGCGATGGCCTCGCCGGGCTTGACGTGAGCGGCGGCGACGATGGCGGGCAGCACAGAAGCATCGCGATGCTCGGCGGCGATGGTCTCGGCCGGATCACGATCTCGCGCCCAGGAGAGATCGTTGAGCGCTCGATCGTCCCGGCCTAACACGACAGGCTTCGAGCTCACAAGGCCGCGAGTCCGTGACTGATCCGCGGCATCATCGATGTACGAATCGCTCCAGTCGAGATCGGCATATGACTGCTCATCATCGGTCGAGACTTCAACCACCGCCTCGCGCTTGATCTGGGCGATGCGGTTGAATGCGTACATATCGTCATCGGATGTCGCGCTCGATGTTTGCAGGTCTTCGAGATCCGACGAGTTCATGAACTCTTCGATCTGCGCTCTCGTGATCGAGGGATTCCAGTGCGGCAGGCTTGTGGCCGCGGTCATCAATGTTCGCGGTTCGAGACCTTCGAGCGCGTGCGCGAAGTCGGTCTGACCGGCGGTCAAAGCTGATGGGCGGAGTGGGCGAGGGTCCATGCGTGCGGGCCTTTCGGGGCGTGTGGGCCTTGCGGGTCGGGTCTTTGATTGTTGGCGATGCTCGCCTCGCATTCAACATACGCGCAGCCCAATGCGCGGCCAGCAAACCGCCCAGTTGAAGGGCTGCGCGTAGGGGTTGGATGACCTGCGCGGTGGTTATGCGGACGCAGTGACGGGCGATTGGCCAACGAAAGCGAGTCTTGCTCACTTCAACGTCGCCATATCGATCACAAAGCGATACTTCACATCGCCCTTGAGCATCCGCTCGTACGACTCGTTGATTTGGTCGATTGAGATCAGCTCGATGTCGGAGACGATGTTGTGCTCGGCGCAGAAGTCGAGCATTTCCTGCGTCTCTCTGATGCCGCCGATCAGCGAGCCTGAGATGCTCAACCTGCGAAAGAGCAGGTTCCATATGCTGGGCGAAGGGTGAGGATGCTCGGGCGCGCCGACCAGGCAGAGCGTGCCATCACGCTTGAGCAGATTGGTGAAGGCATCTAGATCGTGCGATGCGGCGACGGTGTTCAGAATGAAATCGAAGCTGCCAGCGTGGGCCTTCATTTGGGCATCGTCTTTCGAGATCACCACTTCATCAGCGCCAAGACGCCTGCCATCTTCAATCTTGCTCGGCGAAGTGGTGAAGAGGACGGTGTGCGCGCCGAAGGCGTGAGAGAGCTTGACACCCATGTGCCCGAGCCCGCCAAGACCCACGATGCCGACCTTCTTGCCCTTGGTGATGCCCCAGTGCTTGAGCGGCGAGTAGGTGGTGATGCCCGCACAAAGCAGCGGTGCGACGGCCGCGAGATCAAGTTTTTCGGAGACGTGGAGCACGAAGCGTTCATCAACCACGATGCTCTTGGAGTAACCGCCGTAGGTCATTGTGCCAAGATTGGCGACATCCGGACTGTTATAGGTAAACGTGCTGCCGCGTTCGCAGTATTGTTCCTCGCCGCTGGTGCAGCTTGCACAGGCTTTGCATGAATCGACCATGCAGCCGACGGCGGCCAGTTCGCCAACCTTGAAGCCCGTGACCTGGCCACCAACCTTGGTGATGCGCCCCACGATCTCATGCCCTGGCACAACGGGAAAGGTGATGCCGGGCCACTCGCCCCGCGCGGTGTGCAGGTCGGAGTGACAGACACCGCAGAAGAGGATGTCGATCTGCACATCGCGCGGACCCGCGTCACGCCTGTCGATGGAAGCAAGAGCGAGCGGCGTGGTCGCGGCCAGTGCGGCATACGCAGCGGTTTTGGTCGGCATGGAGGGTTCCTTTCGAGGATCGACGGGGGTGCTGGCAACGGCCCCTGAGGGGCCGGGTGTTTGCTGAAACCGAGGGGCAGAGTATTCGTGCCGACCAGCCTCGGGAAGCTCGCCCCGGCACGCTCTGCAGCCTTGTTCGCCGCCGCGCCGCCGTCGCGGCTATTGGCCGCTAAACTGCGGGTATGGATGTTACGTTCAAGCAGGCAACACTCGCAAACGGGCTAAAGGTGATCGCGGAGGTTGACCCTTCATCACATTCGGCGGCGGTCGGATATTTTGTGAAGACCGGCGCGAGGGATGAAGAGTCGTCGGTCATGGGTGTGAGCCACTTTCTTGAGCACATGATGTTCAAGGGCACACCCACGCGCACGGCTGAGCAGATCAACCAGGACTTTGACCGCATAGGCGCGCGCAACAACGCCTACACCTCGGCGGAGATGACCTGCTTTCATGCGAGCGTGCTGCCGGAGTTGCTGCTCGGCAAGGGTGGGGCGAACGAGATCCTCTCCGACATGCTGCGGCCGGCGTTGCGTCAGAGCGATTTTGATACCGAGAAGAACGTCATCCTCGAAGAGATCGCCATGTACGAGGACAATCCCTTCTGGGTCCTGTATGAGCGTGTGCTGGAGGAACGCTACGCGATCGAGGGACAAGCGATGCACGCGCTGGGCCACCGGGTGCTCGGCACCAAGGCGACCATCACCGAGCTGCGTGCTGAGCAGATGCGTGCCTACTTCGACCATCGCTATTCAGCCGACAACACCGTGATCGCACTCGCGGGCAAGCTCGACTTTGACGCGGCGGTGGCGGAGATCGATCAGCTCTGCGGCAAGTGGCGGAAAACCGGTGCGGTTCGTGTGCCCGGCGGGCCGGGCACGCGAGATTCGACGTTTGAGATGCGCAATCCCAAGATCAACCGCGCGTATATGGTCGCGATCTGGGGCGCGCCATCCTCGACGGATGAACAGCGGTACGCCGCCAGCCTGCTGGCGCACGTGCTCGGCGGGCCTGACAACAGCAGGTTCCATTGGGCACTCATCGAGACCGGGCTGGCCGAGAACGCGGATGCGGGCTTCGAGCCACGCGACGGGTGCGGCGACATGCTCGCCTATCTGAGCTGCGACCCCGATCGTCGCGACGAAGTCTTTGACGTCATGGAAGAGCAGATCCACAAACTCTCCGAGTCGATCACCGACGACGATCTTGAGAAGATTCGCTGCAAGGCGGCAACCGGTGTCACCGTGGCTGGTGAACGTCCGGGCGGGCGCATGCAGCGGCTCGGAAGGCAGTGGACGTATCAAGGCCGCTACACCACGCTGGAGAGCGAGCTGGAGCGCATCAACCGCGTGACGGTTGCCGATCTCAAAAACCTCCTGCGCGACTACCCGACTCGCCCGCGCACGCTTGGGTGGCTCATGCCCGCGGCGACTTGATCGCCTTTTGACCTTTGCATTACGCGGCTTTGCGTGCCGGGGCAAAGACACGGAGCGCGTTTGTGCCGGACTTGCGGGCATCGCGCACGGCCTGCTCGACGACGGATAGAAGTGCGCCGGGTTCATCAAACCTTGCGGCAGATTCAGCATCAAGCGTGGCCAGACCGACACTGGTGGTGACACTCAAGGTCGGTGGAGAACCCGCCCGCGCCGCGATTAGACCGACAGGCTCACGGGTGATGGTGCGCCTGGCTTCTTCGGTGAGACGAACGGCGGAGAAACGGTCGAGTTTTGGAAGTAGCACGGCGAATCGATCCGTGTCGAAGCGGCCGACCAGCGCGTGTACTGAAGCAAAGGCACGTTCAAGCCGGCCGGAGATCGCGATGAGCACCGTGTCTCGGACATCAGGCCCGAAGTCGGTGGTGATCTGGTCAAGCCCATCGACGGCAAAGATCGCCAACGCGAGTGGTGTGGGCGCGGCGCGGGCCTGCTCGAACGCGGCTATAAACGTCTGGTCGAACCGGCGCCGACCCGCAACACCCGTGAGTTCATCGGTCGTATGGGGGTCTTGTGAGGCATCAACACCCGGGCTGCGCCCGCCATCATCCGTTGCCGCGTACTGCTCGATCACATCCATGGAACCAAGCAGTTTGCGTGCCTGACGAATAATGTCGGCCGCATCAGCAACCGCGGCGGTTGGCACGCTCAAGAGCGCGGCGACCTCGCGCTTCTGATGCGAGACGAGCTTGAGCACATCGTCGGCCTGAGGCTCGGTCATCCCGAACCAACTCTCCGCAGACTTGTAGTAGCGGCGCAGGGCCACCGCGTTGGGCGGCATGGAAAGGATGTCCGCGACAAGGTTTCCAAGCCCCACCGCGCGGCATGTTGAAATATGCTCTTGCGGCGCGGCGGTCGGCCGTTCGTGATACTTGATGGGCATGACCAGTGCATCGGGGAGCTTCCAACGTCCAACAAGCATGGCCCCGACATCGGGGTGTTGGGTTGCGAGCGAGGCGAGCTCGAGTCGCACGATGGCCCGATGATCGCCGCGTGCCTCGGCAATGACGCGCGTGTAGTCGTGTCCGAGCGTGATGTAGAGCGCGATCATGCCGATATCCTGCAGCAGTCCGCCGAGGAAGCACTCTTCCGGATTGGGCAGGCGGGCATGTGTTGCGATGGCCTTGGCCGCGATGGCGGTGCAGAGGGCACGCCGCCAGTGTTCGCCCATGTCCAGCCCGTCGTCCGCGGAATCTTTGATCGCACCGACGAGCGTGAAACCCAGAGCCAGCGTCTTGACGGCCGAGAGTCCGAGCATCACGATGGCCTGATTGATGCACGAACATCGCTGACGAAGGCCGTAAAGGCTCGAGTTGACGGTTCGCAGAACCTTGGCCGCGAGGGCCTGGTCGTTCTGGATGGCGTCGGCCAGCGACTTCATCGAAACGTTGTCGTTATTGGTGAGCTCAACCACGCGCATGGCGACCGCGGGCAGCGTGGGCAGCTTGTTGCAGGCAAGAATTTTTTCAAGCACTTCGGGGTTCATAGGAGAGACAATCTGGGTCACTCCGCGAACGGGCAGTCCAGGCCCGTTCCGTGCATGGTTCTGATCGACCGAGCACCCTGCTAACTTTGGCGGGATGCTGAGGAAGTGCGTCCCGACCGGGTTATTGCGCCAGCCGATCTCCAAATAACACCGCCATGGTCGTGAGTTGCGACCCGAGAACATGCCGCGCATACGAGGCAAGTAACCTGTTCGCGCGGTCAACCGTTTGCATGGACGTGTCGAGTTCCGGCAAAGATCCTTCTGATTCAGATGCTGGCGGATACGCCAACGACCGCAGAAGCCTGATGGTTTCCGGGCGCACACGCCAGAACCTTGAGACCGTCTCATCTGACGCATCATCACGGCAGAAAATGCCGCCCAGCGAAGCGCTGAAGTGGTACTCGGACTCATCCTCGATCGCAACACCTGTCCGCACATCGGCCGCGAACTCGGGCTTGAAGCCTGTTTCGTTGAGCAGCGTCCACTGAAAACCCAGCAAGGCCTGCGGCGCATCGATCGCACCCTTCATCCGCGAGAGCGCGACCAGCAACGCTTCATAGAGCCGGGTGTGGGCATCGTGATCGCGCACGAAGTGAAAGATCAGATCGGCCATGTACAAGCCGGTGTTGTAAACCGCCAGCACGTTGCGCAGGGCCGGAAAGGTCTGGTGGAGATCCCATGATGTGAGCAGCGCAAGCTCGGAGTTTGGTCGAAGGATCAGCCCGATCTCTGCGCGGGTCAGAATCTCAACTCCGCCCGAGTACGGAGCCTTTGCTCGGCGCGATCCCTTCGCGAGCACACGCACAACCCCGCGCTCGCGCGTGAACAGGGCCGCGGTCTGGCTGGTCTCAGACCAGTCCCACGTGCGGAGACAGATGGCTTCGTCAATGAGGTTGGGCAAGTCGTGACTGCTCAAGGCCTGGGCGGTGGCAAGCGGCGGATGTTCGTCGTTAGTGTTGCCCCCCACTCCGCCCGTGTCTTGCGCTCTATCCTTCAATCATGCATTTCGAACTGGTTGATGCCGTGCTTGAGCAATCCGACGAACGCATCGTTGCGATCAAGCAGGTCAGCGCGGCCGAAGAGTACCTGCAGGACCACTTCCCATCGTTCCCTGTTCTTCCCGGGGTCATCATGGTGGAGTGCCTGGTCCAGGCCGCGCGTCGCCTTCTGGCGACACGGGCTGGCGATACACGCCTGGTCCTCGGCGGTGTGCGGGCTCTCAAGTACGGTTCATTCGTTCGACCGGGCGAGACCCTTCGCGTTGAAGTCCACTTCCACAAAGCCAACGACGATGGATCGTTCGATGTCAAGGGCGAGGGGGTTGTCGTGCGCGCGGAACCTTCAGCCAGCGATCCGGTCACCGCCGTTTCGGGCCGCCTGACCCTCCGGCCAATCCGCACACGCGTGCATCAGGCCTGACAACCCGTTCGTCGTGCTCGACACCCCGTCCTTCCAACCCACCTGTTTCGGTGGGTCCGCCGGGCGACACACGATGCCTTGAACCGGATACACTTGCCCCCCTATGACACGAGACGATATCTTCGGGAAAGTTCGGGATGTGTTGGTTGACGCGCTCGCCGTTGACGATGACGAGGTGACGCCTACGGCTTCACTCGTAGGCAATCTCGGTGCCGAGTCGATCGACTTTCTTGACATTGTTTTCAAACTTGAACAGTCCTTCGGCATCAAGATCGCTCAGGGCGAACTCTTTCCTGAAGGCGTCGCTCAGGATCCCAAGTTTGTTCAGAACGGAAAGGTGACGCCTGAAGGCTTAACCGCGCTCAAGGCCCGTATGCCGCACGTCGACTTCACGGCCTTCGAGAAAGATCCGCAGGTCTCGCGCGTTGGCGGCATCTTCACCGTCGATGCCCTTGTGAACTTCGTCGCCAAGAAACTCAACGTCGCCTGATCACCACACACGTCTTCTGAATCCACCCCTTGTGCGATGGCTTTATGCGATGGATGTGGATCGACCGTGTAATCGAGCTTCAACCGCGCCTGAAAATGGTCGCGGTCAAAAATGTCTCATTGGCCGAAGACCATCTTCACGACCACTTCGCCAGTGATGCCATCCATGGTTTGACCGCGCTCCCGATCATGCCGGCGAGCCTCATTCTTGAGGGGATGGCGCAGACGGCCGGAATCCTTGTCGGGCACGCCGAAAGCTTTCGCGAGAAGGTCATTCTCGCCAAGATCAGCAAGGCCGAACTCACGGCCGACGCAACCCCGGGCACGACCCTGCGCTACACCGCCTTCATCGAACGCATGGACAACCTGGGCGCAAGCACGCGTGGCACCGTCGATCTCTTCGACCATGCCCATCCCGATCGCGGTTACTGCCCGATCGGCATCATCGACCTTCTCTTCAGCCACCTCGATCAAAACATGAGCGGCGCGGCCTTTCCAGAGCACAACTTCGTCTTCGGCGATGCGTTCAAGACCCTGCTCCGCACCAGCGGCATCGCCATTGCCGAATAGTCGAACGCCCGCGCTCACCCTTACCAAATGCACATCGGCTTTGCGGCCTGCTCGCCCGGAAGAGAATCACGATTCACCGGTGGCTGCTCGATCGATTCGTCACCGAGTCGGTTCCTTGTCCACACCCGCGCCGACGGCCATGGCCGCAGCGGCTGTTCGCAGGCGTATTCACCCACCACGATCGGCAGTTGAGAATCGCTCCACGCTCGGACTCTCAACAGCCCAACACCCACCGGCAGGGCCGACATCGCAATCGCGACCATCGCAAGCCGTTGACCCAGATGTGTATCGCGTCGGCCGACATATTCACAGATGATCACCACCAGCACGATCGATGAATATTTCAGTCCGATCATTCCCGCTACGCCATGCCGCTGGATCAGCGCATCGGCCAACCGGTTCACTTCCGACCCGCCAAAGTGATGCAGGATGGTGTGTGTGAGCACAACATCGAGTGTGGCCGCCAGTATGTACCACGAATAAAGCCCTGTAAACAGAACGCCACGCGAAGGGCCACGCGAAAGACCGAGCGAAGGTCTGGCATTTTCTACGCCAGTGCGATCGGCCTTCGACCCAACCGCAACCCGCGTACTCCTGCTCATGGCGGTTACCGATCCTTGAGCGCCTCACCCGCCACCCGCTCGAACAGGGCCAACGGCGCGGGACGCCCGGTCCACGCCGAAAACTGTTCGCCCGCTTGCCGAACAAACATGCCAAGTCCATCGATCGTCCGCAGGCCCAGTCCTTCAGCCGCTTGCAGCAGCGGAGTTCTTCGAGGGTTGTACACGGTGTCCATCACCACCAGTTCGCGCCCACCCGATGCACAACCCTTCACCTGTTCGAGCGTAACCGGCATGCGGTTCGTCCCGTGCGATTCTGATTCAGGCAGATTTTTCGCCACACGCATGCCCACAGGCGTGCAGTTGATGACGGCATCAAACCGTTCTGTACCAAATTCTGCCAGATCAGCCGCGACCAACATTCGACTCGCACCATCGGTTCGAGTTCGCACAAAGTTCGTAAGATCCGCGACGAGTTCGGCGGCATTGCCCACCGTGCGATTGAAGACCGTCACCTGTGCGCCCGCATCATAAAGCCCCGCCGCGATTGCACGGGCCACGCCCCCCGCGCCAAGAATCGCCACCCGCTTGCCATGCAGGTCACCCACCACTTCGCCCACCACCTCTCGAAGACACGAGACCGCAGCCTTCGCATCGGTGTTCATCACGCGCGCCCGGCGCGCCACCCCGGCTTCATCGCGCTCGATCACCAGCGTATTGGCGGCCCCGCACGCGTGCGAAAGCTCATCGATCGACCAACCGATTCCGTCCGCCCCGAGCGCGCTGGACTCGCGTGCAAACCGCACCAGGTGCAGCTTGTGCGGCACCGTCACCGAGCAGCCATGAAAGTCCAGCCGCGGATGATCGATCAGCGCCGACAGCGTCGCCTTGAAGTGCTCCCACTCCGGGGGCACCGGCAAGGGGAGATACACCCCGTTGAACGACCCCGCTTCGGCCACACCGCCCAGCTCTTCAGGCGCAACCAGTTCAAAGCCCGCGTTGTGGATCAGCGGACCCAGCGAGTGTTCAACCGGCCAGCCGATCAGCCCAAACAGACGCGTCCTTTCGGTGATGGCGCGGAACCGGTATTGACCGGTCAGCTCCGCCACGGTCGGCTGTCCCGATGCCGTTGCGGAAGATTTTCGCAACGATGCAAATGTCATAAATCCACCAAACTTAGGAGCAAGCACGCGTGAGAGCAGCCCGAACTGACCCATGGCCAGCGCGATCATCGGCCGCCCACCGGCACCCTCGGCCAGCAGGTCAAAGATCTCAAGATTGTCACGGATGGATTTCGCCGTGAACGCCACCTTGATCACGCTCGCCGCAGGCTCATCGGTCATCATCGCTACCCGCCGCAGCAGATCCATCGGTCTCCCGCCGAAATCATGCGTTGAAAGGATGAGGCCCGTCCGGACATCACGCCGCTGCGCCGGGTGATCGACCGCCAGGTTGATCTTCTGCCTGATGTTCGCCGATCGCGTGTACGCTGCGAACTCCATATCCAGATACCGCGGCGGATGCTCACTCTGACCATCAGCCGTTCCCAGCCGCTCATAAAGCGACACCCGTGCCATCTCATCCCCGTCATATCCGCCCACCCCCCCCGCCTCCTCCGCGGCGCGGCACGTAACAATGCATGGCAGCGGGCACTCCGCCACCAGCCTCAGCATCGTGCGCACTTCGCTCTGGTCAAGTTCACCCCGCGAATCCAGCGATCCCGAGAACAACTCATCCACGCGATATTCAACGATGTCCGCGCCAGCATCACGTGCCGCCGCGGCGTCCGCGAGCGCGGTCTGCTCATCAAGCACCATGATGGGAACACAAAGGAGGGTGGCCATTCACACCAGTGTATGACAAGCCGGCGTGCGCATGCACAACTTACAACTCGGCAAGTCGGCGCGAGGTCTGCTGTTCGATCAAATCACCAAACATCGCGCCCAAATCGCCCGAGAGCACATCGCGCAGCGGATATTCACCGGGCAGCCGCTCGTCGGCAACTATCCCATCCTTGTACCGATACGTGCGGATCTTCTCGCTCCGCTCGCCACTGCCGATCTGCGCGTTCCGCTTCTGCGACCGCTCATCGTGCAGCTTGCGCCGCTCAAGCTCATACACCCGGGCCATGAGCAGTCGCCGCGCCTTGTCCCGGTTCTGCTGCTGGCTCTTGCTCTCCTGCATCCGCACTTCAATGCCCGTCGGCTTGTGAACCAGCTTCACAGCCGTCGCGACCTTGTTCACGTTCTGCCCACCCGGACCCTGCGATGTTGTCACATCTTCAGTCACATCCTTGGCCCAGTCGATCTTGACCTGCACCTCTTCAGGCTCGGGCAGTGTCGCCACCGTGGCAGTCGACGTGTGAATGCGCCCGGCAGCCTCGGTCGCGGGCACGCGCTTTACGCTGTGAACCCCCGCCTCAAAGGCCAGTTCAGTCCACACACCCTCACCCCGCACGTTCACCACCACCGACCGAATGCCCCCCGCGCTGGTCTCGGGTGTCAGTTCCATCACCTCGAACGACCATCCTTTTTTCGCGGCATATCTCGAGTACACATCCAGCAGGTCGCGCGCCCACAGCGCGGCCTCGTCACCCCCGGTCCCGGCACGCAACTCGAGTATCACGCTCCCAACCGCCAGATCATCCGCGTTCACGAGCGCGCTCTTCACCCTCTCAATCGTCTCACCCGCACGCCCTTCAATCACCGGCAACTCCGCCCGGGCCATCGCAGCAAACTCCGCATCTTCACCCGCCGCGATCACCGCGCGCAACTCCACACACTCCTTATACATTGCGCGAAACTGCCGATACCCCTCCACCACATCCGCGATCGAGGCTTTCCTGATTGACAAGTCGCGCACGCGCCGATGATCCGTCAGCACTTCCGCATCATTCAGTTGCTCTTCAAGCTCGGCGTGCTGACGCGAGAGCTCTTCGAGCTTGCGAACCAGGGTCTCTGGAAGGTTCATGAGTGTTTGCGGCATCTGCCGCTTATCGTATGCGAAAATCAACGCAAAGCACCACCGACGCTGATATCATCGACTCCACCGGAGTGCCCCATGCCCGATGCCATCGTCACACGCAGGCTCACCAAAACCTTTGGTCCCAAGCTCGCGGTCAACAGCCTTGACCTCAATATCCCCACCGGCTCGATCTGCGGCGTGATCGGCCCCAACGGCGCGGGCAAGACCACCACCATCCGAATGATCATGTCGATCATCTTCCCGGATTCCGGCGAGCTCTCGGTCCTCGGCAAGGCCTCCGCCGTCGAGAGCAAGGATCGCATCGGCTACCTTCCCGAAGAACGCGGCCTTTACAAGAAGATGAAGGTCTTCTCCTTCCTCACTTATCTCGCCAAGCTCAAGGGCATTGATTCTCCCGCCGCCTCCACCAAGGTCGCCAACTGGCTTGCACGCGTTGGCCTTGGCGATGTCGCGAGGAAGAAGTGCGAAGAACTCTCCAAGGGCATGCAGCAGAAAGTTCAGTTCATTGCGGCCGTGATCCACGAGCCCGATCTGCTCATTCTCGATGAGGTCTTCAGCGGGCTTGATCCTGTCAACCGACTGCTCATCAGAGAACTGATCGACGAGCAGCACCGCGATGGCCGCACCATTCTCTTTTCAACCCACGCCATGTACGAGGCCGAACAGCTCTGCGACCGCATCCTCATGATCCATCGCGGCCAGAAGGTGCTCGATGCCACAATGCCCGAGATTTACGCACGCTTCGATCCGCGCACCATGCTCGTTCAGCCCATCCACCCCGACGCGGCCAACTCCCTGCGTGCGATTGATGGCGTCATCGCGGTCGATCCCGTCGATATCGATTCCTTCGAGTTGAAACTCCGCGACGGCACCGACCCCATCGATGCGGTGCGCCGAGTGGCCATGGCCATTCCCGCGCGGCGGATCGAGTTGAAACGCACCAGCCTCGAAGACGTCTTCATCGACCTCGTCCAGGCGACCGGCGATCAGACCATCAAACGCGAAGACCTTCGCACCAACACCACCCTGGAGCAACCCGTCCATGCTTAAGACCTTCTACGTCGCGTGGCGCGAGTTCACCTCCACCATCTGGACCAAGGGCTTCATCATCGGTGTGCTGATGACCCCGCTCATCATGCTCGTCGTGGCCGGCGCCATCGCCCTCACCAAAAACCTCACGGGCCCGCGCCTCATCGGCTCCATCGCCGTCATCGATGAATCCGGCCGCGTCGCCCAGGGTATCAAGACACGCTTCAGCCCTGAGTTTCTGAAGTCCGAAAAAGAACAGCTTGTCAAGTCGGTCGATCAGACCGCCAAAGAAGGGGCAGACAAGATCGGTCTCTCCGAGGATCAGGCCGCCATGGCCAGCGGCATCGCCAAAGATGCGATCAACAACGCCCTCTCCAAGGCTGATCTCACGATCGAGGAGCTTCCTCCCACGATCGATCTCGCGGCCGCCAAAGCGGCCCT
>JBBSBC010000079.1:0-14584 GCA_038251595.1 Phycisphaerales bacterium | reverse complement strand
CGCAGCGAGGCTACTCCGGACCCGAGCACATGATCGATGGCAAGGAGGGTTTGTACGCCGTCTTTGGTCATGTGCACTACAAGGGTCAGCCCGCGGCCTTCGATACCGACCTGCTCATCGGCGGCCTGCCGTGCGGGGTCGATGATCATTACAAGATCATCGACTGCGGCATGAAGTCGTTCCCCATCGAAGCACTTTCGCACGCACCGCTCACCGCGATGATGAAGTGCGTCAAAGAGAACGCCATCAAGCCCGCGGATGTGACCGAGATCAAGGTGGAAGTCATCGCTCGCGCGGCCGACATTCTCGGCGATCCGCACAAGTATCGCCCCGACAGCAAAGAGACCGCCGATCACTCGCTGCCCTACTGCATGGCCGTTGGCCTCATCGATGGCATGGTCACACCCTTGCAGTTCAAGGAAGAACGCGTGATGGACAAGTCGCTCGAACCGGTGATGGACAAGGTCAAGGTCGTGGCCAACCAGGAGTTCGAGGCGCTTTTCCCCAAGTTCCAGCCGAGCCAGGTGACTATTTCGACCGCGGCCGGGAAGTCATTTACCAAGCGGGTTGATGTCCCGAAGGGCGACCCGCGCGACCCGATGACGGCCGAAGAGATCGGTGTGAAGTTCCACGCGCTGGGTGACGGCGTGATCGGCGAGGGTGCGTGCGACAAACTGGCCGCGGCGGTTTTGTCGATGGAGAAGATTGGTGATGTGCGGGAGTTTACGAAGTTGACGGTGAAGATATAAGAGCCGAACCTTGCCAACGACCTTTCATGGCAAACGCCGGTGGCACAGCTTGGGGTGTCGTGGTAAGTTTTGGTGACTGTGCATTCTCAATACGCACAGTGCTCGAACACAGGCCAGCGGCCGGGGATACCGAGGGTGTTGTGGGGCGTGTATTGATGGGTTCTTCATCAGGATCGAAGTCGTTATCATCTGGGACTTCGGACTGAGTTGGGTCTTCATCGCGGGAGTCGATGAGTTCCTGCATTGCACGCTCTTCGCGGCGGGCCTGGGTGCAGAAGCGCAGGATGGCGCTGGCGGCGGCGGTGATGCGTGCGGGCTCGGTGGAAGTGGTGATGATCCGACGGAGCGCGGCGAGGGCAAAGTTCTCTTCGAGTTCGAGTTCGGCCAAGCGTGTCATGGGAACCTCCGAGAATGCGCGGGGACCTTTGAGCAACCCGTCGCGGCGCGGCGGGGCACGGAAATGACGTGCTACTACAAAGGGGCCAAGGAGCGCGTTTGTGCGCGCGCCAGCGCGCGCGGAGAGGTTGGCGAAGCCGAGTAAGTCGTTGGGCGATTGAGGTTTAAGAAAATGTGAGAAAAACGCAAATGGTGCTTGGTCGCCTGCGCTGGCGCGCGCATAAAGGCGCTCGTCACCACCGGAGTGGGGGGGCTGGATGGATGGATGGTTTGATTGTGAAATCGTGACACGCGGCCATGCGGCAAGTGCTACGGGCAGCCAGCGAAGTAAGCCTGCATGAAGACGAAAATGTCATGTGCGCTCACGGTGCCCAAGCCGTTGGAGTCGGTTGTGCCGTTGAAATACGCCGCGAGGTAGTCGAAGAGGTCTTGCACGGAAACGATGCCGGTGCCGTTAAAGTCTGCCGAGCAGTTGATGACCGTGGCGAGGGCTGGTTGTCCGCCTGCTGAGTTCCATACCGAGACTGGGAGTGCCCACGAGGTGGAGTTGACAATGCCGCCGACGCGGAGTTTGGGCTGGCCATCGACCATGATGGTGAAGAGAAGGGGCGCGCCCGAATCGTGCAAGTTGCCGATGGCCCATCGGTCGGAGTCCGACTGCGAGACACAGCCCGAATTAAAGAGCGATTCATTGTAGATGAAACAGCAGGATGATGCGTAGGGATCGGACGGGAGCTGCGCGGACTTGGTGCGGAGTGTCCAGTGATCGCCTGATTCAAAGCAAAGCCCGTCGTAGCCCCAGCCAGCGAGGATAACTTCGGCGTGCCCAACGGGCACATATCCGGGGTCGGCGGGGATGGGGGTGATGCCGATCGGGGAGGATTCGAGCCGACCAAGCACCATGTCGAGGCCGAGGCTGGGAGACTCGATGAACTCAGCGACGGAGATTTCCTGGAAGGGTGAAGCGCAATCGTCGGTGAAATGGTTGCTGACGCCGCCGGAGACGCTGCGGCGGAAACGAATGCGGTGGGTGCGGGGGGCTGTAGGCAGAGGGCCGCCGAGTTGAGCGACCGAGTGGCGCGCGAGCATGACCAAATCGTGCGTGATGAGTGTGCCGGTGCCGGAGATAAAGCCGCCGCACGTAGATCCGTCGCCAGCAACGGTGATGACAAGCCCGACGGCATCAAAGCGGGAATCGGAATCGGGAACGGCCAGACCCTGGACGACAGCTTGAGATGAAAGGGTGAGGAGAAAAGTCGCGATGGCCGCGCTCAGAGGTTTGAGCATGAACCTGGGACGCGACATGGTGCCAAGGAACAAATCCGACATGTCAAACTCCTCACGGGTTCATGGGCCGGACGATCGCCGACGAACGTACGCCGACCTCCGGACACGACCTGATACGACGACTTAAGCCGTGCTGATCGGTCAGATCGCAAGATTAAATGAAATTTCTCTCATTCGCGTGCTACAGTTTATGTTGCGGCGTGGAAGAGCCTCGCCGGGGATGCAGAACCGGGCACATGGCTACGCTCCGGTACCATGAATCAGATGTTAAAGATTATCGTGTTGGTGATGGCGGGCGCGGTTCTGCCCGCGTGCGCATCAACATCGATCGCCCTGCGGGAGAGCGTTCTGGGGCAGGCCAAGCGTGATCAGCTGGTGAACCGTGTGACGGATGCACGCGAGGCGCAGTCTGAGGCAAAGGTCCAGTTTGCTTCCGCGCTTGATGAGTTTATCGCGGTGACGGGCGCTGGCGCGGATGCGCAGGTAGCTGATCTCGAGGGGAAGTACAAGAAGCTGAAGGCCTCGTATGAACGGTCGGAGAGCCGGGCCTCCACGGTGAAAGACCGCATCACGAGTGTCGAGCGCGTCGCGAGTTCGCTCTTTCGCGAGTGGCAGAACGAGATCGGGGAGTATCAGAGTGCGGCGTTGAAGCAATCGAGCGAGCAGCAACTCAACGAGACCAAGGGGCAGTATGAAAGGCTGATCGGGGCGATGAAGCAGGCGGAGGGGAAGATGACGCCGGTGCTCGCGGCTTTTAAGGATCAGGTGCTCTTTCTGAAGCACAACCTGAACGCCCGGGCGATTGCGAGCTTGCAGGGGACGGCGATGCAGGTGCAGAACGATGTTGCGGGATTGATCCGTGAGATGGAGGCTTCGATCGCGGAAGCGGACAGCTTCATCAATCAGATGCAGTCGGGAAAGTAAGCGCAGGGGAAGCGGCGGCCGTCAACCGGATTATCATGACGGCGACGGTCGCGCCCGTCAGGTTGAACACCAGATCCCACGCGTTGTTGTCGTAGTCGCCGACGTTGGTCTTTTCGACGAGCTTGGTTGCCGCAAACTCGATGACTTCGTTGACCGCGCCGAGCCCTGCGGCCACCATCGCGGCGGCCGCGAGAAGGCCGAAGGATGTGTAGGGCGGTCTGACGATGGTGCGCAGCGATTGCCAGGCGACCCACGCCGTGATGCCGAAGCCGTAGGCGTGGATCAACTGGTCATAGCGCAGAAGACCGGGCAGAGGCCAGAAGTTGTAAAGGACACCACCACCTTTCACGATCGGGTGAGGCAAGGGGATCATGCCGCCAGCCATGTGCAGGAGTGCCCACGCGAAGAGCGCCCATAGCGACGAGTGCGCGAGGCGAACGCGGCGATGCAAAATAGTGACGACGACCATCAGGATGGCAACGACGACGATGTAGAAGAGAAACTCCGTTCCACCGCTAAGGATGGCGAAGGTGGCGGCGGCGATGAGGCCGACCACCGAGAGCAGGGCGAGAAGTCGCTCGCCGGGTCGGAGGGGGAACAGGGATCGATCGACCGGTGCGGGATTGGAGACAGGATGATGGCGAATTGACATGGGGTGCAGCGTACCCGATACGGGATTGGCGGACGGCTCGCGCGGTGGCTAGCATCCGCCCATGCAGACACGAAACACGCTGACATTTTTGATTGTGGCCGCACTTTCATTGGCCGCCGTCTGTGCTCAACCAGTGCTCGGGCAAGCGGGTTCGCCGGGACGGGCTGAGTCGATCGACCTCGGCGAGGGCTTTGTCGGCGCGGCGACCCGCTATGTTGCGAGCGATACCGATTCGGCCAAGCTCCCGCCGTCGCTGGCACTGATTGACCCGCTTGGGTTGAAGGTGAAGGCGGGCGGAGTGGCCGCGGGGTCGGCGGGGAAGGATGCACCGCTCTTCTGGAAAGACGAGGACGGGAAGTTCTGCACGCGGCTAGATCTTGCCGAAGGCACGAGCCTGTATGGGACGGGTGAGATCGCCGGGCCACTGCTGCGCAATGGGCGCAAGACGGTCTGCTGGAACACCGATGCGTATGGGTATGACGAGACGTATCCATCACTCTATCAAAGCCACCCGTGGGTGTTGGCGGTGCGTGCCGATGGGACAAGCTTTGGTGTGCTGGCCGATACGACGTGGCGCTGCGAGATTGATCTTTCTGGCGCGGAGAGTTCGGGTGGAAGCATTGTCTTTCGTGGTGATGGCTCACCCTACAACGTGTACGTGATTTCGGGCGAGAGCCCGAAGGATGTGATGAAAGGGCTGGGCAACCTTGTGGGCAAAATGCCCCTGCCGCCGAAGTGGGCGATTGGCTATCACCAGTGCCGCTACTCGTACTTTCCGGAGAAGCGTGTGCGCGAGATCGCGGAGGGCTTTCGTTCTCGCAAGCTGCCGTGCGATGTGATCTGGTTTGATATCGACTACATGGATAAGTACAAGGTCTTCACGTTCGACACTTCGCCGGGCGGGTTTCCCGATGTGAAGAAGCTCAACGCCGATCTTGGCACGATGGGGTTTCACCGGATATGGATGATTGACCCGGGCGTAAAGGCGGAGCCGGGATACCCGGTGTTTGACACCGGCACAGAGAAGGATGTGTGGGTGAAGGATGCGAAGGGGCAGACGTACAAGGGCGAAGTGTGGCCCGGGTATTGTGTCTTTCCGGACTACACGATTCCTGCTGTGCGTAAGTGGTGGGAGGGTCAGTACAAGGACTTTTTGGCGCAGGGGATCGATGGTGTGTGGAACGACATGAACGAGCCGGCGGTCTTCAATGTGAAGTCGAAGACGATGCCCGAGGACAACCTGCATCGTGGTGGAGCGTGGGAATACGGCGGCACGCTTCCCGCCGGCCCGCACTCGCAATATCACAATGTGTATGGCATGTTGATGGCGAAGGGGACGTTCGACGGCATCTCTGCCGTGCGCCCGGATGTGCGGCCATTCGTGCTGACACGCGCGGGCTATATCGGCAGTCACCGGTACGCGGCGACCTGGACCGGCGACAACAGCGCGGAATGGGATGATCTTGAGCAATCGGTCTCGATGGTTCTGAACCTCGGGCTGAGCGGCGCGCCGTTTACGGGGCCGGATATCGGCGGCTTCAATGGCAATGGTGATGGAAAGCTGTTTGCGAGGTGGTTCGGGCTTGGGACACTGCTGCCTTTCAGCCGCGGGCACACCGGCAAGGGCAATATTGACAAGGAACCCTGGTCCTTCGGGGCCGAGGTTGAGGCGACGTGCCGCAAGGCCCTTGAGCGGCGTTACCGCTTGCTGCCGTATCTGTACACGGTGTTCGAAGACGCGAGCCGCACAGGGTTACCGATTGCGCGCCCGCTGTTCTTTGCTGATCCGAAAGACCCAGCGCTGCGGAGTGAGGATGACGCGTTCACGATTGGTGATGACCTGCTGGTGGTTGGGAAGCTGACACCCGAGCGTGATCGCGCCGTGGTGAGACCCGCGGGGAAGTGGCAGCGGGTCTACCTCACGGGTGAAGGTGACAATGCTGATCTGCCCGAGCTTTATGTGCGTGAGGGTGCGATTGTGCCCATTGGCCCTGTGCTTCAGTACTCGGGCGAGAGGCCGATGAAGGCCGAGGGTGGGGGGGGCGGAGCGAAGTTGGGATCGGGCGAACACGCGCTCACGCTGCTGATTGCGATGGATAAGGATGGGCGCGCGAGCGGAACGCTGTATGAAGATGAAGGCGAGGGCTTTGGGTACAAGACGGGCAATTATCTTCGCACGACGTACAGCGCTGTGACTGAGGGTGGCAAGGTGAAGGTGACCATCGGCGCGCACGAGGGCAACATGGTGCGGCCGGCGCGCGAACTGCACATCATGCTTCTGAAAGATGGGTGGTACATCCCGGGCGGAGCGATCGATGGTCAGCCCATCACGATGGACCCGAGCCGGCTGTCACCAGTGAAGATGAGCGAACCTCGGCCTTGAACTTTCTCAGACGCGCAAGGGCCTGCGCGAGAACTTCCTCGACGGTGATTCGAGCCATGAGGGTGCGCCCGGAGTGGGCATCCTTGTGGTTCAGCCGGTCGTTGGGGGTGAGGTGCTGAATGACATCATCGCTGCGGCCATAAGGCCCGACACGTTCGACCCGTGTCGGGCCGAAGAGCCCGATGAGCGGGCGATTGAAGCCAACGGCCATGTGCAGTGCGGCCGAATCGTTGGCGATGATGAGCCTTGCGCCCTCGACAACGGCCATGAGTTGGCCGATGGTTGTTCGCCCGATCAGGCTCACAATGCGCGGGTCGGCGCGGGCGAGCGATTCGAGCGTGGGGCACTGCGATTGTTCAGATGCTGATCCGGCGAACACGACGCGGTCAATACCGAGTGATGGACTGTCGAGGAGAAGCCGGGAGAGTTGAGCGTAACGATCATCGGGCCAGAGTTTGCCGGGCCAGCGCGATGTTGGGGCGAGCAGGATGTAGCGATGGGGCGCGAGGTCGAGCGTGGTGAGGTGTTCGCGATCAGCGGGTGATGAATACAACCGGAGATCGGCGCCTGAGAATTCGGAAGACTGCGGGGCGGCGGCGCGAAGCAGTGCCAGCATACGTTCGACCGTGTGTGCGCCGGTCAACCCGTGAACATGCTCATTGACCCCCAGCCAGCCAAGCTCGGCCGCGTCGGCGAGCCCGATTCGACGTGGCGCTGAGGTGGCCGCGGCGAAGAGCCCGCTGCGTGCAAGGCCCTGGCAATCGAGCACGAGGTCGTACGAAGCCATCCGCAAGGTGCGGAGGAATGTGGAAATGGGCCTCCAAGTACGAACGTTCATCCATTTGGCCAGGGCCGAGCGGGGAAAGGGGACGACGCGCGAGAGGGCGGGGTGCGCGGCGATCGCGGGTGCAAATGCGTCTTGCACGAGCCAGTCGATGTGTGCTTGTGGGAACGCGCGTCGAAGTCCAACCAGAACGGGCACCGTGCGGCAGACATCGCCCAGCGCGCTCGGACGGATGAGGAGGACGCGATCGGGCTGGGAAGGTGATTGCGCGTGTCCGTATGGCATTTCGTGAGGTTGATCCGTGTGCTATGTTAGCTGGGTCAATCAGGATACCCGATATCGGCATCACTTGGCCGGAGAGACCATGATCCGCGCTCTTTGCTCACTCCTGGTATTGATCACTGTTTCGCGGGCCGCGCTCGCGACGGTGGTGCCCCCCGACCCCGAGGCGGCCGGTGAGTGGCTGGCTTTCTGCACGATCGAACTGCCGAAGGATCTTGCGCCCGAAGCCAAGGGCGCGTGGAAAGTGGCGCTGGAGGCTGTGCTCATCGCGTTGGCTCGCGATGGTCTGGCGGTTGAAGCTGCCGGACTGAGGGCCATCGCGGGCGCGGTGGATGAAGCGGTCGCTGGTCGTAGCGTTGCGTTTTCCTGTGTTCCGAGTGCTGTTGGCCATCCGACGGTCAAGATCGTCAAGTCAGCTGATACAAAGCCTGAACTATCATCGGCTTCGAGCGAGTGGCCTGCCCATCGGGCGAAGGTTGATGCTGCCCATCCGGGGTTAACGCCCGGCATCGAAGTGGCGATTAACCTCAACGCGTTACGGCGTGAGTTTGAAGCATCCTTTGATGTTCTGCCTGAGTCTCGCGCGAGATCGGATGGATCTCGAGACTATGGGCGGGGCGCACGTCTGCTCGAAGCGATGCAACTGAGCAACGCGCGGATGATCGGGCTGCACATGAGACTCATCAAGCCTGAAGGCGTGATGACCAGGGACCCCTCGCTGCCACGCGGCGACCCGGCAACAGTTGTGGCTTATCTGGGGCCTGCACTGCTGGTCCTCGATATCACATGGTCGGCACGCTCGCGCCCGCCGGGGACCATCTCGCTCTTCACGCTGACGACCAACTACTGGCCAGCCTCGCAGCTCGGTACATCCGCGCCGGCCGAGTGCATCGTGGCCGCGGCCATGCGGGTTGCGTGGAAGAAGGAGTTGGAACGCGCGCTCGGTGTGTATGCGGCGGTGCTGCCGCCAAAGTCGTCGGTGGAGTTCCTGAAGCAACGGGATTCGTGGTTTGCACAAGGCCAGACTTCGATCAACCGACTCACCTCGAGCCTTGACCCCTGGGTGGGGTTCGGTTTAAGTACACGTTCACCCGGCGAAGTGATGATCGTCTCGCATCTGCGGCCTGAGACTTCTGCATCGGCAACGGCCGCGTCGGTTGGAAGTGTGCTTGGCGCGTTTGTGGAACCGGGATCGGGAGCATCGGCCGACGGTCTGTGGAACTGGAAGATCACGCCGATTGAAGGGTGTTGGGCACGGGCCATACGCTGGTCACTTCACGAGCGAAAGCCGCCAGACCGCTCGGCACTCAACGGTTCCATCCAGTTGATGGGTCTTCCAGCGAAGTGATCGTCGTTCACCTCAGTTGGTTGCGTTCGTTGGTGGATAGGTACATGAGGTCTTGTCTGTTTCCCAGACTGTGACGCTCCGAAGTTCAGCCTTTGCGTGTGCAGCATCGTTGACGGCAGGACGGAGAAGCTCGTAACAGACGATGGCGATGTTCTCGACCGATGGGTTGAGGCCGCGCCCGCCCTTGGCAACAGGCTGAAACTCGGTGGCATCTTCGTTCAAGTTCTTGTGGTCAAAGCGATCAATGACGACCCGGCTTGTCACGCGCTCGAGGTCCGCCAGGGTGAACGCCGGGCGCGCATCCGGGAGACCGGCCGAGATGGCCACGCATGGCTCTATGCGGTAGTTATGCCCATGTCCGCCCGAGTGGTTGCACTTTCCAAAGATGCGACGATTCTCATCATCACTCAGTGTGGGGCTGTGCAAACGGTGCGAAGCCGCAAACTCAAACTGTTGGCGCATCAGCACCGTGACAGGATCGTGCATGTCAAGCTCCAAGGAATAGAAGGGCGTCAACTTCCAGCGAACGACTGTCACGCACCCTTTGAGGGCGTTGTTCACTTCGTGGGCGATACTCACGAGCAGCAGTTGCGGATCGGCGCGGGCATCATCACACGCCCGTTCAAGCATGGGGACGGCGGTGGCTCGGACAGCCTGATCGATCACCTTGATGTTGAGAAAGTATCCGGAGATCGGGTCAACACGCCCGAGGCATCGGACTTCCAACTCGTAAAATCGCCCAAGCCCGACCATCGATGGGTGGGCCGCGAAGGTGTTGTCGCCGGCAGAGTCGGTACGGGCACCAACACCGTTGATGCAGAACCGAACGGTCCGCGTGAGTTCGACCATATATGACTCTAGCGACATGGTGAGTAAACATCCTGCAAGGCGGCGCGGGGGGGGGGCGGGGGTGGGGGGGTGGAGGGTTGGCGTGACTTGGTGGGTCGGGTGAGAGATACGTACAAATTTAGTCGTCCGCATCGACCTAGGGTTGTTCGGCGAACATCAATGGGTCGTTTCGAGAAACTGTACAAAGGAAAATGTCATGGCCTGCGGCAACTGCTCGTGCGGAAACAACCAACAACACACCCCGAAGAAGGCCAGCAAGTCCGCGTGGGTGGCGGTGATCGCGGGCATGATGCTCGGGGGCGTTGCGCTTGTCGGCGCGGCGATGGCCTTTCAGCCCGGCGCGGCTTCTCCACCCGCCACCAAGCCGACTGAGCCGGCCCCCAGTCCGGCAACCCCCGCCGCGACCAACCCTGAAAGTCCGGCAACTCCTACGGCCCCTGCAAAGTCCGACGACAAATCGACCACGACCACCATCTCACCATACGTTCTTAATCACACCGCCAAGCGGCTTGACGGCACCGAAGAGAAGCTGGATGTGTATAAGGGTAAAGTCGTGCTTGTGGTGAATGTGGCGAGCAAATGCGGCAATACGCCGCAATATGCGGGCCTTCAGAAGCTGTTTAATGAGAAGAAGGACGCGGGCCTGGTTGTACTGGGGTTTCCATCGGGAGACTTCCGCAATCAGGAGTTGGGCACCAGCAAGGAGATCGCCGAGTTCTGCTCGAGCAAGTATCAGATCACCTTTCCGATGTTTGAAAGAGTCAGCGTGAAGGGTGCGGATGCTCACCCCCTGTTCAAACAGCTTGTCGCTCAGCCGGCCCCGATCGGGGTTGAGCCCGATTGGAACTTCACAAAGTACCTGATCGACCGCCAAGGCAACGTGGTCGCCCGCTTTTCAGCGAAGACCAAACCAGACAACACGGACTTGGTCAAGCAGATCGATGAGTTGCTCAAGGTGAAGGGCTGAGGGCTCGGCTTTCACACAGCGAGCGATTTGCAAACATTATCCAAACACGGCTCCGAGCCACAACAGTCCACCCATAATGGGTGGATTTTCTGTGTTTTGATGACTGTCTTTACAAACTATTAGCGCAAAGTTCGCCCCAAATCTTCGTGAGCTTGGGATACTTCCGTATCAAGAAAGCCTGGCCCATGTTTGGGTTGAGGCAGATGACTGGGGCTGGCGGGAAAACAACGGAGCGATTTCCATGAAGCGAGTTTTTAAAGCGTGCGTCGGAATGATTCTTGCGGTTGGCAGCGCGGCCTATGGACAGCAAGTCCAAGTCGATTCGGCCCTTCCGACGTACAAGACAGTCTCCGGAGTTGAGGGATCGATCAAGAGCGTGGGCTCCGATACGCTCAACAACCTGATGACGCTTTGGGCCGAAGAGTTCAAGAAGAGCTACCCGGCCGCGAAGATCGAGATTGAAGGCAAGGGCTCGGCCACGGCCCCTCCGGCCTTGGTTGAGGGTCAGGCGCAGTTTGGTCCGATGAGCCGCGAGATGAAGGGTGCGGAGATCGATGCTTTCGAGAAGAAGTTTGGTTACAAGCCCTCGGGCATCCGGGTCGCGGTCGATGCGCTTGCGGTCTTTGTGCATCGCGATTGCCCGATCGATGAGATCTCGATGGATCAGGTCCGCAAGATCTTCAGCGTTGATGGTCCTGAGATGACATGGGGCGATCTGGGCGTGAAGGATCAGTCGTGGGCCACCAAGAAGGTTGCGCTCTATGGGCGCAACTCGGCCAGCGGCACCTATGGCTATTTCAAGGAACACGCGCTGAGCAAGAAGGATTTCAAGCCCAGCGTGAAGGAGCAGCCCGGGTCTTCAGCGGTTGTTCAGGCTATCGCGAGCGATAAGTTCGCGATGGGCTACAGCGGTCTCGGGTACAAGACGGCGGATGTCAAGGCCCTGAAGGTTGCGGCAAAGGATGGAGCGAAGGCGTTCGAGGGAAACGCTTCAAACGCTTATGCGGGCGAGTATCCGCTCAGCCGCTTCCTGTTCGTCTACGTCAACTACAAAGCTGGCAGCCAGATGGAGCCCCTCCGGGCTGAGTTCATCAAGATGGTTCTCAGCAAGCAGGGTCAAGAGGTCACGGTGAAGGATGGGTACTACCCCATCACCGCAGAGATGGCCCGTCAGGATCTGAAGAAGCTCGGTTTCAAGGTCGATTTCTGAACCACTCTGGCCTGATGCTTCGGACTCATTTGAAGTAACCTGAACGGAGCGGCTGACGGGATCGTTAGCCGCTCCTTTTCTTCGAGCAGAATGCCCAGGCGCATGACCACCCCAGGTGTGCCAACTCCGACTCCCCCTCCCTACTCGCACCCACGCGATACCGGGGTTCCTGCACCCGCTCTGTCGCGCCGGGTTGTTCGCACCACGACGCGTCGAACGAGCGGGCGCGTGAAGTTTGTTGATCGACTGGCCAAGCTGATCATCACCATTGGTGGGCAGGGTGTCATCGCGGCCGTGCTCGGTATTCTGCTGTTTCTGGGGGCAAGTGTTCTGCCGCTGTTTGAAGGTGGCGAGGTTGGACCGGTCGCGGTGGTGAAGATGGGCGAACCGACGCGGCCGCTCTTCGGACAGACCGACGAGTACCGTGGCACCGCCATGATCATTGGCGATGACGGGTTTGTGTCCACGGTTTATATACCCGATGGACGAATCATCGATCGGCAGCGGTTCGCCGTTGAGGGACGGACACCGACGTGCTGGTCATTCTCCAGACAACAGTCACGGCTCGCCATCGGGTATGACGATGGTTCGGTTCAGATCGGCACCATCAGATTCGAGAGCGAGTCCTTGGGGCCAGAGGATCGCACGCCCGAGATCAATCGGCTTGCGGTTGGACAGAAGATGGTCTTTGGCAACGGGTATGTTGAACACGCCGCGGCGGAGCAGTTCCGGCTTGTTCGCCCGATCGTTGAACCCGGGCAGCCCGCGATGATGGAGCACGGAACGGGCGCGGTGGTGAAGATCGATTCGCGATCGGGAGGGGAATCGGACTACCTGGTGGCCACCCGCGCGGATGGGTCGGGGGTCTTCAGTCTTGTACGTACCGTGCGACCGCTGGGTGGTGGGACGGCGCGTGTAAGTCTTTCGTCAACACCCTTTACGATGGTTCCTCCTGCTGGTAAAGGTGGTGGTGGTGGAGAGGATGGGGCCGATTGGGTCTTTGTCACGGGCGATGCGGCCCACATCTTCATGATCTGGAAGGATGGAACAGCCCAGCGGTACGCCATCGTCAAGTCGAGTCAGGGCGATGAGGTCGTTGCGGCGGATACGACGCGACTGATCAGGCCGGGCGAGACCATAACCGCAGCGCAGATGATTCTCGGCTCGCGCACGCTGATTGTCGGGACAGACAAGGGACGGGTGATCGGCGCGTTTGCCGCTCGCGATGAGGGCATGGCGACTCCTGATTACCATCACCTCGTGATTGCTCATGAGTATGCGCTCGGGGTTGCGGGTGGGAGCACGGCATCTGGCGCGGGGGCGATCACCAGCATCGGCATCAGCCAACGAGACCGCTCGTTTGTTGTTGGTGATGATCGCGGCGGCGTGTTCGTGCTCAACATGACCAGTGGCAAGGCCATCGCAGAGATGCCCGGTGCTGGTGACGCGACGGCGCGGGCAACATCGATCGTCGAGATCGCGCCAAAACTTGACGGCGTGCTGGCGGTTTCCGATTCGGGCGAGATCAGGACGTGGGAGTTCGACCCTAAGCACGCGGAAGCAGGTGTGCGGTCGCTCTTTGGCAAGGTGTGGTATGAGGGTGAGCCTGCGCCATCATGGAACTATCAATCGTCGTCGGGTGAAGACAGCGCCGAGCCGAAGCTCAGCCTGACGCCGCTCATTTTCGGCACATTGAAATCAACAATCTATGCGATGCTCTTTGCCGTTCCGCTGGCGATCCTCGCGGCGATCTACACGAGTGAGATGCTGCATCCGACGGTGCGGAACCGGGTGAAGCCGGTGGTTGAAGCGATGGCCTCGCTCCCTTCGGTTGTGCTGGGGTTTATCGCCGCGTTGATTGTGGCACCGTTTGCGCGCGACTGGCTCCCGTCGATTCTGATAGGTCTATTTGTTGTGCCGTTTGGAGCGTTGTTGGCGGCGCACATCTGGCAGATGCTGCCGATCCGTGTGGCCAGCAGGTTGCGGTCTGGTCAGCACTTCGCGCTGGTGACGCTGGTGCTCTTTGTTGGGCTTGCCGCCAGCGCGTTGCTCGGGCCGATTGTCGAGCGGGTGCTCTTTCGCCCGACCGAGGCGGATGTGCTGGTGCTTGCGGGGTCATTCGAGCCTGTGCCCAAGAGAGAGTGGCCAGCATGGATCGGTTCGCGCCCGACACTCAGCCCGGATGATGGTCGTCGCCTGCGTACTGAAGGTTTGGCCTTCCGCGATGGTCAGGTGGTGCGACCTTCGGGGTCGATCACGGATGCCAAAGTTCAGGCGGCTGTTCAATCAGACGGGGTGGACAAGGCTGATGTGCGGCTCTGGCTTGATGGGGTGATCGGCGGGCCATGGCCGGGTTGGTTTCTGCTCATGCTGATGCCGGGCTATGCCGCGGCACTGGTGCTGCGCGTTCGATTGATCGATCCGGCTCTCCGTCGTTATCCATCGCTCAGCTTCGGATCGTTTGCGGCCAAGGCGGAGCTGGCTAAGTTTTTGGGCGTTCTTATATTTGCGATCGGTTTGAGCGCGGTGTTTGCGACGGTGCTGACGGGCATCGGGGTGGATGCTCGCGACTCGATCTTTGGCCCATTCAATCAGCGGAACAGCCTGGTGGTTGGCATCATCATGGGGTTCGCCATCATCCCGATCATCTATACGGTCAGTGAAGATGCCTTGAGCAGTGTGCCTCAGCAGTTGCGCTCGGCATCGCTTGGTGCCGGAGCGACACGCTGGCAGACCGCGGTACGGGTAGTCCT
>JBBSBC010000078.1:0-14617 GCA_038251595.1 Phycisphaerales bacterium | reverse complement strand
GGTGGGGGGGGTGGGGGGGGCCTGCGGTCACGCCGTTCGACTTACCATCTTGCTCTTTGCCTTCAGCCGGGACGGCGCTTGAGTCCGTCCCCGATGCAATCACGCGTCGATCGGAAGTTAACAAACTCAAGCCAGTGTTGGGGCTAAAGAGGTCGGGGCTGGGGGATTGATAAATATGTGGTGCTTCACGGCCCGGACCATCGGAGACATCGAGGATGCTCAGGTTCCAGATGGCGGGGAGCATGGCTCGCGCCGACCTGTGGAAAGCGCGATCAAGGGGTGATTCGGCGCGATCGAAGTGATGAAACGCGCGATGGTCTGGCGCTTCAGCGCGACCAACACGCATCCACGCGCGATTGAAATGCCGAAACACGCGATCGTTTGATGGTTTGGCGCGATGAAGTTGGACACAGGCGCGATCGTTTCAAGATCTTCACCGCGCGGGCGGACGATCCATCGGGGCCGATAAGCGCGGAAGCTGCATCGGGCATGATGGTCTGTGCGGGTTGTGCGGGCGCTCTCGTGCCTCTTCGGGGGTTTCAACAGCGCGACCGCTTGCCGCACGCAGCGCGTCGGTCGATGCCTTGCTCGGACTTCCGACCGCTCGCCCCATCTGTTGCCCCCCACCACCCTCTCACCCCTCACCCTCCGCATTCTTGGGTGTGGCTCACTGTGAGCGCACCATGAGGCGGGTGAAAGCGATCGGCGGTCACGCGCGTGCCCTCAGACGGCCGCGTGAACTGCGAAGAGCAGAAAGCGGTGACTCATGAATATTGTTCCCGTCAAGATTCTTCAACTCCTCCAGTTCTCCGAAGAACATTCGGATGTCTGGACGACCAACGCCGCATCGATCGGGCTCTCCGCCGGCGATGCCACAGCGTTCAAGAACAGTTACACCGCGGCCAAGACGAAGTATGACCAGCAGCAGACGGCGATCGCGGCGGCCCGCGCTGCGGGCGCCAACAGCGCGGATGCGATCCGCGACCTGCGCCGCTCGGCGGCGGACACCATCCGCCTCATCAAGGCCTTCGCCGAGCAGCAGAACAAGCCCAACATCGTCTACGGCCTCGCCCAGATCCCGGCCCCTTCCGTGCCGGTGCCGCTCCCGCCGCCCGGCCGTCCGTTTGATTTCACCGCGCAGCTTGAGCCGATCGGCGCGATCACGCTCCGCTGGAAGTGCGAGGCGCCCGGCTCGGGCACGGTCTACATCATCCGCCGCAAGCTGGCGGGCGCCACCTCGTTCCAGTTCCTCAACGCGGCGGGCAAGCGCGAGTATCGCGATGCCACCGTCCCCGCGGGCGCGGCCAACGCGACCTACCTCATCAACGGCCAGCGCAGCGATGTCGTCGGGCCTGATGGCCTGCCCTTCTCGATCATGTTCGGAGTCACCAGCGGTGGCGGCCTCGCCATCACCGCGCAGGGTGTCAACGAGACCGGCGGCATGAAGATGGCCGCGTAATCGCACGCGCCGGAGTGTTCAATCAAGGCGGTCCGCGGCCAGCAAGGCGCGGGCCGCTCTTTCATTTGATCGCATCGTCCGTGAGTTGGGGTGCGAATACTTGGGTGATGCTTCGCCTCTCGATCCGCACCCACGATGACCGTGACCGGGCGATCCGCTTGCCGCTCTCGAGCGTGGGGTGGATCGTGCGCGCCTGGTGGGGCGGGGTCGAGGTGAGTCGGCGTGGCCGTATGCGTGGCCTTATTCGTGGCCAGATTCGTGGCCAGATTCGTGGGCTGATTCGTGGGCTGGTGCGTGGGCTGGTGCGTGGCGTGTGGCGGCTTGTTCGGTTTGCGCCGGCGTGGGTTGCGCTCGGCGGGGTGGGGCTGTTAACGATTCTCGTGCTGCTGATGGTGCATGACACGGCCATGGGGCTGGGGCTCTTGATCATCAGCCCGGTGATGTCGCCGCTGGTGGCGGTTGCGCTTATCACCACGCGCGGAATGCTCGGGCTTGGGGGTTTGCTGCCGCAGCGCGTGCGTGATGATGCTTTGATGCTGGCCCACTGCCCGCGCTGCGCCTATGCACTCGGCGAACTTGTGTGCGAGGCCGACCAGTGCCTGACGTGCCCCGAGTGCGGCGCGGCGTGGAACTGGGATGCGATCGGGGATCGGGCCGGTGGACCTGTTGCCGGAGGCCGAAGGGGCGCGCGGGCCGAGGTGGTGGTCATCGCACCCATGAGCACCGCCGATTTTCGCCACTGAGTTGAAGTCGGACCCCGGTCATGCGACACTGGTGCATGGCCAAACGCTCACCCCCCAACCCCCCCACCCCCAACCCCCCCAAACCCACTCCCCCCAACCCCACCCCCCCTCGCCCGTCCACCACACGTCGCGGCTCCCGCGGTGGTCGCGCCGAGCCGACCCATCGCGCGCGAATGTTCACCATCACGGGTGCATCGTGGACAGACCTTGCCGATGATGGTGCCAGTGCTGAGGGGCGTGGTGGTGGTCAGAAGGCGTTGATCCGAATCGAGCAGGTGGTGGCGGTGGCGCGCGGAGCCAAGGGCGATCGGAGCGCGGTGAAGCTCAGCCCCGCCGCGATCGCAAAGATCCGCGGCGGGCGGGCCGCGCTCGAGAGCGTGCTCAACGATGGTGAGGCGCACTACGGGATCAACACGGGGTTTGGTTCGTTTGCGCGGCAGCGGATCTCGAACACCGATCTCGAATCATTGCAACGCAACCTCATCCGCTCGCACGCCGCGGGTGTGGGTGAGCCGCTGCCGACCGAGACGGTGCGTGCCATGATGCTGCTGCTCATCGGCTCGCTCAGCCGCGGGCGCTCGGGTGTGCGCATCGATGTGGTGCGCGGGCTGGTCGATATGCTCAACGCCGGGGTTCACCCGGTGGTGCCCTCGGTCGGCTCGTGCGGGGCCTCGGGCGATCTTGCACCACTGGCACACGTCGCGCTCGTGCTGATGGGTGAGGGTCAGGCGGAACTGAACGGGCGCGTGCAGAGCGGCGCGGCGGCGATGAAGTCGGCGGCTATCAAGCCCGTGACGCTCAAGGCGAAGGAAGGCCTCGCGCTCATCAACGGCACGCACCTCATGGCGGCGCAGGGTGTGCTGCTGGTGGAGGATGTGCGCAACCTCTTCAACGCCGCGCTGGTGGCCGCGGCGATGTCGATCGATGCCTGCCGCGCGACCGATGCGTTTCTGGATGACCGCGTTCACCGCCTGCGCGGGCAGCCGGGGCAGTTCATCGTCGCCGAGCAGCTGCGCGATCTGCTCGATGGGAGCGGGATCAGTCCCTCGCACCGGCTCAACGACCCGCGCGTGCAGGATCCATACTCGCTGCGATGCTCGCCGCAGGTGCTGGGCGCTGCGCTCGATGTCTTCTGGAACTTTGAGTCGTGCATCGAGTGTGAGCTGATGGCCGTGACGGACAACCCGCTGGTCTTTGCGCGCGAGGATGCGGGGGATGCGGGGGGTGAGGGGGGTGAGGGGGGGGTGGACATCGTCTCGGCGGGCAACTTTCACGGGATGCCGCTGGCGGTGCAGCTTGATGCGCTGGCGATCGCGATTGCGCACATCGCAGGAATCTCTGAACGCCGCGTCTACCACATGCTCTCGGGCTTTGATGGGCAGACCGGGCTTCCACCATTTCTTTCACCAAGCCCCGGGCTGCACTCGGGCCTGATGATCGCGCAGTACACGGCGGCCGCGTGCTGCAACGAGCTGATCGGGCTGGCGATGCCCGCGAGCGTGGCCAACCTGAGCACCAGCGCGGGGATGGAGGACTACAACTCATGGGGCCCGCGAGCGGCATCCAAGGCAAGGCGCGGAGTCGAGCTGGCCCGCAACGTGGTGGCGATCGAACTGCTGGCGGCGAGCGAAGCCCTTGAACACCACCGACCATTGAAATCAAGCAGACCTGTCGAGCAGGCCCACGCGCTGATCCGCACGTGTGTGCCCCGGCTGAAGGCCGATCGGCCACCAAGCCCGGATATCGCGGCGATCGTGGGGATGATTGAAGTTGGGTTGTTTGCCGTTTGAATGACGGCGAAGGCCAGTCGGCAGGAACGCCGCTGCCACGGTCAGGCACGCTTATCGCGCAGGATCTCGGCGTAGGCGTTGTGGTTGTGGATGCTCTCGAAGTTCTCGCTGCTGATCGAGTACCAGGTGATGCGGTCTTCGGTGTTGAGCGCGATGGCCAGATCGCGGATGATGTCCTCGACAAACTTGGGGTTCTCAAACGCGTGCTCGGTCACCCACTTCTCGTCGGGCCGCTTCAACACGGCAAAGACGGGGCAACTGGCCGCCTTCTCGATGATGTCGGCGAGGCACTCGATCCAGAGAGGTCCTTTGGTCAGATCAAACCGCACCTTGGCCTGGATCAGGCACCGCTGGTTGTGCGCGCCGTACTGCGAGATCTCCTTCGAGCATGGGCAGAGGCTCGCGGCGGGAGCCGTGACACCCATGACGAAGTCGTCGGTCGTGCCCGTGCGCGATGAGGTACACTCGAAGCTCACACGATAATCCATCAAGCCCTGAGAGCCGGTGACCGGCGCCTTCTTGTTGATGAAATACGTGAACTCGGCGGCGAAGTGCGCTTCCTCGGCATCAAGCCGGGCGCGGATGGCAGCGGTGAGCTTGGGGATATCTTCTGGTGAGATCGGGATAAGGTCGCTGCCCGCGCCGGCGTGCGCCACACCCGCGTGCTCGTTGAGCACTTCCAGAAAGCGCGACATGTGCGTGCCCTTCTGATAGTGCGGGAGCGAGACGTACATCGCGATGCTGGCGACGGTGGTCTGTGTGCCGCCACCGTGCGAACTGGGAACGCGGAGACGGATGGGGTAGGTGACATCCTTCACACCAACCTTGTCGATCGCAACACGACGCGCATCAGTGCTCGCCTGCACATCGGGCATGGACGAGCCAGCGACTGGTGGTGTGCCTGCAGATCCATTGGGCTTGGGCGCGGTGCGTGCGGTCTGTCCGGAGGCTGAATGATTAGCCATGGTGGTCATCTTTGGTGTCTCTTTGGGAGAGTTCGTGCGCCTCATGGAATCGAATCATATTCATCGTTGGATGCACAGATGCAATGCTGGTTTCCCAATTGTGAATGGATGCGAACCAATGTTCGCCACCCGAACTTCAGGATGGGCCTGACGGAATGTCCTGGTTCGTCGCGGAAACCCGCGTTACCGCACCCACGCCTCATCCCACTTCATACCCTCGGCAAGCTGCGCCGCTTCGCTGCGCTCGATCATGCCCGCCACGGGATACGCACAGTAATCGAGGCTGAACGACCCCGCCGGGCGATGGTTTCCGCTCAGACCGACACCGCCGAAGGGGAGCTTGCTGCTCGCCCCCGCCGTGCCCGCGTTGACATTCAGGCAGCCTGCGCGGCATTCAAACAGGAACCGCTCGGCATCCGTCTGTGTGCGCGTGAAGATTGATGCGGCGAGTCCGTAGCGCGTCGCATTGGCCTGCTGTATCGCTTCATCAAGATCACGAACCTCGCAGATGCGCAGCACCGGGCCAAAGACTTCGACATCGCAGCCGGGGTCGCTTGATGGTCCGCCCGCATCGCTCGACACGAAGCGTTTGATGTGGACCACGCTGGGCGAGACGAAGTAGCCCCCGCCGCGAATCTCCATCGGCGCGGCATCAACAATGGGCTCGGCACCACCCCCGAACGCCTGTGCCTGAAAGTCAAGCACGGCCCTGCGCGAAGCCTCATTGATGATCGGTCCGGCAAACGTTGCAGACTTGGATCGTGGATCGGCAAAGACCAGCGCGTTCGTTGCCTTCTCGATCAGGTCGATCAACCGATCGGCCACACGCGCGTGGGCAATCACCCGTCGCGTGCAGGTGCAGCGTTGTCCTGTTGTGTTGAACGCACACCGGACGATCTCGATCGCGGCCTGACGAAGATCGGCATCTTCCATCACGACCGCCGCGCTGGTGCCGCCCATCTCCAGCGCGATGATGCGGCTCGGACGATCGATGTTCGCCTCGAGGATCTGGCGGCCGACCGGCCACGAACCGGTGAAGAGCACGCCATCAACATCCGCGTGCGATGTGAGCGAGGCTGCGATATCGCCCCCGCCCTGCACGAGATTGATGATGCCCTTACCGCCGTTCGGTGCAGCCTCCCTTTCAAGAGCCTCGGCAAGAAGTTCGACAAGCAACTGCCCAACACCCGGGGCTTTATCGCTGGGTTTAAAGACCACCGTGTTGCCCATCGCAAGCGCGGGAATGATGTGCCCGTTGGGCAGGTGCGCCGGAAAGTTGAACGGACCAACAACCGCCATCACTCCGTGCGGCCTGAACCACGCACGCCCTGTCTTCTGGCCGCCCATCTCAAACTCAAAGCCATCAACGCGTTTCAAGCCGCCCGTGGCGGAGAGATCGAGCGTGATATCAACCTTGCTCGCAAGGGCGGAGGCTTCACCCTTCGCCTCCCACATCACCTTGCCGGTCTCATCGCAGATCAGCTCGGCCATGGCCGGTGCTTTGAGCTTGCACAGATCCGCGAAGCGGCGAAGCACCGCAAATCGCTTCTCCTTGCCGCACCGCGCCCACGCGGGAAAGGCCGTGCGTGCCGCACGGACGGCCGCGTTGACGTGGTCGGGGTCGGGGTTGCCCGACCAGACGATCTGCTCGGGCTTGGCCGGGTTGTTCGACTGCACCCTGGCAACTTTGGCGGTCTTGCTGCTCGACGCGGCCAGGCTGACCCACTCGCCCCCAACAAGGTTGCTCGGACCGCGCGACAATGAAGCGTGCTTGAGAATCATGAGCGATCAGGCTCCGCCTTTGGCGCGATCGGGCGCGAGAGGTGTTGAGTGAGACTTTCCATTCTTGATGCCACTGCTTTCGCCATTCTTAGTAGTCGTACGTTCGGTCAATCGACCCGACTTGGATGGCGATCGATGGGCATCGCCCTCAAGCGGTGTCCAGCCGACGCTCATTCCCGGTTCGACTTGCAGGAGGTCCAACTGCTCGCGTGACAACCGTATCGAGTCACGACCTACCAAAGGGCAGGGAATCTGCAATGCGCGAAACTCGCCATCATCATTGAGCGCGCTGACCACCGCGAGCGGGCCGCCACTCTCCTCGCGAGCAAGCATCGGTTCACCCAACCGCACGCGACGCGTCGATTTCACAACCGTGATGTCGTCGGTACGCGCTTCCAGGTTCGGCCCGCCATCAAACGGATCGATGCAGTCTTTGTACTCAAACCCGAGCTTCTCAAGCAACCGCTTGGCCGGCTCGGTCTCAGGACCGACCTGCGCAATGATCCGTCTTGCTTCCGGTGGCAGCAGCGTGAGATAAATCTCCTCACGCGGCAGCAGGCTGAGCATGAACTCCTTGCTGTGCTGGCAGAACCGATCGGCCTCGGTGTACGTCAGGTTGATGAATCGTCGGCCGAGATACTCCCAGAGCGTGTTCTGCCCATCGGGCGTGATCGGCCCCATCATCTCAGCGAGAATGCGATCGGCAACCACCGGGCGATATAGACCCATGAAGTGAAACCGTGCCAAACTTAGAAACCGACCGAGCCGAGCCTTGTGTCCACGATAACTTGGCTGAAGAATCAACCCGCCGATCTCGGTCGGCCCGCTCTCATCAAGCTTCAGCTTGGCAACAATGTGGGTTGCGCCGATCTGGAGATTGGTGGAAAACATCTCCTTGCGCCGCAGTTCAAAGCTCAGGTTTGGCTGACCCGGACCACCCATTGATGTGATGATCTGGCTTGTGCCCAGCACGCCTCGTGCTTCGGTATCTTCCAGCACAAACATGAAGAGCTTCGACCGCTCCGTGAGCGCGGCGTGGCCGGACGGGATCGCACCCTTATCCTTCGCCTTGCGTCCAGGCTTCAGCACGGGCGGCAGTGTTCCATCAGCGCGACGACTTGCCGCCACATCAAGAAAGCACTGCCGACTCCACTGCACCTTCTCAGAAATGATGTCCCTGTCCGCCGGAAGATTGATGAAGTGGACCATCTTGGCCAGCTTCAAAAGCGTGGGAACATCATCCATTTTGGCGCGGCGCATCAGGAACACGGGTAATCTCCATTTCGTGCCCAGATTGTAGCGCCACACCGCTCGACCACTCGCAAACAATCGAGACTCACGGTCGGCCAAACCATCTCTTCCATAAAGAGTTTGGCTCCGCTCACCCCTCAGCCGCCGCGCTCGCCATGCCCCTTTCAATGCACGCAAAAACACGCGGCCAGTCACCCTCACGCATCACACCCAATGGTGGCAACATTCGTACGTGGTACGGGCCATGCCCGCAATAGAACGCGACCACTCCCTCATCAAAGAGGTGCTTGCACAGCTTGGCAATCTTGTCCTTCTTGCCGCCGAAGGGCGTAAACCGCATCATCCCGCCCGCACCACCGACAACATCCGTGAAGTCGGCGCCCTTGGGAAACCACTCCGGGTGCCTGCTCGCCAGTGCACGAACCTGCTTGGAGAATGCCGCGTGGTGCTTGGCGATCAGGCCTTCTGGCCCATAATACCCGCCATCGCGCAGCCTCTCGATCACACGGGTGCCGATGTTGAACGCGGGTGTGCTGCTGGTGAACGTGCCACTGAGCAGCCCGGCCTGCGGGTTATATTCTTCCGTGTACAACGTGGCGCAGACCTGCGTCATCTTCCCGACGCAGAAGACATCGACATACTCGCCCACATTCAGCAGTTCATAGGCAAACATCCGCTCCGTACGACCGAAGCTCTGGATCTCGTCATCCCAAACCGCGATGTTCGCCTCTTTACAGACCTTCATAAGTTCGACAAAATACTCACGAGGCGCGGTGTTGAAGCCCCCTTCGCCCTGAATCAACTCGAAGATGAAGCACGCGTGCTGCTTGGGGTAACGCTCGATGTACTGGCGAAGGTGCATGACCGACATATCAATGAACCGGTTTTCGCCACCCATCCGCGCAGCAACCGCCGGGTCGTAAAAGGGCATGTAGTCGACCAGTGTGCTCAGCGGAATTCCCTCGCGATACGCCGCGGTATCGCCGATCTGACACATGGTCACGCTGCGCCCCATGAAACAATCTTTGAACGCGATCACGCGATTGGCGGGTTGGTGCTTCTGATAGCAGACCTTCACCGCGTTCTCGTTGGCCATGCACCCGGAGGTTGAGCAATATGCATACTTGAGCCGACTGTGCTTCTTGGCCTCCGCGAGCAAGACCTCACCAAAGCGATACGCCTCGGTGTTGCTCATCAGGTTGCCGTGTTGAAACGTATCCGCCAGCGCTCCTCGCACGCCCGCCTCGATCATCTCGGTATCGCTGTGCCCGAAAAAGTGCACGCCGATTCCGGTAATCATGTCCCACTTCACGCTCCCGTCGAGCAGCTCGACGAGCGCGCCGTTCCCGATACCTGATCCAAGGTACGGATACAACAGCCCGCGCCCGCGGACATCCGCCGCACTCGCCATGAGCGCATCATAACTTTCCTTCAGATCCGCCTGTGGTGGACGAACATCCGTCAGCATCGCCGAGTGGGCAGCCGCCTGCTTCACCAGCGAATCTATCGCCGCGTGGACCGCCGGGCTTGCCCCGAACCGCTCACCAACCGTTGAGAGACTCGCCGCCGAGGTTGGGGGTGACGGTGTTCTCTGTGCAGTTGTGGTCATGTATTTTGCATCCTTTCCTCCGTCGCTCATCGTGGCCTCGACGCTCCGCTCTGAACAGTATCGACCAACACCGCCATTCCTCGCATACTGACAATCATTGGCCCGAACGGGTGCTCGCACGCATCATATAGACGGCCAGCAGTTGGCACCGATCCACAAGGCTATCCAGTTCAATCCACTCCTCGGGTGTGTGCAGCCCGCCACCCCGCACACCCAGCGTATCAAGCGTCGGCAGCCCCGCGGCCTGCATCAGGTTTCCGTCGCAAACACCGGCCGTTTTTGCGAATGGAAGCTCGTGTCCAAGTTCCCTGCTCACCGCGCTCGCCAAATGTGCCAGTCGCATCGTGCCCGGCGTCTTGGGCTTGGCCGGGCGTGCCAGGCTTGTCTCGATACGAACAGGAATGCCCTTCGTACAAAAGTCTGCCGCGATCGTATGAACACCCGCCAGAATCTCCTTCGCCCCATCAGCATCTGGAAAGCGCATGTTGCCCCAGGCGCGGGCGCGATCCGGCACAACGTTGGTTGCCTGCCCGCCCTCGAGCGGCCCGATGTTGACTATGCGCTCGCGGTCAGGATCGCTCAACTCCGCCATCCGCAGCACCACCGCCGCAAGCGCGTTCACCGCCGAGACACCCTTTGCAAAGTCACGCCCGACATGCGCCGCCTTGCCCTGAACTTCCACGAACAACTGCCCGCTCCCCGCGCGCTCGATGACCATTGACCCACCCGCGCCCGCTGGTTCGAGCGCAATGCCCACGCCCCCAAGTTGAGCGACGCGAGCGGCCTCATTCGTGATTATGCGGTGGCTGTGGTAGCTGCCGGTCTCCTCGTCGCTATTCAGCATCAGCGTCCAAGGCAACATCACCCCGCACGCCTCAAGAGCTTCGAGCGCGCCAAGCGCGATTACCAGCCCACCTTTCATATCCACGCACCCCGGCCCGATACCGATCTTGCCCGCTTCATCCACCTGCAACCTTTGAAAGCTGCCCGCAGGATCATGCACCGTGTCAAGGTGCCCCGCGATCAATAGCGGCGCATGGCCCGCATCGCGGCCAAGTTCTTCGCGTCGGCATATGGCCACGGGCGGGGCCTCTTTCGCCTCATCCGCAGCATTTCCCAACGCACCATACCCCGGGCTTCCATACAGCCACACAGGTCTCTGATCGCCCGCGTGAAGCTCAACTCTCGCCCCCAATGCCGCTGCCCGCTCGGTAAACACACGGCGCGAGACATTGAGCGCATCAACATTTCGGCCACCCGTCGCCAGGCCAACATGCAACTGAAGATCGGCGAACAGGTCACCTTGACGCGAAGCAATAAGATCGCACACGCGCTGTTCATTCTCGGATAGGCTCATGAACGGCTCCCGAGATCCCACATCCCCTCAAAGACATCCTCCGCACGACCGGTCATGAACACAGTTCCCGATGCTCTCTCCCAGTTGATGCTCAGGTCTCCTCCCGGAAGGTGCAGGAGCGCGCGCCGTGCAAGCCGACCCGTCGTCACGCCCGCAACCAGCACCGCGCACGCACCCGTTCCGCACGCTTGAGTGGCTCCGCTGCCGCGCTCCCATGTACGCATCGTGACTTCGGATCGGCTCTGCCGCGACACAAAGTGGGCATTGATGCGGTTGCGAAAGGCCGGGTGATTTTCAACCAACGGCCCCATGCGGGCCAGATCAAGATTCTGTAGCCCGGCTCGTCCTCCAAAGAGCTCAGGATTCTCATCATCAAACAATACCATATGAGGGTTGCCCATCGAGACGAACGTCCCGGTGCAGACTATGCGTTCGTTCGATCCAAGCTCGAGGCCATATGCGTGCTTGACCCCGGCGAAGGAGAGCCGTGAGATCCGCACGCCCGACTGCGCGGGTCGCAACCCCGGCTTGCCCATGTTCACCGTTGCCGTGTGCAGCACGCCCGAACGCCGCGAATACTCGATAGAGACCACACCTGCGCCGGTCTGCACTTTGATCTCATCGCTGCGCACACCCAGGCGGTCATGCGCGAACTTCGCCACGCACCGCACTCCGTTGCCGCACATCTCGCTCTCGCTCCCGTCGGCGTTGAACATCCGCATCCGAACGTGTGCCCATTGTCTTTTTCTCTGCGCTGTCGGCGGGCAGATCGCGATCACCCCATCGCTCCCGATGCCCGTGTGGCGATTGCTCATGCGACGAACGACACCGGGCCATGTCTTTTTCGCCATATGTACAGCAATGCTCGGTTCATTGATCACGTCAATGTACACATAGTCATTCCCGCATCCGTGCATTTTCACAAAGCTGATCTTCATCGGCTGCGATCTCCCGATCGTACAGGGATCTGCTGATCGGTGCTCGGTGAGGCAGCCATCCACTCGATCACCATCGCCGCGACCAGCAGCGCCATCGCCATCCCCATCGCCCGCTTCAGCCATCGTGATGTGCGGTCAATCGGCGGTTTGCCATCCCAGTCGCTCACCATCGCCCGCAATCGAAGCTGCCGATACGCAATCGATCCGTGCCGCCAGGAGAATCGCGTGCGTGAGAGGTGATTGAGGGATGCCACCGAGTCGAGCGCGCCAACCATCGCTTCAACTGCCTCACGTCGAATCGCCGATGGCTTTGGAACCGAGCGCCCCCCCCCCTCGCTTGGCCCGGCATCAAACTCGCGCTCCCAGCTCGTAGGCTCCTCGTGCCGCAGCACGCGGCTGAGCTGCTGCACCGCAAACGCATCCGCCTGCCACTCAAATCGCCTGCTCACGAAGCCGAACCACCAGATCCCCACAGCAAACGACCCGACAACCAGCACCCCGGACAACCCAAGAGAACCCGACACCGCATCTGCGAGTTGCGGGTGCCCGGCAATCGTGATCAAACTCAGACCACCCCATGAAACCAGCCCGAGCATCAACGCCGAGCCGCTCACCCCAGCAATCATCGTGGCCGCGAGCCACGGCATATGCGCATGCCGGGCATGGCCGACCTCGTGCGCCATCACGGCCTCAACTTGTCGCTCCGGAAGCTGATCGAGCAGCGCATCGGTCAGCAGAACGTACCTCAGCGGTCCGATCAATCCGATGACCGCGCCGTTGATCATTGTGCCCTGCGTCCTCCACACCAGCAACCGCCGCACACGGACATTGCTCATGCGGCAGAGATTCATCAGCCGATCGTTGATCGGACCCAGCCCGAGTTCCACGGTATCCCACACCCGCCTGAGTATGACCGGGCTGACCGCGAAAATACCCACAAGTGCCACGATCTGCAGGCACAACTTGGTCGGGCCGATGTTCTGCTCGCTCGCGAGCCACCCGCCCACCTCACCGACCAGACCCGCCTCGCCCGCACGATGCACAACCATGGCAACCGCACGGTCGATGGCCTCGCTCATCGCCGAGATCATCAAGATTGGCACCAGCGAGAGCAGGATCTGGTGCCGGATATTGAGCAGCACATACTGCCCGCGTGAAATCGGCGGATACAGCGGCCGCCCCGTCTCGAGCAGCCGATACATGGTCGCGTTTCGTATCGCACAATCGATCGGGTAGTACGCCCACCACCCTGCGACAATCACCAGCAACGGGGGCACAATCACCACCAGTTCATCCAGCGCAACCACATCGCCCGCAAAGGCACGAACCGCATCCAGCCAGCCGAGCACGAGAATGTTGAAGGCGTGAAGCGCCAACGCCAGCCATCGCGAGCTTTGCAGCGTGCGATCGGCGAGCACCATCGATCTCCACGCCCCACGATTCTCCACATCCCGCGCCAACGCTCTTACGATCAGGACGGTTCCCAGCCCGAGCAGCACCTGCATTCCTACCGCAACGGCCCAGACCCATCCCGACGCGAGAGTTTGCGCACCGTGCAGGCTGCTCTGCGCTCCCTCCGACACGCCCGATTGCACAACGGCATCGTGCAGCACGATCACCACGAACATGGCCATGATGATGAGGTGCAGCATCCGTGCCTCTCGAATCGCGAGCCAGCAGCCCGCGCACGCAACTATCGGTCTTCCTTCGACCCTTCCCGAAACTCGCCCAGATCAATCATCGCGCCGTTCCGCTGGTAATAGTCCGCGTTCAGCACACCTTCGCGCACACTCGTGAACACCACGCACGTACGCCCGTGTGTCGCGGCATATTCAAGGTCGCCCACCCCGGGCCCCGCGTAGTCTGAGTTGCTGATCGACTGTACATGAAAGTGGTAGTGTGCCAGCGCACGCCCTCCAGCACCCTCGGCAGTAAACATTTCTTCTGGAGCCACGAAGGTTCGGTCGTTCACGCGCTGCCCCGGTCGCGGCGTATATCCGTGCGCCACAAACCCGCCCGCTCCCGCCCCGTCCACCGCTTGCTTAACACCCCATTTCGGGGCCGCGGGCGCACCCGGCACCGTGTCAACCGACCACAACCCGCCACCATACTCCGAGCTTGTATCCGCACGATCAGCGCCCGCCTGTTTGAAAAGCGATTTCAATACACCCGCATCTTTCAACGCCTCATCCACCACCAGCACCGTAAGTAGATCTCCCCAAGACATCTGATTCTGCCAATCTTCCAACGTCTCTTTGCTCAAGCGTCCGCTGTCGCCCATATCCGCCGTCTTTCTCCACTTTCGGCGGCCCTGCAACCGTTCGCCGAACTCGGCAAGCAGTTGTGATCGATTGCGCACCAGCCATTCCGGCTGATTCTTTGCCGCCCATCGAACGGCCTCGACGTTGCGAAGCTGAAGCACACCCCCCACACCTTTCAGTTGATCCGGCCCGAGCCGCTGCACCGCCGCGCTCGCCTCGCTCCAATACGCATCGGCTCCCGCATCCTTGGTATCGAGCAACCCCGTCACCCATGCCAGTTCTGAACCCGTCACTGGCACAACCTTCAACTCCGTCGCAGCCTTCCGGATCGGCACCAGTGCGGGATCATCCGTTGCCGCGGTCTCAAGCATCGCGGCCCGCTGCGCACCATCGGCATCAAGCCGACCGAGCAGTTCCCAGGCCGCCAGCCGCTGCTTGTGCAGCAGTTCCGCCATCTGCCCT
>JBBSBC010000077.1:0-14668 GCA_038251595.1 Phycisphaerales bacterium | reverse complement strand
GACGGCCCCCCCCACCGTATCCGAGGAGAAACTGGTGTACGTGAAGCTCGCAACCAGCAAAGGCGACATTGTTCTTGAACTCAACAATGAGAAGGCTCCGATCTCGACCAAGAACTTCCTCAGCTATGTGGATAAGAAGTTCTACGACGGAACGATCTTTCACCGGGTGATGCCCAACTTCGTCATTCAGGGTGGTGGCCACACCGCCGACCTGGCCCAGAAGGCGACCGATGCGCCGATCAAGAACGAGTGGAAGAACGGCCTGAAGAACGTTCGCGGTTCGATCTCGATGGCCCGCCTGCCCGCGCCCGACTCGGCCACCAGCCAGTTCTTCCTCAACGTCCGCGACAACGATGCGCTCGACATGGCCAACGGTGGCGCGGCTTATGCCGTCTTCGGCAAGGTCGTTGCGGGGATGGAAGTCGTTGACAAGATCCGCATGGTCAAGACCGGCAACAAGGGCGGCATGGGCGATGTTCCGATCGAAACCGTCTCGATCAACTCCGCGATCCGCCTGACCCCCGAAGAGGCCAAAGCGATCCTGACGGCCACGCCGGCCGTGGCCGAGCCTACGAAAAAGAACTGACCAACTAAAGAGGCTGGGTTTTGATCGAGTCCGGATCAAGAGTCCGCAGAACTTTGCCTAAAGTTCTGCGATTACCGGACTTACAACAATATTTCGCGCTTGAAACACGCGCTCCTGCTGTGGTAGACTACTCAGTCATCCTCGGTTGGAGCGTTTTGCATTTTGCATTCGGTTTTTGTTGATAGGTTCAGATTCGTCAGGAGGCTTGTTGTGCGAAACCTTCGCGTTGTGCTTTGGGCATTGGGCATTGTTGGATCTGCGGTTTTTGGAACGGCCAATGCCCAGCCTGTTGAGTGCTGCGAGCCGTGGGACAACGGACGCTTTGACGAACGCAACGCGCAGACTTCACAGAACGGTTTCGGTGAAGATTACCGCCGCTTCGGACGGATCACGGCGGACGATTTCTGGCTTTGCGAAGGCAACATCTACTACATCCGCACCATTCGCGGCACCATGCTGACCAACTCGGTCGTCCCCAAGGCTGATGTGGTCATCTTGAGCGATTGCGATGGCCTCCCCTCGAATGAGGATCCCCTCGCCTACGCATACTCCGTACCTCCGACGCCGATGGGCGTTGCTCCGTGTACAGATGGAGTCGTGACCATCAGCGAGACCGGCAGAACAACGGTTGATGGCCTGCGCGTCATCGAGGTCGAAGCGACATTCACGGGCCTCTGGCTACGCGGCGGGGCGTACTGGGTCTCCTTCATTGGCTTCAGCGGCACAGGTGATGCGGATGAAGAGTTTTTCTGGGGCACTTCGGGCAATCAGGTCGTGAAGGGTCGTCCGGGCCAGTTCTTCGATACCAACGAGAATGAGCCACAGTGGGTCTCGATTGACGAGATCTGCTGCGGCTGCACCGACTTCAACTTCTGCATCGAGGGCGATGACTGCAAGATTTTGGTTGATAACATCGGCGCGGGCGGTGCGTATTCAACGAGCAACTATGGGTCATCGATCAACAACAACAACATCGCGCAGGACACCCGCTCGGCCGACGACATCGTTGTCAAGGATTGTGCGGATCAGCGGCTCTGCTACTTCGAGGGCTACCTGTTCAGCAACTGCAACCCGCCTCGGGCGCGCCTTGATGTCTATGACAACGCGTGCAAACTCCCCGCGACTTTCAGCCGTCCGACGACGTTTGAGCCCACCTGTATTGAGGATACCGGCGAGACCATCACGATCGATGGCCGCCGGCTGCACATCTACCTCGTTCGCTTCTGGGATCTGCGGGCCATCGATGGTTCACCGTTCATCCTGCAACGCAATAAGAACTACTGGTTCAGCATTTACGGTCTCGGAACCGGTGCTCAGAATCAGCGTGCCTATTTCGCGGGTTCGGATCGCTGTGACTTCCAGTGCAGCTACCGCTTCAATCAGGGTGCGATTTCCGGGCGTGGTGTTGGCCTGACGGCCGCGCTCTGGAAGCCCATCGACGATATCGCTGGCCGCTCATTCGACTTCGCGTTCATGGTCGCGACCGAACCGGTGGCTGAAGATGGCGACCTGCCACCAGCCGGAACCGGCCCCGCCGCGTGTGCAAGCGATATCAACCATGACGGTTATGTCACTCTGCAGGATCTGTTTGACTACCTCCAGCACTTCTTCACGGGCTGCCCGTAAGAACCGGACCAGTTTGTGGCCGCGCAACGTGGCCAGGATCGCTTCACCCACCACGCTTTGCCGCTCCCCTCAAAGGAACGGCAGAGCGTGTTTCGTTTTGAACGAGACCGCTTGCGTCATCATCAGACTCGCCAGGTCTTCCCATCACGGATCACGGGCCGGTACAGCGTGTCGCGCTCAACCGGCCTGAACCCCGCATCGCGTATGGCCTTCTGCAATGATGCGACGGTGACTTCCTGATGCGTATCCGCACCACCAACTTTGGTGATGTCGTACCAGACCACGGTCCCGTCGATGTCGTCGGCACCGTTCTGAAGCATGAGCTGTGCCATCGGCAAGGTCTGCATGATCCAAAAGGCTTTGACGTGCGGGAAGTTGTCGAGCATGAGACGCGCGATGGCAAGGGTGCGAAGATTCTCTGAACCCGATGGTCCGGGCAGATGCTCAAGCTCACTTCCATCAGGGAAGAATGGGAGCGGGATGATCGTCTGGTAGTAGCCGGCCGAACGTTTAGCGCCCAAGGAATCGGCTCGAAACGCAACGTGCTCGGGCAAGGGTGTTCCGGGGCGCGTGAGGGTGATGATCGGCGCATCGGAGATTTCACCACGATAGCCGAGGTGGCCGCCCTCGCTGGGGACGAGGTGGCGCGTGTGATGAACCGCCTCGCCGGTGTATCCCAAACGGGCGAGCGCGGCATCCTGCTCGCGGCGCAGCATCTCCATGTGTACAAGCCGATCGTGCCGCTGCTCGATGTGGCCGTAAAGCATCGTGGCGTTGGTGTTGAGACCCAGCTCGTGGGCCACGCGATGAACGTCGAGCCAAACATCAGAACGGATCTTGCCCTTGAACGCCTCGTCATGGATGCGATCGTCGAAGACCTCGGCCCCACCGCCGGGCAATGACCCAAGCCCCGCCTGACTCAACTCGGAAAGCACATGACGAATACCCGCGGCCCGATCGTCGGCTTTGAATACGCGCGCGATCTTGGCAAGGTGAACCACTTCGACCGCGGTAAAGGCTTTGACGTGCAGATCGCTCCCGAGCGAAGCGGCGGTCTCGCGGATCGTTCGCACCAGCTCGGGGTAATAGCTCCACGGAAGATACGGGTGCAGCCCGCCGACCACGTGCATCTCGGTTGCGCCGCCCTCAACAGCTTCGGCCACCTGATCTTTGACATACGCCATGTCGCGCGTGTATGAACCTTCGTCGCCCTGCTTGCGGTAGAACTCGCAGAACTTGCACGAGAGTGCGCACACGTTGGAATAGTTGAGGTGGCGGTTGATGTTGTAGTAGGCGACTTCACCATGCAAGCGACGTCGAACCAGGTCGGCCAACTCGCAGACGGTGTAAATGTCGGCTGTATTGAAGAGCACTTCTCCATCGGCGATGGAGAGTCGGGTTCCTGTCATGACCCGTTGACGAATGTCCTCAAGGCGCGGGTCGCACCGAGGTTGTGACTGATGGGTCTTGGTCGAGGTTGGGTTCAAGGTCTTCGGCATGGATTTTCAATCTTTACTGAAAGTTGAACAACCATAGGCCTCCGGGCCGCCATACGGCGGTCCTCCGACCCGGTACGCTCCGAGCCTGCATGGAGTCATTCTTCGAGAAGCTCAATCGCCGTCTTCCGTTGCCTTATCCGCATTTTATGGCCTTTGCGCCGTTGGATGTTTGGGCACGGATGCTGCTCAAAGGAGCCGCATGGCGACGAGTGCCGGCGCGTTATTGGACGCGGGTTGGGGGCGGGCTGTTCACTTCGGCCTTGGGCACGGTGCTGACGCTCCCGGAGCGGGCACTTGTGGGCATGGGTCTAAGGATTGCATGGAGGTTCAAGAGAACCAAGCCGACGCAACCCTTGGGCTCGGTACATGGAAGCCCGAAGGTGGTCTGCATCCTTGGTTACTTCAGATCGGGAACGACGCATCTGCACTACCTGATGTCCTGCGATGCGAGGCTTTGCACGCCGCGTTGGTATCAGGCGCTTGCACCGCAGGGGTTTGTGCTCTCATGGGCCTTTCTCCGCTGGTTCCTGGTTCCGTTTCTTGCGAGCACGCGCCCGCAGGACGATGTTGCAATCGGTCCTGAGTGGCCCGCTGAAGATGACTTTGCACTTTGCAACTGGTCGCTCTCATCCAGCATGCCCGGACGCATGGTGCTTCCGAGAGAGTGGAACTTGAAGGGTGATCATGGCTGGAGCAGGCTGCACAACCTTACGGGGTTGAGTCCCGCTGAGCTTCGGTGCTGGGGGTATCACGTTTGGGCGTTTGCGTGGAAGATCGCGAAGGTCAATCGCGATCGGGGCGTGCTCTTGAAGAACCCGAGCCACACAGGTCGCGTGCGGGAGTTGGTGCGTGTGTTCGGCACGGAGAACATCAAGTTTGTACACCTGAGCCGAGATGCGGGCGCGGTGGTGCGGTCGAACGTCGCGATGCATCAGCGGTTCGGGCCATACCTGCTTCAGGATCATGTCGGGGATCAGGAAGTACGCAGGCGGATCATCGAAGAGTATGAGGAGACCGAGAGGCGGTTTCTTGCCGAGGCGGCGGAGCTTCCGCCGGGCACATTGGCGCGCATGAGGTATCAGGATCTGGTTGCCGATCCGATCAGCGAGATGCGGAGGGTGTATGCCGAGCTGGGTATGGCATGGACGGATGACCTTCACGCACGGCTCGCCACATACCTCGCGAGCGTGCGTGACTATCGCGCTGCGGGCGATCGGCGTCTGACCACCAGCGCGCCGGAAGCCGCACGTGAACCCGAGGCACCTGCTCCCGCGGAACTCGCATGGATGCGCGAGGCGTTCGGCCATGATCGACCCACCATCTCGAAGCGAGAAGTTGCCGATCAATCGAGTGTGAGGCGTGAAGGATTGATCGAGTCGATGCTGAATCCGATGATCGCGTGCCTGCTCTGGTCCACGGCGTGGATCGGTGTTGCAAAGTTGACCGGTGATCGACTGGACTGGCTGACGTGGCCGACAGGTGTGGTGCTGGGCAGCATCGTGATACGAAGTCGAGGGCGTGGTTCGGTGGAGCTCGGGTTGTTTGCGGCGTCACTCACGATCTTGACACTCACACTCGTGGCGTATCCGGCGACGGCTCTGGTGTTTTACGCGGCGCGCGTGCCGATGCCGTGGGGCGATGTGTGGGATTCAACCCGCGATGGGATGATGGCGACCAACAACCTTGTGTGGCTGTTTCTGGGCATCGTGTCGGCGTACAGGCTCGCATCACGCAAACAACTGGTTGCGCCGGGCGGATAAACGGCGCGTGTGCGCTTCAACGGCGCTCGGTGCCGGGATCATGCTTTTCAAGCAGTGAGCCCGCCCACCACAGACCGAAGGGAATACCTACAAACCCACCGGCAAGCCAATCGAAGGGCATGGGCCGTGCGAGCGGGAAGAGGGTGCCAGCGATAGCTGCACGGGCCGGTCCGATAGTTGAGGGATGGATGAACGTTGCCAAAATCGGACCGGCGATTCCGATCAACATCAGGCCGAGAAAGAAGACGACAGGATTGATGCGTTGAGAGGCGAGTCGGCCAGCGGCGGCCGCGAGTATGCCTCCGACCGCAACGGCGGCGAGGGTCTGACCTTTGAGCGAATCGGGCGCGATCAGCCATGCACCGTTACCTGCACCGATGGCGGCGAAGATGAGGGCAGGGATGGCGGAGTAATCTCGGATCGCTGTTGGCTCATGGTGACTCTTAGCGGCGAGATCGCGCGTCGCATCGCTGGCTGCGATGAACATTGGAACGCGCGTCGGCACACGGAGGATCAGAAACGCGATGAGTATGGCCGGGATCGCGAGTACCGCATTCTCAATCGCAAGGGAATACAGCACGGATGGTGACTGGGCGTGGGCAATGATGCGATCAGCCCGGCCCATGCCGCAGGCGGCCCATGTCAGCACAAACCCGGCCGCGAGAAGGCCTGATCGCTGTTCGATGTATCGAGCACCAACCACGCCGATCGCGAGGGCCAACACGAGCGCGATGATGGCCGCGAGCATGGCCTGACTGATCGACGAGTTGAGGAGGAGCGATGTCTGGCCGCCACCATCGTCGGTGTGGAGCGCGTGGGTGAAATGCCAAGCAATCGGGCCGAAGATGAATAGGGCCGCGAGGGGAATTGACCAACGGATCAGCACATTGAACATGGACTGAGGGTAGCGGTGTTCGGGGTTGTTGCCCAACGTTCAACGATCAGCCGCGGCGTTGGTGCTGATGTGGGGTTCGCGGTCAGATGGCCGCGAGGGTGGTATGGGCAGCGGAGCTGGTGTTTCGGTGGGAGTTGCCGTTGATCGGGGCGTTGGTGAACGAGCGACCATGGTTGCCGATTCGGGCGGAGATTGTCTGTGCGCGTTGCGGCTTCTGCGATCGGCTTCCTGCGCCGGATTCGTTGATTCGGCGTGCAAGCTCGGCGAGAAGCTCGGCGCTCGATGCACGCTCGATTGAGACCTCGTAGACCTCGACGCGATGCCTTGGCCCGCGGCCATTCAGCAGCCAGTTGAGTGAGATGCCGTAGGCATGGGCCAGACAGACCAGAAACATGGGAGGGACCGCGGCACCACGGAGGTATCTACGCACGGCATCGGCTTTGGCACCGGTCAAGCGGGCGAGTGTCTGGGGAGTCTTGCCGTTGCAGATCGTGCGGAGACGATCGGCGATCGTCGCACCACCCGCTTTGGAGCGGACGAAAGGGAGGGGGTCAAACTTTGCGTGCGCGAGCGTGAACTTTGGTTCCGCAATACTGCTGCTCAAGTCGGGGGGACATCTGAGCGAAGGAGATCGCGAGACGGCGAGCGCGTGGGGCATGCGGGTCTCTCTCTCTGCGGACTTAGAGCTTGGAAAGAATCTCGATGAGCGTGGACCTGAACGATGAGACTGAGCCGGAACCAACTTCTGCGGGTGGCTTGTTGGTGAGTTCGAGCAGATCGTCGAGCTCGTTTTCAAGGTTTCGCCGATCGGCTTCGGGCATTTCGGAAGGAAGCCCGTGCTCTCGATAGCAGGCGTTGAACTCTTCCATTTCTTGCGAGGGATCGATGGGTGACTCGTCGGGAACAGCGCATTGCCACCACTTCCAAACGCGCTGCATAATGCCGGAGAACTGCTGATCCCAAGGCGAATCGGTTTTGGCGTAGAGTGGTTGAATGACGTTGAACGGAGCGACTTGTTCGGCCTTGGGAAGGGTGTTTGAAGCCAGGCCTGCACCCGGAACGACAACAAAAACCCCGACTAAGGCGAAGAATTGGCTAGCACGAACAAGCCACGGCGCGGTACGATGTTGCGCGTTTGGATTCTGCACGGACAATCTCCGATTACGGCGACGACCTTGGAACCGTGGGAGCCTGCACGAACGGGTTGCTCCCTTAAGGCAGTCGCTTGCGGAAGATGTCTGTGAGTTCGAGAAGAAAACAAAGTGAGAGTTGTCATGATGAGTGAAATCGCGCTCGATTCGGTGGATCTGGTGGAGAACCCCACCGGAATCAGCACCGCCAATCCTGGTGATGACTCATCACACGCGTTGCAACCGGATCAGTCGGACCGCAACGACGCGGGCGTGCTGCTGGCACGTATGCGCGCGGGCGACCGGGAGGCCGCATCTCGCTTTATGCAACAGTTCGGAGAGATCATCCGCCGGCGCGTCCGCGGGAAGATGGGTCGGGGAATGCGTCGTCTGTTCGACTCGCAGGAGATCCTCTCAACCGTGAGCCGGCGGCTTGATCGCTATGTGCGGGATGGGCAGGTGAGGGCCGGCGATGAGCCGCAGCTGTGGGGCCTGGTTTTCAAGATGGCCGATGCCGCGCTGATCGACAAAGTTCGGATGTACAAAAGACTTCAGACCGTTGAGGGTGAGGATTCGGACTTTGCCGAACGAGCACTCGATCGCATCCGCACGAGCGAACAGCGCGTGCCTGAAGGTGCAGAACTGGAACTGGATGCGGCGTTCAAGTGTCTGAAAGGCGATGTTGATCGCGAGTTGCTGGCGATGTGGCTGAACGGGCTTCCGTTTGCGCAGATCGCCGCGATGCTCGATACAACGCCTGCGGGCGCCAGGCAGCGCTGGCAGGCCATTCGCGCTCAGCTTCGGTCGCACTGGCTGCTGGAGGGTGAGAAATGATCGCCCGCGCAAACCCGATGCTTGATGAGCTCGAGGCCGCGCTTGAAACCGGCGTGCTTGACAGCTTTGCCGCGTTTGTGCGTGGCCGCGCAGTACCGAGCGATGCGGAGCTTGCCGAACTGATCGAGGTTGATGCGCGGGCGCGGCTGGCACGCGGGGGCCGTGTCGAGCTTTCCGCGTACTTTGAGGCCGTGCCCGCGCTCGAGAAGATGCCTGTCGCACTTGATGCGGCGATCGAGTTCACACTTCGTTCGTACTCAAACTCGAACCAGCCGGAAGCCCAAGCCGTTGAGAGGCTTGAGCGGCTCTTCCCACGATTGGCGGGCACAATACGAAACGCGGTCGCGCTGAGCGAAGGACTGGCGACAACCCGCGTTGTGCGTGGTGCGGAGAACACCCGTCGAAATGCGGGACGCGCACTTCCGTGCGCGTTCGGCGCGCAGATGCGGGATGGGCGGCAGCGCTTCGAGCTTCGCAAGCAACTCGGAGAAGGCTCGCAGGGAGTGGTGTATCTTGCGGTAGATCGCGCACTCTCGGATGCCGAGGGCGAGGCGCTGGTTGCGATCAAGGTGCTTGACGGTCGTGAGCTTTCGCAGAGCGAGCGGTGGCGTGCGATGGATGAGGCCACGCGTGCGCGACGTGTGTCACACCCGAATGTTGTGCGCGTACTTGATCGCGGAGAATCCGACGAGGGTGAAGAATACATCGTCTTTGAGCACGTTGGCGGCGGCGATATGGATTCGTGGCTGTGTGGGCGCGACCAATTGACGGCACGCGAAGCGGCATCGCTGGTGGCGAGGATGTCGCGAGGTGTGCAGGCCGCGCACGCCGCGGGATTGGTGCATCGAGATCTGAAGCCGGGCAACGTACTGATGGAGCCAGCCGATGCCGACGGCGCGGTGGAGCCGAAGATTACCGACTTCGGTGTAGCGGCGCGGATCGGACCTATCGATGCTGGTGACGACTTGTTGCTCAAGGCCGATGCGGAAGGCCGCGTTGGCAATCTTGCCTTCATCGCACCCGAGCAGTATCGGGGAGATGACCGCGCGTGGGAAGCGACGGTCGATGTGTACGCGCTCGGGGGCATTCTCTACTTTCTGCTGACAGGGAAGATGCCCAACGGCTCAAATGCCTCGCAGATCGCGGCCACCCATCAGGAAGTCGGCGGTCGCGCCGAGGCTCCCCGATTGCGAGAGGGTCGCATCAACGGCTCCGTTCCAGGGGTTGATGAGGATCTAGAAGCGATCTGCAGGCGCGCGCTCTCGCCCAGTCTTGAAGCACGATACGCGACGGCCGACGCATTTGCGACGGACCTCGAACGTTGGCAGACTCTTGAACCGATTTCGTGGACGCGACCCGGTATTGTGCGTCGATCAAAGTTGCTCGCTCGGCGACAGCCGAAGATGGTGGCGATGTCCGTGGTCGCCGCGGTCGCGGTGATGATCGGGATTGGTGCGAGTCTGTCGATCTGGCTTACGCAGCAGCGAATCGTGATGAGGGCGCAGTTGGAAGCGGATGCGGCGGGCGCGTTTGCAACAAAGGAACGAACGTATCGCGACAGGGTCTCGGTGATGGTGCGTGCGATGAACGTCACGATCGCCAAGTCGCGCGAACAGGATATTGCTGCAGATTGGTTTCCAACGCTGACGATCATGGAATCGCTCACGGGGCCATACATCTTTGATCCGCGTTCGGTGGGGACCGATCCGTGGTCGAACAAACTTCATGTTGCCAGCACGGCAATACGGGCGGCGGTGACCGCTGGTCATCCTGAATCACTCGAAGCCTTGCTCTGGTCGGATACGCTCGCGTTCTGGCTGCTTCGCAGCGGCGAGTACAAGCGGGCCGAAGGGTTTCTCAAGAACTTTGATGCAGGGTGGGACAAACTGCTGGGGGCGGACGATCCGTGGAGGATCACACGTCGCACACTTCATGCCGCGGCGGACGCTCTGCGGTTGGAAGACAAGGCGAACGACGGGCACATCTTTGGGTCGGATGATGCCGAGCTTCGCGAGACCGAGCGCGTGCTTGTCGAGTCGGAACGATATTTCCGCGCTGAACACCTTGGTGACACGCTGCACCGTTTCGTGGTTGGATGCCTGATCCGAATCTACGACCCCAAGCTGTTGGACGATCCGGTAAAGCTTGATAGGGCAAACCGCCTGGCCGATGAGATTCGCAACGTCAAAACTTCAGACTCCGGTCGTGATGTTTCGACGAAGGTGCCGTGATAGGTGAGCATTATCAGAGCTCATCGCGCCTCGATGGCCCGAGCGTGACCCTCAAGACCTTCCAGCCTCGCAAGCTGCGCAGCCTCGGATCGCAAGGCTGATGCCGCGGCCGATGGTCCGTTCATTCGCAGGAATGTGCGAACCCGAAGGAACGTGAAGACCGAGAGCCCACCACCAAAGCGTGAACCACCTCCGGTCGGCAGAACATGGTTCGGGCCTGCCGCGTAGTCGCCGAGAACCTGGTCGCTCATCGCACCGATGAAGACGGCTCCATAGTTCGCGCACTTTCTAGCAACATCGGTTGATGCATTCGCATCGCCAACCATAATGACAAGATGTTCAGGTGCGACAAGATCGGCGATTGCGACCGCGGCTTCAGTATCGGCGACACAGACCGCAAAGCTGTTGCGCAGTGCGGCGAGCGCCGTTTCGCGTGTTGGAAGAGTGATGAGTTGCTCATCAAGCCGCTGGTTGACCGCGCTGATGAGCGGTGCGTTGTCGGTCACAAGAACGACCGATGCGTCGGCATCGTGTTCCGCCTGGGCAAGCAGATCGGCCGCGATGAGGCCGGGGTCAGCATCGCCATCGGCGATGATCAGGATCTCGCTCGGACCTGCCAGCATGTCGATGCCAACAACTCCCGCAACCAGATGCTTCGCCGCAGTTACCCAGCGGTTGCCCGGACCTACGATCAGGTCAACATCTGTGACAAACGGTGCCGCGCCGTAGGCCAATGCGGCCACGGCCTGCGCACCTCCAACCGCAAGCAGCGCATCGGCATCGGCGATGGCCGCGGCAGCAAGCACGATGTTCGCGGGACGGGGCGAGGCAACAATCAAATTTCGCACACCGGCGATGCGAGCTGTGACGGCCGTCATAAGAACGGAAGATGGGAGTGGGAACCGCCCTCCGGGCGCGTAGCACCCCGCACTGGCAACGGGTGCGATCCAATGTCCAGCTTCGCCACCGGGAACCGTCGTTTGGAGTTCGCGAATGCAGGCACGCTGAGCCTGTGCGAAGGTTCGGATGCGGTTGGCCGCGTGCTCGAGCAGTTGACGTTCGCCGCGCGGGCATTTGTCGAGCGCGGCCAGCAGAGCAGCACGGTCATGCACGAGAGGTTCGCCCGGCTTGATGTCGCCGTATCGCTCGGCGTGCTCGCGGAGTGCCATCGCGCCACGACGACGGACATCGGCAACGATCACGGCCGCGGATGCCAGCGTTGCCTGGTCTACAGGCTCGCGCTTGGCTTGCAGGCACTCGGCCGTGGTGCGTATATTCAGGACCGGCATGATCTTCACTTTCAACGGTAAGTTGAACGATGCAGCGGGGAGCGGAGGAGCCGATGGGTTGAGAGACCGGTCACTCGGTATTCGTCTTCGCGGGGCCTTGGCTATGTTTGGCATCGCCACCCCGGCGGATGAGCTTGAGCGCGCGATGGTCGAGCACGCGCTCGACATCGTTGATCGATACACCCGCCTTCACGAGCCGCACGAGGGTGAAGTACAAAAGATCGGCCCCCTCTTCGGCGATGTGCGTGCGTTCGACTGCATCGGCAAGCTCCGCAGCTTCTTCAATCAACTTGGCCCGCAGCAGGGTTGGCGATTCTGACAACCGCAAGGTGTATGAAGAGGTATGACCGCTTGCAATTGCGGCACGCACACGAGCTTCGAGCTCGCTCAGCCCTCGGTCATCGCCCCAGCACGAGGCTGTTCCTTCGTGACAGAAGCCTCCACCCCGCTGTTCAACGGTGAATCGGATAGCATCGCGGTCACAGTCGAGATCGATGCGGAGAAGCTTCTGCGTCGCTCCCGATGTTGCACCCTTGCGCCAGAGTCGCTGGCGTGCTCGCGAGTAGTACACACCCGCGCGCTCATTGATCGATGCACGCAGACTCTCGGGGCTGGAATAGACAAGCCCGAGTGCCTTCCCACAAGCATCGCACACGACTGTTGGCCAGAGACCATCGGCACGATCTGATCGAAGGGGCGCGGCGAAGGCATCGGTCAGGACAAGCCTTCCCGAGTACAGGGCCATGCCGATTTGTGCATCGGCACCGAGCACGTCGAGTGCTCGGATGTGCTCTGGTGTTGTGATCCCTCCCGCGATCGTTAGCCGGGCACCCGAGCCAGTGCACTCAGACACGAGGGGCTTCACGCGCTCAACATCGAAGCCAGCCATTGTGCCCTCAATCTCCACGCAAGTGATCAGAAATCCGGAGACCAGATCGCGAAGTTCTCTCAATCGTGGCACGATCGTCTGGCCCGTAGCCTTGCGCCAACCCTCGACCACAATCTCGCCATCACGAGCATCGAGCGCGGCCAGCACACGCGCTCGCGGCAGTTGCGACAGAACATCTGGTGTCGCGGCGGTTCCGAGGATCACCCGCTGTGCACCGGCATCAAGCCAGCGACGTGCAGAATCGACCGTTCGTATGCCACCACCAACGCGGCAACGCGCCAGCGAAAGGAGCTCCGTAATGATCTCGGTGTTGGAGCCTGTCCCCATCGCGGCATCAAGATCGATCACCGCAATCTCCCCGAGCGGGGCGAATCGCTCTGCAATCGGCCGTGGGTCGCCCGCATCAATAACGAGGCTTTCGCCCCTGCGAAGCTGAACAGCGCGGCCATTCTGAATGTCGATTGATGGGATCATCATGGGCGAGTGGCCTCGGAAGGTGTTGTCGGCTTGTGGTCGCGAACAGTGATCCCCGCTTGTCGCATTGCCGACTTGATGTCATGAATCGTCAACCTGCCGTCGTGCAGAACACTGGCAGCGAGCACGGCATCGGCACGACCTTCGCGAATCGCCCGCACGAAGTCATCAACGGTGCCCGCGCCGCCAGATGCGATCACCGGCAAGGTCACCGTTCGGGCAACGGCTCTGAGCAACGGCAGGTCGAAGCCCAAGAGGGTGCCATCACGACTGATGGATGTGAGGAGTATTTCTCCCGCACCTCGCCTTTGCGCTTCCATCGCCCATTCGGGCGCGGTGCGGATAGTCTTGACCGACCCTGAGTGTGTGAAGACTGGAAAGCTAACGGCGCCATATTGCCCGTTGGTTGTACCGTCCTGCGGATTCTCCACAGCCGCATCGATCGCCAGCACCGCGCACTGCGACCCGAATCGGCCCGCGATCTCGCTGATCAACTCTGGTTCCTGAACAGCGGCCGTATTGACAGAGACTTTGTCGGCGCCAGCATCGAGCAGACGGCCCACGTCATCGATCGTCTTTACACCGCCGCCGACTGTGAGCGGTATGGAAACGCACCTTCGGATGGCGCGTATCGTGCTCAACGCCGCGCGGCGCGATTCGAGTGTTGCGCTGACATCAAGCATCACCAGCTCATCGGCTCCCTGCTGCTCATACGCAGCAGCAAGTTCGGCGGGGTCACCTGAATCGCGAAGGCCGCGGAAGTTCACACCCTTGACGACACGCCCGTCTCGGACATCAAGACATGGAATGATTCGAGTCGCAAGCATGGGTGGGTTTCCACTGGGTCTTATGGGCATTCGTGAGATCATTTGCTGGATGTCAGCCAGTTGGCGATGAGTTGGTGCCCCCATCTGCCCGAGAGTTCAGGATGGAACTGGCACGCGAGCACAGCTCCGCGCTGCAATGCTGATATGAACACGCCGCCGTGATCGGTCAAAGCTCGCATCCATCGGTCGTCTGCGGGCAGATCCATGTACCGGTATGAGTTGGCAAAGTAGGCGTAGCCCTCGGTGAATGCCCTGAAGTCATGCTCGGGTTTGACGAGATTCCAGCCCAGTTGCGGCACCCGAATGCGTTCGCTCGACTCAAACTTGCTGACGTGCCCGCGAATGATTGAGAGCCCTTCGACTCCAGGGCTCTCTTCGCTGGACTCAAACAGCAACTGCATGCCAAGACATATGCAGAGTGTTGCTCGATCGGCCACCATGCGCCGACGGATTGGTTCAACAAGACTCTTCTCCGACATCATCGACATACCCGCGCCAAATGACCCGACCCCCGGCAGCACCACCGCGCGGGCATTGAGCACATCGTCGGGTTCAGAGGTCAGAACCACCTCGCGGCCACAACGCACGATGGCTGCGGCGACTGAAGCCGTATTGGCAAGCCCGGTTT
>JBBSBC010000076.1:0-14894 GCA_038251595.1 Phycisphaerales bacterium | reverse complement strand
CGCCCCGTGGCGATGGCGGCCGCGCCGCAGAGTTTGTAGAGCGCTCGTGCTCCGACGTTGGCATCCCACTCAGGCTCGTTGGGTCTGGGTTTGAGGCCCGGAGAGACCTCGTTGAGATCGAAGCCGATGATGGTTCGGTCGGAGCGGGCGAGCAACTCGATGAGCATCGAGGCGCGGTTGAAAGAGAGGCCGCCGGCGACGGGAGTGCCGGTGTGCGGGCAGAGTGCGGGGTCGAGCCCATCGATATCGAATGAGATGTAGACGTGCTGCGGGAGAGGCTCGATGGCTTCGCGGCAGAGCCGCTCGAAGCGTTCGCCATCGTCGAGTCGGCGTGACCACTCGAAGTCGAAGTGGCTGAACGCACGCTTCTTCTGCGAGCGTCCGAAGGTCGCCTCGCCTTCGCCATAATCGCGGAGACCGACCTGAACCAGCTTGGAAACCTGTGGGATACGGGTGAGGACATTGAACATGATCGAGGCGTGTGACCAGGTGAAGCCCTCGAACGAGTCGCGGAAATCCATGTGCGCATCGATCTGAAGGATGCCGAGGCCCTTGTTGGATTTCAGCTCGCCCACATGCTCCGCGCATGCGCGGATGAATCCGAAAGGTGTGGAATGGTCGCCGCCGATGAGACCGGGGGTCTTGCCCTCTTCAAGGATTGATTGTGCGTTTGCGTAGGTGAAGGTGTTGACCTGCTCGGAGGCCGCGTTGATGGAGGCGATGCTTTTGGCATCTCGGGTGGTTGCGCCGCCCTGGTCGATGATCGGGCGAGCGAGTCGGCGGGCATCTTCGGAAAGGCGTGCGATCTTTCTGGAGATGGGTTCCATGGAGATGCCGCGTTCGTAGGTTCGGCCATACTGATGGTCGAGCAGATCGACCTGCATCGAGGCGTTAAGAATGGCCTGCGGACCCTTGGAGGTGCCGCCGCCGTACGATGTGGTGGCGTCGAACGGAACCGGGAGGAGAACAATTCCCGCTTCATCGCGTGAGTGGGGGAGGCCGAATATTCCGGTGCCGGGTTGAGCGGCTGCATCAGGGTCGAAGGGCATGGATGATGGAAGTGTCGGGAAGGCGAAGTGTCAAGGTGTGGTTGTGGAAGAGTTTGGCGCGGCGGAGTGGGATGGTTGCACGCGGCGAGCGCGGTCGAACTATCCTTGCCGCGTGAAATACGTCATAATTATCGCGGATGGTGGTGCGGATAAACCGATCGCCGAGTTGGGTGGCAAGACACCGTTTGACGCGGCGCGGACTCCGAACCTTGATCGACTTGCCGCTCTCGGGCGTGTGGGCGCAGCCCGAACAACACCACCGGGCTTTGAGGCCGGGTCGGATGTCTGTTCCATGGATCTGCTGGGGTATGACCCGGCGAAGTATCACACGGGACGTGCGCCGCTTGAGGCGGCCGCGCTGGGGTTGAAGCTCGCGCCGACGGACTGGATCTTCCGCATGAACTTTGTGACGGTGGGTGAGGGCGGAGATGCGGGGTTGATGATCGACCACTCGGCGGGGGCGATCTCGGATGCGGAGGCGAGGATCCTGGCGAAGGATCTGGTGGCGCACTGGCGAATGACGGTGCCGGAACTCGCGTCCGATTTCGCGTTGACCTCGGGTGTTTCATACCGCAACATTCTGGTGGACTCGCGCTCGCACGGGAAGCGGAAGTATGGAGAAATCAAGAGCTACCCGCCGCACGAGATTCCGCGGCGGCCGTGGCGCGAGCACGCACCGGCGGTGAAGCCCGGAGCGGGCGGTGCAGAGGATGTGGCAGGCGCGGTGGCGATGAACAAGCTGATGCAGGTTGCGGGCGAGTTTCTGCCGCGACATGAGGTGAACAGGGTACGAATCGCGGCGGGCAAGCGTGCGGCGAACATGACATGGATCTGGGGGCAGGGGCTGCGGCCGAACATGCCGTTGTTCCACGAGCGGTTTGGCCTTGAGCGCGGGGCGATGACCACGGCGGTGGATCTGCTTGCTGGTATTGCGTTGTTGATCGGTTGGGAGAAACTCGATGTGCCGGGAGTGACGAGCTACCACGATAACGATTACGGCGCGCAGGGGCGCGCGACGTGCGAAGCGATCGGGCGGAACGACATTGTGTGTTGTCACGTTGAATCGCCGGATGAGGCTTCGCATCAGGGTGATTGGAAGACGAAGCTGGCGACGGTGGAATCGATCGATTCGCTGGTGGTCGGTCCGGTTGCTGAGCATCTGCAGCGCGCACACAAGGATGATTGGCGCGTGCTGGTATTGCCCGATCACTACACGCTGGTGACCACACGCAAGCACGACCCCGCGCCTGTGCCATGGATGATGAGCGGTAAGGGGATCAGCCCGAAGGTCGATGCGGGGCGCAAGGTTCGATTCACAGAAGCCGAGGCCGATCTGTGCAAGCCGATGTCCGAAGGGTACGGGTTGATGGAGCTGTTTCTTCGCGGCACAACTGAGGATATGGCGAGGTGGGCATGAGCGATTCACCGCGCACACCGTCGGATGATGCGGATGGAGGCCCAGACTCAGTTCCTGCTGAAGGTGATGGGTTGCCGGTGGCGCGGCCTGTGTCGTTGCCGACACCATCGGTGGGGGGATCGGGGGGAACGATTCTGCCGCCGCAGATCTTTGATCTGGCGGAAGATCGCTGCCCCAAGTGCGGGAATGTGATGGGCACGACGGATGTGGTGTGCCTGAAGTGCGGGTACGACTTCCGTGCCAATGCGGTGCGCGAGGTGGAGACGGGGGAGGCGAATGTAGCCTTGGCTACAGATGAACCGAAAGTTCCGGTCGAGTTTGTGATGCCGGGCAGATTGAGCGCGAAGACGTTGGGGATCGTGGGGGGTGTGTTGGCGATAGGTGCGCTGGTGGCCTCGGGCGTTTTCGCACCTTCGGGCGGTGCGTGGGTGGTTGTAGGGCTTGTGGTGCTGTGTGCGTATCAGATTGTGCTGCACACGGCCACGGGTGTTGCGGCGGTGGCGGTGGCGGCGAAGCTGAGCAGTGAGCGGTTCGGGCGGCATGATCTCGCGTTGGGTCGGATGTTTGTGGCCTTCTCGCTCTTTCAACTGCTGACACGTGTGCGTGTGCCGACGGGCTACACGACACTCAACGTGGCGTTGGCGTGGGCGGTCGCGCTGGCGGCGTACTACGGCACGGTCATGATCCTGTTCAGGAAAGATCGGGCGGAGGCGGCGCTGATCGCGCTCTCGCACTTTATGCTCTGGATTCTGCTGAATGCCGGGATGGAACTGTCGGGGTTGGTCGGCGCGGCGGTTGCGGCGGGGGCCAAGCCGACGCCCTGAACTTCGTGGGCGATTGGGTGGTAATCTGGTGATCAGGGGTGAAGTGCTTGGGTTCATGCAGAGATCGCACGTATCATTCAGACCGTATACACGCGGGAGTTCCGTCAACTGAGGCGGAGTTGTCGTGCTGGCGCGTCGTGTTGTTGAGAGGAACCGCTCAAGATGATCCCGACCTTTACTCCGTCGTCCGAGATCGTTCCGGCCGACCTTGATGCCACGCAGTGGGCGCTGCTTGAGCCGCTCTATCAAGAGTTGCTGGACCGCAAGCTGCACTGCAAAAACTGCCTTGAACGCCTGATTCTTGATCGCAGCGAACTTGATGCGACGGTTGGCGAGACGAGCAACATGCTCTACGTGCGCATGACCTGCAACACCGGCGATGAAGCGGCCAACAAGGCGTATGTTGACTTTGTCGAATGCGTGCAGCCGAAACTGAAAGAGATCAGCTTCGAGATCGACAAGAAGATCGCGCACGCACCGCAGGCGAAGGAACTGGATCAGAAGCGGTATGAGGTTTACCTGCGCGATCTGAATGTCGCGGTGGGTCTGTTTCGTGCGGAGAATGTTCCGCTTGAGACCGAGCTGACCAGGCTTGACCAAGAGTATTCGCAGATCTGCGGGGCAATGACCGTTAACTTTCGCGGCCAGGAACTGACTCTGCCGCAGATGGGCCGGTTTAACGAGGTGCCGGATCGAGAGACGCGAGAAGAGGCGTGGAAGGCGGTGGCGGGGCGCAGGTTCAAGGATGCCGACGCGATCGATGCAATCTATGAGAAGATGCTGGGAATCCGAACAACCATCGCAACCAACGCAGGGTTTGAGAACTATCGCGACTATGCGTTCAAGGCGAAGCGGAGGTTTGATTACACACCCGAGACGTGTCACGAGTTTGCGCGTGGTGTCGAGCAGGTGTGCGTGCCCGCACTGCGAAAGATCATGCAGGAACGCAGCCGCGAGATGGGTGTGAGCCCGCTGCGCCCGTGGGATGGTCAGGTGGACCCGAAGGGTCGTCCGGGCCTACGGCCATTTGAGGGCGCGCAGCAACTGGTGGAGCGGACGACGAAGCTCTTCCAACGCATGGACAGCTCACTGGCGGAAATGTTCGAGTATCTGCAGGATGGTGGGAAGGGGGCGAGTTCATCGTGTCTGGATCTGGAATCGCGCAGGGGCAAGGCTCCCGGCGGATATCAGACCAACCGCGACCGCATTCGCAAGCCGTTCATTTTCATGAACGCCGCGGGCTTGCAGCGCGATGTTGAGACGATCGTACACGAGGCGGGACATGCGTTTCACGCGCTGCTATGCCGGGCCGACCCGCTGATGGCGTATCGGTCTGAGGTGCCGCTGGAGTTCGCGGAAGTCGCATCGATGAGCATGGAACTTACGGCGCACCCGTTCATGGAAGAGTTCTACACCAAGCCCGATGCCGATCGGGCGCGGCGTGTTCACCTCGAAGGTATCGTGCTGAGCCTTGCGACCATCGCGATGGTCGATCAGTTTCAGCATTGGATCTACACCACACCCGGGCACACGCGGGTTCAACGACATCAGAAATGGGCCGAGCTTGTGAGCCGCTATGGCCCGGGTCTGGATTGGACGGGTCTTGAGCAGTTTCTGCTCACAGGCTGGCACAGAATTCTACACCTCTTCGGCGTGCCTTTCTATTACATCGAGTATGGCATTGCGCAGCTCGGCGCGTTGCAGGTCTGGTTGAACTATCGGCGCGATCCGCAGGGGGCAATCGCGGCGTATAAGCGGGCTCTCTCGCTGGGCGGCTCGCGACCGTTGCCCGAGCTGTTTGCGGCGGCGGGGCTCGAGTTTGCATTCGGCCCGCCGGTGGTGAAGCGGCTGATGGATGAGTTGCAGACCGAACTGGCCCGCATGCCGAGTTGAGCACTGATCGGCATGTGTGTGGCGCGGCTGGCCAGCTTTCGCTACCATGTTCGCACGAGGAGCGACCAAGGATGATGTCGTCTGTTGTGAAGTGCGGAGTGTTGTTGGTGTGGTGCGCCGTCGGCGCGGGTGCGGCGATGGCGCAGACCCAGGCCGCGCCCGGCGAACGGGTTGCGCAAGTGCCGATCCGAACCGATGGTCCGAAGAGTCTGGACCCGGTGAAGGGCTCGACGCAGTATGACAATCAGGCGTGCTCGCAGATCTTTGATTCGCTCGTGCAATACAAGTATCTCGTACGCCCGCTGGAGATCGAGCCGTGCCTGATTTCTGAGATGCCCGTGATCACGGAGAACTCGGACGGGACTCAGACGTGGCGGTTCAAACTGCGTGATGATGTGCGGTTTCACGATGATGCATGCTTTGCGGGCGGTCAGGGGCGGAACGTGAGATCGGGCGACGTCTTCTATTCATGGAAGCGGTTGGCCGACCCCAAGTATGAACTTGAGAACTGGTGGGTGATCGAAGGGTTGGTCGTCGGATTTGATGCATACAAGGCCGTGCAGGGGGCCGCGGTGGGCACCAACCCGGAGGATCCAGCCTCGATGGATGCCGCGATGAACAAGACTCGAGAGAAGGTGCGCACGCAGGCCGAAGCGAGCGGCGGGGCTGATGCGGCGATGGTGATGTTTGATGAGGCGGTCACCCACGCAAAGCCGGGGGTCTTTGATTACGATGCGCCGGTTTCGGGGTTGAAGGTCATCAATGACCTTGAGTTTGAGGTTCTGCTGACCAAGCCGGTGCAGCAGTTCCGGTGGAAGCTGGCGCAGTTTCAGCTTTCGGTTGTGCCGCGAGAGGCGGTTGAGAAATATGGCGAGCAGTTTGGTGCGCACCCTGTGGGCACAGGCCCGTACATGGTGAAGGATGGTGATTGGCAGCCGGGTCGGTTCATCAACTTCACGCGGAACCCAACGTATCGGCCTGAGTTCTATCCATCGCAGATCGGGCCTGATGTCGCGGAAGCAGCGCGGGACACGAAGCTCGGGCTTGATCAGGCCGCGGGCAAGCGGTTGCCGATTCTTGACCGGGTGGAGTGTCCATTTTATGTGCCCGACCCGGTGATGTGGCTCGACTTTGAATCGGGCAAGCTCGGGTTTGTGCAGATCCCCGCCGAGTACTTTGACAAGGCGATCAATCGACGGACGTTGAAGATGAAGCCCGCGTACGCATCGAAGGGCGTGACGCTCTTTCCGGTGCCGCTGCTCGACTTTATCTTCCGCGGGTTCAACATGGAAGACCCGATCGTCGGAGGGTATGACGAGAAGCGGAAGAAGCTGAGGCAGGCGATCTCGCTGGCGTTCGATCTTGATGAGATGAACGAGTCGTTCTACAACAGCACGAACATTGTGTATGACGGGCCGATACCGCCGGGACTTGATGGGTTTCCGGCGAATGGTGATGCGCCGGTCAGCTATCGCGGGCCCGATCTTGCCCGCGCGCGAAGGTTGCTGGCCGAGGCTGGGTATCCGGGTGGGAAGGGCTTGCCCGAGATTCTCTATTACAGCAGTCGCGGCGGAAATCAAGAAGAGCAGACGCAGGCGGAACTTCTGTTCTGCAAGAGTATCGGTGTGAGGCTCAAGCCGAGGCTGGTGGATTTTTCGGAGATGATTGAGGCGGTGAACAAGAAGATTGCGATGATGTTTGGCTATGCGTGGGGGAGCGATTATCCGGATGCCGAGAGCAACCTGGCGATGTTTTACAGCAGGAACAAGGCGCCGGGATCGAACACCTTCAACTACGATCGGCCGGAATATGACCGGATGTATGAGCGCAGTCGAACCATGCCGCCCGGACCCGGACGTACGAAACTTTATGAGCAGATGCGCGACACGCTCATCGAGGATTGCGTGGTGATCGGGTCGCTGGCAAGAACGCGGTTTTATGCGATCAACCCGTGGTTGAAAAACTTCAAGCCGACAGAAGACTTTCAGAACTGGTATAAGTATCTTGATGTGGATGACACGAAGCGGCAACCGTGAGCGCGGGTGCGGCTGAGGCTGAGGAATGGAGAGAGACGAACAGGCATGTGGGCGTATGTGCTGCGAAAGCTGTTGTACTCGATCCCGATCTACCTCGGGATTTTGTTGATTGTGATGGCCGCGCTGCGTGTGAGCGATCCGGTCAATGCGTACCTTGGCAAACACGCCTCGCCCGAGCAGATTGAGTTGAAGCGCGAGGCGATGGGCCTGAACGAGCCGTTTGTGTATCAATACGGCAAGTTTCTCCGACAGGTCTTCACGCTGGACTTTGATTCGACCAAGAGCTGGCGTTACGAGACGCGAAGCGTGGGCGAGATTCTCTCGGAGTCGGTCGTGCCGACGCTCTCGATCACGCTGCCGGCCTTCGTGATTACGACGATTGTTTCGATCGGCGTTGGACTGATCGCGGCGTTCTACCGCGGGCGGGTGATCGACCGCGCGCTCATGGTGCTCATCGTGCTGGGCATGAGTGTAAGTGTGCTGGTCTTCATCATCTTCGGGCAATACTTCGGCGCAAACTGGTTGAAGGAGCACTGGGGGCTCGACTGGTTTGCGGCGGGCGGATATGAGCCGGGAATCGGCAAGTGGGCGTATTACTGCGCGCTGCCGGTGGCCATCGATGTCATTCTGGCCATGGGGTATGACACACGGTTCTATCGCGCCGTGATGGTCGAAGAGGCGACACGCGACTACATCACGACCGCGGTGGCCAAGGGGGCGAGCAAGCGCAAGGTGATGTTCGTACACATGCTGAAGAACGCGATGATCCCGATCGTCACGCGGATCATGATCAGCTTCCCGTTCCTGATCGGGGGGTCCATCCTGCTTGAAACGTATTTCCGCATACCGGGCATGGGGCGTGCACTGATTGAGGCGATTGTCAATAAGGACTTTCCGGTGATTCAGGCGTTCACGGCGGTCTTCGCCGCGATCTTTGTGCTTTCCAATATTCTGACCGACGTGCTGTATGCACTTGTCGATCCTCGCGTGAGGCTCTCCTGAACATGAGCGCCCTTGCACGAGCGTGGTCGAGTCGCGCCTCACGGAAGTTCCGGCGCAGCCGTTTGGCCGTGGGCGCGATGGTCATCATCGTTGTGTATGTGCTGATCGGTGCGTGGCTCACGGTTGCCGATATCGCGGCCACCGTGACAGGCACACGCGACTTTGCTGGCGGCGGGCAGACGCTGGTGACCTCGTTCTCGCTTGATCGGGTCGATGCTCGGGTCGGTCCGCTCACGAAGCGAGGTTGGCTGGAGACCGAGCAGGCCGAAGTCCGGGCGCGGCACGTGAAGTATTACCTCAGCGGGTTTGAGAAAGCCCTGCGCCTCAGGAGCCCGGAGTCGCGTGCTGATGCGCTGGCCGCGATACGGCTGGGCGAGCGCGCGGTGGGTGTTTCCGAAGTGGAAGCGGCACGGATAGTCGCTGAACTTGTTGCCGCGTATCACGACCTTGATCAGTATGACGATCTGGATGATCCGGATGCGACGGTGGCACGGGAGAAGCTTGATGCGCTTGAACGCAAGGTTGAGACGTTGTTTGTGCCGCTCTCGGGTTGGAAGCGGTGGGTGTACGACTTCCGGTTGAGTCTGGGGACTGATCGGCAGGGGAGATCGACCTCGGCCCGCGCGCTCTATTCGATCAAAGTGGCGTTGCAGATCGGGTTGATCGTCAGCGTGGTCTCGGTGTTGCTTGGTGCGCTTCTCGGCGCGGCGGCGGGGTATTACGGCGGTTGGGTTGATGGTGTCGTGCAGTGGATGTATTCGACGCTCTCGAGCGTGCCGGATCTGGTGCTGTTGGCGGTGCTGGCGTACATGTTTACCGACAGCTATTTTGATGACAACACGCGACCGTTTATCTCGCTCGTGCCGGTGTACGTAGCGATGTGCATGACGTTCTGGATCGGGCCTTGCCGCGTGATTCGTGGCGAGACGTTGAAGCTGAAGGAGCTCGAGTACATCCAGGCAGCGCAGGCGATCGGGTTCTCGCGGTTGTACATCCTTGTCCGGCACATTCTTCCCAACACGCTGCACCTCATGTTCATCAACTTCTCGCTGCTGTTCATCGCGGCGATCAAGTTTGAGGTGGTGCTGAGCTTTCTTGGGCTGGGTGTGAAGGCGGGTCCGAGCTGGGGACGGATGATCGGTGAGGCGACGCAGGAGGTCATCAATGGAAACTTCTGGCAGATCGGCACGGCCACGGTCTTCATGTTCGTGCTGGTGCTTGCGTTCAACATTGTGTCGGATGCCTTGCAGGATGCGTTTGACCCGAAGCACGTCGGGTGAATGACGTGAAGAGTGAGTGTTGATGAGTGAAATTCCCATCTTGTCTGTTCGTGGCCTGACGACTCGGTTCCGCACCGATCGCGGCACCGTCACGGCCGTTGACGATGTGTCGTTTGATCTTGCGAAGGGTGAGACGCTGGGAATTGTTGGTGAATCGGGGTGCGGCAAGACGGTGACGAGCAAGACGATCATGCGGCTGTTGCCGGAGCGCACGGCGATCATCGATCCATCGAGCCGGATCATGTTCGAGGGAATGAATCTTGCAACAGCCGATGAGCGGGCGATGCGACGGGTGCGCGGCGATCGGATTGCGATGATCTTTCAGGAACCGATGACGAGCCTGAACCCGGTCTTCACGGTTGGATGGCAGATCGACGAGGCTCTGAAGTATCACAAGCGCGAGCTTGATTCACACCAGCGTCGGGCACGATCGATCGAGATGCTGAGGTTGGTTGAGATCCCCGAGCCGGAGCGGCGATACGGCGAATATCCGCATCAGCTTTCGAGTGGCATGAGGCAGCGGGTGATGATCGCGATCGCGCTCTGCTGCGAGCCCGACATCCTGATCGCTGATGAGCCGACGACCGCGCTTGATGTGACGATTCAAGCGCAGATCCTCTCGCTGATGGATGGGCTCAAGAAGAAGCTGGGAACGGCAATTGTTCTCATCACGCACAACCTTGGTGTGGTGGCGCAGGTATGTGACCGCGTGATGGTGATGTACGCGGGGCGGGTGATCGAGAGCGGGACGGTGTGGGACATCTTTCACCGGCCGCAGCACCCCTACACACGGGCACTGCTCGATTCGATCCCAAAGTCCGGGCGACACGAGCAGGCAGAATCTGGGAGACCGAGCCGGCGGCTGCCGACCATCGATGGGATTGTGCCGAGCCTGTTTGATCTGCCGCCGGGATGTCGGTTTCAGGATCGCTGCAAGCATCGGCAGGAGCGGTGTGTGCGCGAAGAGCCCGCGCTTCTTGATTCGACAGCCGCTGCCGGCAATGTCGTGCAGGTAAGGTGTCACTTCCCTATCGCCGCACCGACGGTTGTGGCGGGGAGGGAGGGCCGATGAATGCAGTTGCGCCAAATGGGCAACCTCCGTTGCTCGAAGTGTCAAACCTTGTCAAGCACTTCCCGGTGCGCGGCGGTGTGTTCAATCGCGTTGTGGGCCAGGTGAAGGCGGTGAGCGGGGTCAGCCTGAGCGTGCAGCCTGGCGAGGTTGTCGGCATTGTGGGCGAGTCGGGTTGCGGCAAGTCAACGCTTGGAAAGTGCATCATTCGGCTGATCGAACCTACGGCGGGTTCGGTCAAGTTTGAAGGGCGCGAACTTGCAGGGCTTGGACATGCCGAGATGATGCCCTTCCGGCGCGCGATGCAGATCATCTTCCAAGACCCCTACTCATCGTTGAACCCGCGGTTGACGATCCGCAAGATGTTGCGCGAGGCGATCAGCTTTCACCATGTGGTTGCGCCAGAAGCAGTTGATGGATATATCGACGAGTTGATCACCAAAGTCGGTCTGCGCCGTGATGCGGCGGACAAGTTCCCGCACGAGTTTTCGGGCGGACAGCGCCAGCGGGTCGGGATCGCGCGTGCGTTGGCGGTCAAGCCGCGATTTCTGGTTGCTGATGAGCCGGTGTCGGCGCTTGATGTCTCGATCCAGGCACAGGTATTGAACCTGATGATGCAACTGAAGGAAGAGTTCGGGCTGACGCTGTTGTTCATCAGCCATGACCTGAAGGTCATCGAGCGATTCTGTGATCGCGTGGCGGTGATGTACCTTGGGCATATCGTTGAGATGTTGCCGTGCGCCGACCTGCACAGGCACGCGCAGCATCCGTACACCAAAGCGTTGCTCGGTGCGAACCCCATCGATGACCCGAGCGAGCGTGTGGCCGCGGGCGCAGGGCTTGGGCTGACTTTGCTGCAGGGTGATGTTCCTAGCCCGTTCAACCCGCCCAAAGGGTGCCCGTTTGTCGGACGATGTCCGGTGGTGATTGATCGCTGCAGGAGCGAGATGCCGCCACTGGAGCCGAAGGCCAGCTCACCGGCTGATGGTGACCGGCGCACCGCGTGCTGGGTGGTGAGTTGATCGAGTTTGTTCGGGCGATCGGTCGATAGCTGTGAACCATGAGCAGCAGGGGAACGCTATGTTCAACGTCGATACCAGAGACTCGGTCGATAATGGCAGCACGTCCCGTGTTTGATGCAGCGGGAGTTGCGGCGCACGGCATTGGGCGCGGCGATTTCGTGGCCCTCGTCTTTGCGGGTGCTATCGATGAGCTTGGTGATGTGGCGGGTCACTACACGTGGAACACGGCCCGCAAGTTCGCGCTGACCGACCATCGCTTGTCGGCCACACGCGATCTTGCCCGGCTTGAGCATTCGCCGCTGCCTGAGTGGCCCGAAGATAGTGTTCGGCCCACACCCGGTGTCTGCTTCGTCTTTGCCGATGCGAATCATCCTGCGGTCTTCTCGCTTCGCGCGCAGGGCGGCCTTGAGTTTGAGCATTTCGTGACTCTGCCTGAACTGACTGTTGAAACCGTCCGGCGGCGCAGGCTCAAAATTTTTCTTGATGAGGCGGGTGTGAGGCCGGTCGTCATGCTTGGATTTGGCGATCAGGGGCGGCGGGTTGCGGAGGAACTGGTGAGGCCTGGCAGAGAGTGCGTAGAGCGATACGTCGTGGAATCGGATGCATCGCGGAGCAATGACGCGGCGAGATTTGGGCTTGTCGGCATCGCGCCAGATAATGAGCGGGTTGCGAACTCGGCGATACTTTCAACACCGCTGGCGCGTCCGTGGACCTTCGCGAAGATCGTGGCTGATGCGAGGCGCGATGGTCGGGCCGTGCTGGACAACAGTCTGCCGTGGGATAACCGCCGCGAGTTTGAAGGAGTCGGCCCACTGCGCCTGACTTGCGCGGCGGCCAGAGTGCTGTCAACTGATAGTGCATGGTCATCGTGCGGAGTGCCGGTTCAACTGCTTGCGGCAAGAGACGATACGCGGATGCTCGGCGGATCATCGATCCGACACCTGAGCAGCGGACACCGATTGAACATTGGCATGGTTCGCGGCGAGGTGCTGGCGCGTGCTTCGGTATCGGATGCACTTTCCAAGTGCTTTGTCCGTGCCAATACCTGTTGGGCGGGGATTGATGGACAATCGAATCAGCACGATGCAGCCGTGTCGATCTTCGCAGCACGCGAATTTCTTGCTGAGTATCTGGCGCACGCTGTTGCGAGGGTGATGCCCTCTGACCATCGAGTGGCACTGGGCGCGACGCTCTTCGAGCGCACGGTGATGCGCACGACCACCGGGCGCAGCCTGGGCCCGCCCTTCATGACCGCGTGCGAGCAGACAACGGTCGGACTGCTGGCCGCGGCGTTTTCCTCCGATGCGCCGATCGTTGAGATCGGATCGGCGATTGGCGGTAGCACGCTGTTGATGGCGGCGGCGACCGCGACTGGCATGGGCACGGGACCGGAGATCGTCTCGATCGACCCTGATGCACCGACGAGACCGATGATGCGAGCGCTGTTTGAAGTTGAAGGTCATGCAGAGCGATTGAGGCAGGTGGTCAAGACTTCGGGTGAAGCCATCGCGGAGCTGCAGCAGCTTGCAGGCAAAGTGGGGCTGGTGTTCATCGATGGGTTGCACACGGCCGAAGCGGTCCTGGATGACTACGTGAACTATGCGGCGTTGATTCGAGTGGGTGGGTGTCTTGCGTTTCATGATGCGGATCTGCGATTCAACGGGATCTATCGCGTAGTTGCGGATCGCGTGATGCGGGATCGTCGCTTTCGTCCGCTGTTTATGGTCGATTCAATCGCTGCCTTCCAGCGCGTCGATATTGCGGAGTGATGACGCTCTGTGCACGCAACGGAAAGAAAACGACCCGGCAGATTGCCGGGTCGTATATGTAGATGTGATCGAGAAACGAGGTTGAGTCGCGATCAGGCGTTGACCGTGACGGTATCGATCCTTGTACTGCCTCGGACGCTGAGGTTGTCAAAGGCCACGGCGAAGAAACGCTGATTGCCGATGGCGAACCCTTCCGGAAGGTTGAAGCGGAGTCGGTAGTTGCTGCTGGAACCGAGGCGGTTGCCGTTGCCGATGAGCGTGTCGGTGTTGCGATCAAAGCTGCCGTTGTTGTTGGAGTCGTGAAAGAACCCGACGCTGGCGATGCTGCCATTGTCGCTTACACCGCGTGCGAGGAAAGTGAGCCGACTGCCGATGCTCGCCGTTGCAGGATTGACCGTGAAGGTCGTGATGGAGGGGCGAACATTCCTTGTAATGGTGATGTCGAGCGTGCGGGTCGGGCTGCGAAGGCCGACGATGTCGGTGGCCTTGGTGAAGAAGCGGTTGACACCGTTGCGGAAGGATGTGGGAACGGTGAGTGTCAGCGACCAGCGGCTGCCATCCTGTGTGCCCGTGCCCAGGAGGATATCGGCGGAATCAAACCGACCATTGTTGTTGGAGTCGCGGTAGAAATCGACGCGGCCGAGTGAGACCCCATCATCATCGGTCACACCGGTGGCGGTCAGGGTCAGGTCGGACCCCTTGCTTGCGCTGCCGACATCCGAGGTGAGGGCGGTGATCTTGGGGGCGCGATTTCGAGCGAGTGTCTGAAGGCGTGTGACGGATGTCCCTTCAAGACCGAGTGCATCAAGACCGACGGCAAAGAAGCGCTGAGCGCTCGCGCCCCATGCCGGGTCGATGGTGAACTGCAGCGATGCGGCGCCATCGGTCGGTGCGTTGCTGCCGAGCAGCTCGTCGGTGGTTGTATCGAGAAGTCCGTTGCCATCCGAATCGCGGAAGAACTGAACGGTCTGCGCGTTGCTTGAGATGGTGTTGGCGGTCAGGGTGATGGCGCGGCCGCGACGGGCGTTGCCGGTGGGACCGGTCAGTGAGTCGATGGTTACCGGGGGAAGCGAGGTGAAGGTAAAGTCCTGCTGAACAACTTCACTGGTGCGGTCGGCCGAGTCGGTGGCACGCGTGTAGAAGACGCCGCCGGTGCCCCATTCGGGCTGCACGGTGGTCGCGAGCGTCCAGCGGTCGGAGGTGCCATCGCGGGTCAAATCACCGATGACTTCGTCATCGGACTGCAAACCCGGTGTGCCGTTGGATTCACGGTAGAGCGAAGCGGTGGAGACGGTGCCGCTGTCGTCGGGGTTGGAGACGCCGCCAGCCGTGAAGGTGATGGACTCGCCCCATGTGATGGCGCCCGAGGGCGAACTGGTGAGCGATTGGACCAACGGCAAGTTGGATGCGGTGAGTGTGAACGCGGCGGAACCGACGGTGGTATCAAGTCCGTCGAAAGCCTGGGCGAAGATGCGACCGATGCCGGCGCGGATGAAGGTGGGGACGGGGCCTGTAAAGACATACGAGGGGGTT
>JBBSBC010000075.1:0-14922 GCA_038251595.1 Phycisphaerales bacterium | reverse complement strand
GCTGAGGATGCTGGTCCTAAGAAGTAAGTGCATTTCAAGCGGAGCCTCTGCACATGGTCATAACAGGTGGTCGCAGATGGCCCGGGTTATCTGTATGGAGTGTGTCGATCCTGCTCCTGCCGATCGTATCAATCGCGATCTACGCGATACGAAAACCCGTGCCGCCGTCGAGCCCATCACCAACGGAAGTGATCGTCTACTGCTCGGCCGATGCACCCGTCGCGCAGCCCGTCTTCGATGCTTTTGAGAAAAAAACCAGTGTCAAAGTTCGGGCCGTCTTCGACACCGAAGCGACCAAGACCACGGGGCTGGTCAATCGCCTGCTTGATGAGCATGACCGTGCGCAGTCCAACGCCGATGTCTGGTGGTCGAGCGAGCCGTTCGGAACCATTCGCCTGGCCCGCGCGGGCGTGCTTGAAAGGTATACGAGCACAATCGAACGCTCTAAACCTGCGCCATGGCCCACAGAGCTGCGCGCCGGCGCCGGCACCTGGTACGGGTTTGCGCGGCGTGTGCGCGTGCTGGCGTACAACACCAAACGCATAGATGCGAAAGATGTTCCGAACGATCTCGCGGGCCTCGCCGATGCCAAGTTCAAGGACCGCATCGCCATGGCACGCCCGGAGTTTGGCACAACCCGCGGACACATGGGTGCCATCCACGCGCTGGGTGACGACATCCTTCGCACGTGGCTCACGAGCGTTGCGGCCAACGGACTGAGGTTGTACGAAGGGAACGCGGCCGTCGCGCGTGCGGTTGGTTCGGGCGAGATGTGGCTGGGGTTGACAGATTCAGATGATGCGCTGCAAGCTCAGGCCAATGGATGGCCTGTTGACTTTGTCGCGATCTCCAACGTCCCCGCGCTGCTCTGGCACAAGCGCACCCTCGGCGGATTGCACGATCAGTTACCATTCCCCGAAGGGGCCATGCAGATTCCCAACACCGTTGCACTGGTCAAAGGTGCCCGGCACCCTGCAAACGCCGCCTTATTGATCGACTTTCTGCTCTCTCCAGAGTGCGAGGCCATACTGGCGAAGGGCGAGGGAAGAACCCTGCCCATGCCGAGGTCGATGGATCTCTCGGCAGGACCTGTCCCTGGTGATGCCAGTCCCATCCGTGATCCACTTCATAGGCAGCGAACCAGCCTCTCCGAACTCGACCTTGAGAGAGTCGCCGACAACATCGAAGCCGCCATGAAAATCTGCGGCGAAGTGCTCAAGGGCCGATGAGTTGAGGATTGTCCACAGGACTATGACGCCGCCAGAATCGAAACTACGATTGCCCATGCCCACCGTCGATTCCATCCCCGCCCGCATTCCCGCCGACAAGCTCCGCTCGATGATCCGCGAAGACCTCGCCGACATCATCCGCATCAGGCGCGATCTGCACGCGCACCCCGAGCTCTCCTATGAAGAACAGCGCACCGCCGGTGTTGTTGCCGCCGAGCTTGTTCGCCTTGGCATCCCTACCAAGGCGGGGCTCGCGGGCGGAACCGGTGTGATCGGCTATCTTCCCGCGACCGATGCCGCGGGTGAATCGCGGAGCGCGGTCGCGCTCCGCGCTGATATGGATGCACTGCCCATCGATGAGCAGACCGGCGCACCCTACACCAGCACGCGCCCCGGCGTGATGCACGCCTGCGGCCACGATGGTCACACCGCCAACCTGCTCGGCGTCGCACGCGTGCTCAGCAAGCTCGCCTACCGCCCGCGGCCCGTGCTGCTGATCTTTCAGCCCGCCGAAGAGGGCGGCGCGGGTGGCAAGCGACTCTGCGATGAAGGTGTGCTTCGCGGCGAGGGCGCGGGCGGCCTGGGCTCGCCTGTTGGCGAGATCTTCGGCCTGCACGGCTGGCCGCAGCTTAACCTGAACATTGTCGGCTCGCGCCCCGGCCCACTGCTGGCGAGCACCGACAACTTCAACGTCAAGATTATTGGTGAGCAGGCGCACGCCGCCTATCCGCACCTCAGTGCCGATCCGGTCGTCTGTGCCGCGCACATCATCACCGCGCTCCAGTCGATCGTCAGTCGCAATGTTGCGCCGCAGGATTCGATCGTCGTCACCGTGGCCCAGATCAACGCGGGAACAGCAAGCAACATCATCCCACGCGAGCTGACCTTCATCGGCACCATGCGCACCATCCGCCAGGAGACGCGCGAGCTGGGCCGCACGCGCTTCTTCCAGATTGCCGGGCAGATGGCCGCGGCATTCGGCTGCCGCGCCGAGATCGATTGGGATGACGGATACCCCGTCACGCACAACGACCCGGCCATGACCGACAAGTTCTTCCGCGTCGCGGTGCGCGCCCTTGGTGACAATCGCGTGCAGATCGTCGGCGAGCCCACGATGGGTGGTGAAGACTTTTCATACTACGGTCACCACGTTCCGGCCTGCTTCTTTGTCCTCGGTGTCAAGCCACCCGATCGCCAGAAATATCCGAGCCTCCATCAGCCGGAGTACGACTTCAACGACGATGCCCTGCCGACGGGTATCGAGGTGATGTGCAGGTTGGCATTGGAAGATTGATCGACAATCGTGCCGCTGGGCATTCAGCCCTGAATCATGACCTCAACGCTGGCCAGCAGTTGGCGCAGAGTCTTTCCAAAAATTGGACGCGATCTGCGATTCGAGGATTCGAGCATTCCTTCCGCTCTTTCGCGTGCCTTTGGACACAAGGCACGCGACGCGCATTCACGGACTTCACTCTTGCCAATTGAAGGGCCCTGAATCACGCCCGGTAAACAACCGGCTTATCGGAAGTGAGACGGATGCCGGAATGGCAGTGACCCGAGTCGTGCGGCACGAACAATCGAGCTCATGCCACGTCGGAAGCGTTGTATCGCCGCGTGGCCTCGTTCGTGCTGCCTGCGGACGGGAATGGATCGGCCCGCTTACGCGGCGCGCCACTTGCCTCCTGTCCTATCGATCGACGCGGCATCTGTTCGCCGCTCGACCCAATCTCCCAACTCCCCCGATGTGCGAGGGAGACATCGAGCCAACCATGGTGACTATGCTGCGCCGCTACCGTCGAAAGAATGTTGTCGAGCTTGCACCCAGTGTGCAGGAGATCCGCACGCTCTCGACCAACCTCGGGTTCTGGGGCGCGCTGAACGACGAGGAGCGAGCGCGGCTTGTGAAGCTGGCCCGCATCATGCTCCGTGAAAAAAACTGGGAAGGGTGCGCGGGCCTCGAGCTGACCGAGGAGATGAAGCTGATCATCGCCGCGCAGGCCGCCCTGCTGCTCATCGGGATGGAGATCGACCTCGCATCCGATCCCATCTTCCCCAACGTGCAGACCATCCTTGTCTATCCGAGCGGGTTCGTCGCCCCCAGCGCGCGGCAAGGACCGGGCGGCGTGATGACCGAGGGCCACAGCAACCTTGGTGAAGCGCACTACATGGGCCAGTTCGGCGGCCCAATCATCGTCTCATGGGCACACGCGCGCGAGGGCGGACGCAACGCCTCCGACGGACGCAACCTCGTGCTGCATGAGTTCGCCCACAAGCTCGACTTTCTCGATGGTGTGGTCGATGGAACACCACCGCTCAAGAGCAAGGACGAGTATGACCGCTGGAAGCGCGTGATGAGTACACACTTCAACGACCTCGTCCGCCGCGCCCAGACCGGCGCGCCCAGCCTCATCGACTACTACGGCGCCACCAACCCCGCCGAGTTCTTTGCCGTCGCCACGGAGGCCTTCTTCGAACGTGCCCGCGAAATGCGGGAGTTTCTGCCGGAGCTGTACAGTGTGCTTCAAGACTACTACGGGCAAATGACCGCCGAACATTGACCAGCTCCCGCGCAACTGGATCTCGCGCAGATCGTGCAGAATCGAGTTTCTGCAGCCCATGAAATACAGCGCGTCATGGAGTGATCTTCGCGAATCTAGCAAGTCTCCATGCACTTCCGATCGACCTTCACGCCACCTTCCGCGCACTCCGATTCCGCACCCAAATGTTCAACAACTCAACCCCCAGGCTGAACGCCATCGCGAAGTAGATGTACCCCTTCTCGATGTGCTTGCCGCACCCTTCGACCACGAGCGTGAAGCCGATGAGCAGCAGGAAGCTCAGCGCCAGCATCTTGAGCGTCGGGTAACGCTCGATCAGGCGCGTCACGTAGCCTGAGAAAGCGAGCATGATCAGAACTGAGATCACCACCGCCGCGACCATGATGTTGATGCTCTTGGCCATGCCCACCGCGGTGATCACGCTGTCAAGGCTGAACACCAGATCAAGCAGCAGGATCTGGAAGAGCACCGACTTGAAGCTGACACTCCTGGCCTTCACAGCCGCCACGCTCACCCCCGTCGCGCCCTTGCCATGAACATCGCCCGGCAGATGCGCCGAATCGGTCCCCTCACCCTCGATCTTGTGGTGAACCTCAAGCGTCGCCTTCACCAGCAGGAAGAGCCCGCCAACCAACAGCACCAGGTCCTTCCCGGTGAAGTGGTGGTCGATCACGCTCCCGACATAAAATAACTCCGCCTTCAGCCGCATGATCAGCGAGATGCTGAACAGCAGCCCGATCCGCATGAACATCGCCAGGCTCAGCCCCATCAGCCGCGCACGGTTCCGTTGCTCGGGCGGCAACCGCCCGCACAAAATCGCGATGAACACGATGTTGTCAATCCCCAGCACGATCTCAAGCCCCGTGAGCGTGAGCAACGCGGCGGCATTGTCCGCAGTAAACAGGCCCGCGGCGGCGGCGGAGGTGGCGGCATCAACAGTCTGCGCAATGGCGGTGGTGTCAGGCATGGTTGGGTGGTGGGCGGTGAGGCCGAGAGTGGGTGGGTGGGAGAGTTGCGATTGGCTGAAAAGGGCTCAGGACTGAAGCATGATTGACGTTGCGAGGATATCGACGGAAACTTTTCCGTTGCGGGTTAGGCGATGCTATCTCGCCGGTCGTTGTTCTTCTTACTCGCGGTGGCCTGTCGATCACGGCCTCTGCCCCGGCGACTTCGATAACGATGCCGCGCTCACGGTCCAGGACATCTTCGGCTACATCGATGCATTCATCACCAACTCCGATCGCGCCGACGCAGACACCACGCTTGCCATCACCCTCAACTATCTCTTCACCTTCCTTGACAGCTACTTCACCGGTTGCCAGTAGTCGCGCACATACGCGCTCGGCCAACGCGAACCGGCAACCGGCGGGTGACCATGCGGGATCGGTGCAGACACCTGAAGAGTTGGTTGACGAACCACGAACGCTGGATTGTGGGATTGTAAATGTTGTCAAAGAGCGATTTTTTGCGAGCATTCTCGGACCCTTTCGCATCGCGCACCCTGCTTCATCGGGTACATTCTGAGTGACCGGAGCGAGCGACCCGTGTGTTCATCCCGCTGGCGGCTTCGAGATGATTCTCGAAACCGCTGGCGCGAAAGAAAGGCCCGCTCATGCTCCATCCAAGCGTTGTGCCTCATCCGTTCACCACCCTCCGCCTGAACAGGCGTGTGGCGAGAGTGTCTCCACGGATATCGCGTGGCCTGTTGGGAGCAGCGATGGTCATGGTGTCTTCACACACAGCAAGCGCCGATATCGACCCGCTCAGCGGGATCGACCTCGTGCGCATCGGCGCGGTGGGCAATGCGCCGTACCGGGCCGACAATCCGAACGCCTTCGTACACAACCGGGGCGGGGTGAACTACGGGTATTCGATCGGGCGCTTCGAGGTCACGACCGCGCAGTGGACGGAGTTTTTCAACGTGGCCTTCGACCGACCCTCAAATGATCGCATCCCACACCTGATCCCGCCGGACTTCTGGGGCGCGGTGGGAACGACGCCGACCACGCCCGGCGGACAGCGGTGGCGCGTGCCACCGGGCAACGAAATGCGGCCGGTCGGAGACATCTCGTGGCGGATGGCGGCGATCTATTGCAACTGGCTCTGCAACAACAAGCAGACCAACCGCGAGGCATTCCTCAGCGGGGCGTACGACGTGAGCACGTTCGGGTTTGAGACCGGCGTTCCAAACATTCGCTTCACGGATCAGCAATCGCACACGCCGGGCGCGCGCTACTGGATACCGACGTTCGATGAGATGTTCAAGGCGAGCCACTTTGACCCGAACGGCAACGGACCCGATGAGCCACGCTGGTGGAACTACAACATCAGCCGCGACACCGCGCCAGTCTACGGCCCGCCGGGTGTGCTTGTAAACGGGCGGCCCTCCGAGGCCAACGCGGGGTGGGATAACCGAAACTATCCGGGTTTATCGCAATACACCGTGCCGCTCGGGTCGTATCCGACGGTGCAAAGCCCTTGGGGATTGCTCGAGGTCGCCGGGGGGACGACGGAGTGGACGGAGACGATCACGGTTTCCAGCTCCGGTCAGAGATTCCGGGTTTTCGATGGGTCGTTTTGGGGACAGAACTCTGGTCAAGCAGAGCTAGTTGATTGGCTCCGAATCAAGGGGGATGAGTTCCCGCACATTCCTACGCTCGAGTTTGGCTTTCGCATCGCATCGTCCATTCCTGCGCCCGGCACAAGCGCCGTCGGGTTGTGTTTGGTTTTCCTTTCGTGTGCTCGTCGCAAACAACGGAGACCAGCATTATGTACTTTTTCAGGAAACTTCTGCCCGCCGTAGCACTCGCCGTCTGCCTCGGGCCGCTCACGCTCGCGGATGACTGCAATACCACCTGCACCTCGGGCAGCGGCCCGGTCAGGTTGTTTCGATCGATTTCGGAGGGAACACCGACGATCGTCCGCTGTGAACAGGCGAACACGGATTTTTCGTTCGACATTTCTGGATGGTCGGGCGACAACATCCTGTTCATCAGCCATTGCGGCTCACCGCTGGGGAACATCGGCCGCGTGACGATCACGGGCGAATTGGCAAGCGAGGCTTCGTTGTTCGTGGCAGTTGTCGGCGCTTCTGAAGATCCAACCTCTCTCAGTTCAAGTGGCGAAGACCTCGACCCGGCCTGCGTCAACTTCGGCGGCCTGCTCATCACCGACTCGGCTACCCGCGGTAAGACCCGCGCTTCCATTTCCGTCACGGGTGCCATCGAACACCGCGGCAGCGACCCCGCCGCTCCGGATGTCGAGGTCAACCAGATCGTTCGTGTTCAATCAGACAATGAGATCAACGGCAACATCCATGCCGTTGCCACCGGCCCGTTCGTCGGCAGTTTCATCGATGCCGTGGGCCAGATCCGCGCGGGCAAGAGCGTCGCTGGCAACATCATCGCGGTCGGCGGCGACATTTTCGCCGTGCGTGTCCTCGACCCCGGCACACCCGCCAGCGGCGAGGCGATCACGGGTGACATCATCTGTCAGCGCGGCACCATCCGAACCATCTTCTCCACGCGCCCGATCGGCACACCAACCGATCAGGTCAAAATCTGGGCCGCCGACGGCATTGATCAGGTCCGGATCGTGGATGAGAGTGCCTTGACGGTACCGCTGGATCGGAACCTCTACGTCGATGTCAGGTCGGGCACCTCGCCATCCCTCAACGAGTCGCCCCTTGGCCCGGAACAGGATGGCTCGCTTCGGCTGCTCGAGACTGGCGGCGACCTCAACGGCATCGTGCGGGCTACCAATCTGGCGACAAGCTACATGCAGAACGCGCACTTCGGAACTCTTGTTCGGGGCGACATCAACGCACCGATCACTGTGGACTACATGCAGAACTACGCCGACATTGTCGGTCGTTCAATCACGCAGCCGATCATCATCGGCAGGCAGCTCAAGGGCTCGATTGTCGCCTACGGAAGACCCGATCCGCAAAATCCGAATGATCCCGCCGGAACCATCGCGAGTATTCGCATCGGCTTGGATGCGCCTCCCGGCCCGGATGTCTTCGGAACCGGCGCCCCAGCGGAGCCGTACGCAAATGCGAATGCAAATGCCAACTTCCAGCGCGGCTGCATTGGCGTCAGCGGTGGTGCGAGAGCACCTCATAACATTGATCCTGCAGATTATCCTTACACCATTGCACCGAACAACCCGTGGTTTTATCCTGGGTCGGGTGATGGCGGCACACTTGACTCGGTGATCCGCGCAGAAGTGCGTATTGAAAGCCTGGAAACAGCTTCGATGTCGCTGAACCACACAACCGGCGGAAAGTGCTCACGTCCACGAATCGAAGCACCCGAGATCGGTACACTCCGAGTACATGGAGCGATGGAAACCGGGGTTGTCTGGTCGGGTCAGCTCGACTTTGTGAATGGTGAGGTTGCCGACGACATCGAGAACAACTACGCCTCGATAGGTGCGCTGCGTATCGGGTGCGTCGCGCCGCAGTCGGATCTCTGGTTTCAGAACTGTTCACTCGCCACGATCGATGCAAACCTGGGCGGGGAAATGCACCTTCGCAAGCTGTCGACACTTGAGAAGATCGTTATCGGTGGACGCCTCGGTACCATGGGTGACATTTGCGATCCAATCGGATTGTCATGGTGCGCCTCCGACGAGCAATCACCCCGAGGTCGGCGGACATTCGCGGGCGAAACTGTGAGCGCGGAACGCGCCGGCATTTTCATGCTCGATCAGCAGAGCCTCGCCGGCCAGATCGTCATCAACGCCAACAACACCCTCACGACCGGCGGATGGGAAGGCCGCGTCGTTGTCGGCGCGGATCAGCTTCCGCCGCCCGTAACGGCCATTTCGTTGGACCCACACGCCGCGCCAGATTCCTTGGACATTGCTCCCCACTACGAGAGATTCTCAGATGATCTCGGCGGCGGCGCAGTCGACCTCGCCCCCTTCCACCTCTACCAGACCGATTGCTTTCCGCCGCACGATGGTGCCGGAGTTGATGATGGACTTTCCGAAGTGCTGTTTCATAGCGGCGTACGTGTAGCGGCACGGTTTTATGGTCCGAGCAAGAGGAACAACCCATCACTGACCTGGGCTCAGCACGTCACGATCAAGGCCCGTCTATTTCCTTCGCCTGATCCGAACGCCCCATGGAGCGTTTCTCCCTGCTCTTGGACGGACGTGACTTCCGCGTTTGATGTCTTTGGCCCGAGCGAGACGGAGACGGATTCGATTCTGCGGCGGGCCATCACCCTTTTGCCGAAGGTCGGCTTTCGTGTGGCACCCGGCATCTACATGCTCCACCCCAAGGCGGGCAACTCGATCCGAAGCTCCGATGTTGCGGGCAACCCATAGGTCGTCTGGCCCCAGATTTGTGACGGGGAGGCGGGCATCCGTTCCGCATACGGCTCTGTCATCTTCGGCGACTGCGAGGGTGACACCATACCAGACCAGCGCGACCCGAACCTTACAAGTTGCGCAAGCAGTTGCAGCATCGCCGACTTCAACGGCACCGGGGGCGTGACGGTGCACGATATCTCCGACTTTCTGGCCGCATAATTCACACCACGCCTCGTCGCATCAACGCCACCAAGCTATCCATGCTACCAATCGGCGGATGTGAACGGCAGCTCCGCCGTGACCGTGCAGGATATCTTTGACTTCCTCGCGGCATACTTTGCTGGCTGTCCATGACTTCGAAGAGAGCGGCTATAAATGCCGAATGAAGATGCCAACGGCCCCCGACGGATCATCCGGGGGCCGCTGTATTTTAGAGATGTCATCAGCCCGGCAGACCCACCATCGCGCTCAGGGTCAAGCCGTGGTCTTGCGTCCCACCAGCCAGCCGACGATCGTGCAGAGCACGATCACGCCCGCCAGAATGCCGATCCACATCGCGAAGTTTCCGGCCACCATTTCGGTCACAACGTTGCGCCCGCTGTCGGTCAGGCCGATCACCGTCGCCACGAGGGTAAACGCACAGACGACCGCCGCGCCAAGGGCCGCGCCACCGGCAAGCCCCGATCCCGCCCCGTCATAAGGCTCGGCCATTACCATCCCAATTGTTCCGCCGCCCGCGGCCGAAGCCGAAACATCCGAGGCCGCGTTGGTTGGCTCAAACAGGCCCGAGCTGCCCTGCGTATCGGCCGTCGCGCCATCCTCATCGCCCTTGTAGACATCCTCAAGCAGATCGGCGCCGAGCGACGTGTCATCACCCTCGCGCGTCAGGTCGAGCAAGCCCGAGCCGCTGCCAACCGAATCGAGCGTCAACTCGGGCGCGGTCGCCGCATTGGTGATGCGCGTCACCGCGTTCGAGTCGCCCTCTTCGGTGCTTTCAGTATCAAAGATCGAAATTCCCGATCGCTCCTTGCTCGAAGCCTCGTCAATGGCGATCTCACCCGATCCGCCGCCCGCCGAATCGTCGAGCGCGAGCGTCAGGCCCGAGCCACCCTTGCTGTCGGCAAGCGGAATGTCGCCGGTATCATCGCCCGCCAGCAGATCGACCTGCTCGCGCTTGAACATCAGCCGATCGCGATCACGGAACTCCTGCAACTGCCCCGAACTCGCCAGCGCCTTCACCTCTTCGCTCGACTTCCCAAGCCTCTCGGCGGCTTCATCGATCGAATAGAACATCTTCGCCATGGGTCAAACTCCGGTTCGGGTGCAGCGTGCAATCGGGTCAGCAGTCGAAGAGGTAGGGTAACGACCACCGCCTCACTCTTCAACCTCCATACGCGGGGGAAACGTTAGGGGTTGATCGAACACAGCCATCATCTTGGTCCATGCGATGATCCTTGCCTTTCATCCCTCTTCACACCCCACCGCACCCCAACCCCGCTCCGCGCCGGAAAGACCGCCACCTCGCTCCCCACCGCCAACAGCACACTCACCGGTGTGCTGCCCGACAAAAAGCCCCAATCGACCCCGTACACCGAGGCAAAGTCGAACTTCACCTCGTAGCTCTCCACCGGATACACGCCCCACGTCGGGTGAATCACCTCGTACGCCATGCCCCGCGCGGGCTGCCCGGCACGCCTCGCGGGCTTCATGCCAAACCCCCACGAGTGTTCCTTGAACCAATGCTCCACCGATCCGGCCGCAGGACGCGCCACGGGCTTGTTCCCCGAGATCTTGAAAACCTGCTCGGTCTTCGCCGCGCCGGCTATCGCCCTGCCCGGCGGCCACTTCACGCCATACTCCACGTGTACCCGTCTCACATCCTGCGTCACCTTTCCCCAGCAATCCGCGGCCACATACGGCTCGTTATAGATCGTCTTCGCCACCCACGCGATCAGCGGCTTGCCCACAAACTCCCGGATGAACACCACGCCGCGCTGGCGCGAGCCGACGGTGCGCACATAGAACCGCAGGTTGATCTCAGGAAAATCGGTGTGGCCCGGCCACGCCACACCCATCACGCGACACTGCTGAAACTGGAAGCCCACCAGCGAGACAAACGCCCGCATCTCACGCGACCCCTGCACCAGATCGTCGCGCGTGTCAAGCTCCAGCGTCTCACCCTCCGGCCCTACGGGCAGATACGCCGCGAGCAGCGCCGGCGGAACCGCGTAGGAGACGATCGCCAGGTTTGCCCATCGGGCTGTGAGAAACGGCCGCGCCATGTACCCTGAGCGTACCGCATCTGAACACCCCCGCGCAACAATTCCATCCGGTCCCCCCTTCCAGAGGGAAGGGGCTAGAGGGTGGGCCAAAGATCACCAGCACATTCCTGTCCACTCAATCCTGACTTCAAAGACTTCCGCCCCGCCATCAAGCCCGTCCGATCCCGATGCCCACATTCCTCTCTCCGCACTCCCTCGCCCACCCCGCCATTCCGCCCGGGCTCGATGGTCTGACGATCCTGCACCTCACCGACTTCCACATCCGCTTCCCGCTCGACGCGGCGCGCGGGCCGCGCCACAAGTGGCTCGATCAGCTCCTCGCCGACGTCGCGTCGGTCACTGTCGATCTTGTGGCCCTCACCGGCGATTACATCGACAGCCCGCGCCATGAGCCGCTCGGGCTTGATCTGCTCGACCAGCTCGCGCGGATATGGAAGCTCACCCCTGCGGGCGCGGCCGTCGGCATCTTCGGCAACCACGACACGCCCTCATTCCGCCGCTCGGCAAAGCAACAATCCGACAAAACGCACATTCACTGGCTCGATCGCCAACCGCTCGCGCTCGCCATGCGCCCGAGCTCGCCTCCCCTCACGCTCGCTGGCTACGACCACCCGGAAGACTTTCTCTCCGCGCCATCGCTCGCCATGCAACCCGCGCCGCTCCTCACCCTCATCCACGAGCCTACCGCGCTCATTCCCGCAGCGAACGCCGGCTTGCCCATCCTGCTCGCGGGCCACACCCACGGCGGCCAGGTCCGCCTCTCACCACGCTTCGCCCCGCACACATCAAGCGATACGCCTCACCACCTTGCCGCCGGAATCATCCGCCTCAACCACACCCTCTGCGCCATCTCCCGCGGCCTGGGCGACGGCGTCATCGAAGGCCTCCGCATCAACTGCCCGCGCCAGGCCCCGCTCTACACACTCCGCCGCGGCCAGATGGTCGAGCACAAAGGTGATCCGCCCTGCGAGCAACCTGTGCAGGTTGTTGGGTGGTGAGATCGTGCGGACTTCAGCCTCGATAAGAAGACGCTTTACCAAATGGTTGGCCGGCATGAGCCGTGTGCCCAAGCTGGCGCAGCATCAACACCGACAACTTGGCTCGTCACAATGACGGTTCATTCAAGCTGTGCCGCACCAATGAACGCCAGATGACGCGACATTGCTCAACTATCAAGGCGCGGATCTCTCCCGCATCCGTCGTTTGCCCTCGGGCACCTTTGCCTCCCCTCACAACTTCCTCGTCACACTCACCGCCACATACAACCCCGACACCTCCTCGCGTGCCAACACCCGTGATGGATACTTGTTGTTCAACGGTTGCAGCCGGATGTGCGTGACCGGTGTGTGCGGCGGTGGCGCGGGCACCCCCGCCGCCGCGCGAACCGTGTTCGGCGCGATCGCGCCGCCATCGGCCGTCTCAAAGAAGACGCGCTTGAACGTCGTGTCGTGGTCCGGTTCAAGCCGGACAAAGCAGTCCGCCCCGCTCGTCACCGCCCGGGCCGATGAGAAGATAACAATATCACCTTCCTTATAATCCGGCATCATGCTGTCGCCCACCACGCGGCAGGCAAAAGCGTCGGGGTCGTGAATATCCGGCGAACGCACATAGCTGTCGGCCACCCGCGCGGGATACCCCAGATCTGAAAAGTCCCGCGGATATCCGGCCGCGACCGAGTTGATCAGCGGCACCTCCATCGGCATCGCCGCGCTGACCGATTGCTCTTTCACTCGCCCCTTCTCAACCTCTGTTCCTTCCGCGCCTTCGCCCCCCTCACCACCCAGCCGCTCGATCAGTTGCTGCAGCTTGCCCGACCGCCACAGCTCATCGAGCACCATGCTCGGTGTCCGCTCGCCGCTCGCCCCCGCCGCACGCGGCGCGCCGCGATCCACCAACTCGCGAAGCTGCGCCAGCGCGGCCCGGCGCGTCCCTTCCATCGCCTCCATCTGCCGCTTGATGGTCGGCGGCGTCGTCTGCCAGTGCGCCAACTTCAGCAGCTCGCCCCGCGGCAGGCGCAACGCCCACTCCAACCGCCCAATCAACTCATCGCTCGGCGGGTTGGTCTTTACCCCGTTCTCGATCATCGAAAGATAACTCTTGGCGCACTCCGCGGCGACCGCCAGCCGCTGAAGGTTCATTTTTCGTTCGGTGCGCCAATGACGTATCGCCTCTCCGAACGCGGTCGGAATGAACTCCTTGCCCTCGGAAAGCCCATCTAAAGTTTTGTTGACAAAAGACTTAGGCATCCTGACCCCCGAGAGTAACCACAATGAGGGAAACGCTGAGTTGCAACAAAAACCAAACAAACTACTTGACAGACGTTCATTGATCGGTTAACTTTGCCAAGCGTTCTGAGTGTAGTGAACACAGTCTCGGTGGGTTTGTCAAGTCTTAATTCATGGAGGGGTTCATGTTGTCTACAAATTCAATCGCGTCCGACCGCCATCGCCATTCCTGCTTGTCGCTCGTTGCCGAACGCCGCAAACGCCTCACCCGACTGGCCCCTCACCTCCCCGAACCCGAGCGCGGCATGTTGCTCGCAATCTTCGCCGACGGTCTTCCCGTCGCCACCGTGGCCGCGATGCGCGGCGAGCCGACCTGGCGCTTTCGTCGTCGGCTTGCCCGCCTGGTTCGCCGGGTCGATTCGCCCGAGTTTGCCCTCGCGCTCGCACCCTGGCAACTTCCGACCGACGAGACGGCCGCCGTCGCGCGAGCCTGCTTTGTTCATGGCCTCACTGTTCGCGCCGCCGCGCTCGTGCTCAACGTCACCCTTCACACCGTCATTCGTGAGCGCGCACGCGTGCAGGCGCTCGCCCGCCACGCGGCCTAAACCAAAGTCTCAAGGCAAGGGGAACACCCATGATGTACAGCATTCGATCTCTCCGCGTGCTCGCTCAGTTCGGCTTGACGGTCGATGATGTTGGTCTGGGCCACGACCTCGAACATCGCGCCCATCTCGTGGCGACCATGATTGCCGAACGATTGCTCCCAGGGCAGGTCGCGCTTGTGACCGGCGCGAGCGGCGCGGGAAAGTCCACCGTGCTCCGCGCGCTCTCTCGAACGTTCGTGCGCGTCGAAACCCCTGAACACGTCCGCCAACTGCGCGGACGCGCCATCGACGCGATTCATGCCGCGAACGCCGTACATCTGCTCATCGCGGCGGGCCTTGCCGATGCGCGGCTGATGGTCACGCCCATCGCCCATCTCTCCGATGGCGAGCGCGCCAGGCTCGCCATCGCTCGCGCCATGACTCGTGCCCTCCGCTCTCGAACAAACACCACCCTGGTCATTGATGAGTTTGCCTCATCGCTCGATCTGCTCACGGCCCGTGCGCTTGCCGCCACGCTCGCACGATGGGTGCGTCGCTCGCACACCGTTCGTATGGTGATCGCCACCAACCGTCATGAGCTTCGTGCAACCTTGAATGCGGAACTCACGGTCGACCTTCCCCCCGCGTGGGCCTGGAGACCGGTTGCGGCATGAGTGCTTGGGGACTTGAGTTGTGCTTTGGATGGCAGCGGGGGGGGGGGGGGG
>JBBSBC010000074.1:0-15095 GCA_038251595.1 Phycisphaerales bacterium | reverse complement strand
GCGGGGGGGCGGCGGCGCGGGCCGGGGCGCGGGTCGCGGGCAGGGGCCCTGAACGCCCGGGTGGGGGGGGGCGGGCGCGCGCGCAGAGGCGCGAGGGCGCTCACGGGCCGGGCGTGGTCAGGTCTGGAGCCCACTTGAGGAACTCGTCGTCATACTCGACCATTTGAAACTCGGTGCCGTCGGTGATGAACTCACCCGACTGCGGCGGTGGCTTCTCGGGTGTGGCGAAGGCGAGGCCGCCAGCAAAGATGGTCTGGAGGGATTCGGCTTTGAGTTTCAGGCCGCCGACAAGGCCGAGATCTAGGCCGATGCCAGAGACGTTCCAGAATCGTGAATGACTGCGGACGAGGTGCTCGTGCCCGGGCAGAATGTTCACGCTGATGATGACGGTGCGGGCATCGGGCGCGAGGTGGGTGTCGGTGACGGAGCCGACGGGGAGATCGCGATAGGAAACCGGCGCGCCGATGCTTATGGATGCGGCCCGCGCAGCGCGGATGAGGATATTGAGCCCGGGCAGATCGTGCAGAACCGGCGGTGCTTCGAGCGATTGTGGCACGCTCTTGCTTTGTGATGGTGATGGGAAATCGGCGGCGATGTAGCGTGGGCCGATGAGCGTATCAAGACCTGCGACGCGCGAGAGCGAGACTTCGGGGCGCACGATCCAGAACCTGCCGGAGTTGGCGAGGAAGGAGGAATCGCGGTTTAACTCGGCGCGGATGAGGATCTGGCGCGTGGATGGATCGATGCCGACGCTCTGGATGCGACCGATCTGCACACCGGCATACACCACCGGGTCGTTGGATTCGATGCCGTGACCGTTCTGAAAGCGGAGTGTGATGCGAGGCCCGCGTGCTGCGAGGGTCTGCACGATCAGCACGACGGTGACGAGCAGCGCGATCGCAGGTACGAGCCACGGGAGCCAGACTCGTGGGCCGCCGCGGCGTGGGCGGATGGTGGCGATGGGGATGCGTGTCTCGTCAATCTCGGATGCAGGTGCTGGGGCGGAAGATGGTGAATCGGGATCGGGCATGGGCGGTCTCGGTGTGAAGAGAGAACGTCATCGGTTGTGTGGTGGGGCGGCGAGTGAGGGGCGCAGCGATGACTCGAGCCAGATGGCCTTGGGGTTAAACGTGAGGGAGGACAACATGCTCAGCACAACGACGGCGGCGAAGGCCAGCACGCCGGGTCCGGCGTAGACATCGACCCAGTCACCGAGCTTTACGGCGGCGACCAGGAAGGCCACGAGCAAAACGTCGATCATGCCCCAGCGCCCGAGCCACTCGATCGTGCGGAAGGTGAGGGCCTGGTGACGCTGATGGAGGAACGACTCGCGCCCTGCGCTGATGCAGAGCACGAAGATTCCGGCTATTTTGGCGAGCGGCACGACGACGGAACATATGAGCACGATCGTGCCGACGATCAGGTGGCCATCGGCGAGCAACTGCACCACGCCCGACCAGATGGTGGTCTCACGCGTATGGCCGAGTTTCTGAATGTGCAGGACTGGCAGTGACATCGCGATTGGGTAGAGGACCAGCGCGGCGAGGGCGAGCGCGGCGGGCCAGGTGTGCGAACGGCGACTTTGCTCTGCGGACACGGGCGCGAAGTTGGTGAGGCGCGCGCGGCAGCGTGCGCAGCAGGCAACGTGGGCGGTTGAAACATCGGGAACGTGCTGGATCAGGCCGCAACAGTGACAGGCGTGTGCGGCGCGGGATGTGCAGGTGGTTTGCGGCATGAGTCAGACGGAAGTCGGGACCGCGGCGCTGATGACTTGCTCGACATCGGCCTGAAGCTGACCGATTGCTTCGCCTTCTGCAGGCGTCAGGACGAGGAGCTTACCAACCGGCTTGGTGCTTGATTCGGTCTTGCCCTTTTTGTCAACGGTGGTGGTGGTGAGGGCGAGATCCAGAAAGGCCACCTGCTTGCAGGTTGGGCATGAGCGAACGCGGTACGCGAGCGAGTTGGGTCCGGGGCCGATCTCGTTGAGCGGGGGCATCAGGATGGCTTCGAGATCGCTGGCGTTGGAGATTCGTTCGACTGAGGCGGGCTGTATGCCCGGAATCGCGAACTGGTGCGTGGTCAGGTTGGCCCAAACGTTGCATGATTCGCAGAAAGGTTTAGACGCGGCGGCGAGTCCGCCCATGATGGCCGCGCCGATCACGATGACGGCCTCGATCGCCCAGATCAACCAGACGAAGATGCCTTTGATGGGGATGCCCGAGCCGCCCTTTCCGATGGTCCATCCAACGTCAGCCTTGATCTTAAGATATTCGCCGAACGCAAGATTGGTACCCGGCGGCATGGATCGAAGTACGTTCAGGTATGAAACATAGTGCGCTGTGCCCGTAGCGATGATTCCGGCAAAGAGGCCAATCATCGCGCCGGTGGCGGGGTTGCGGCACTTGCCGATGGTGAGTCCTACTTGAACGCACTGGTAGAGGGCATATCCGAAGACGATCACGAGCACGGCGTCGAGATAGATGAGGGGAATCCAGCGCGATAAAAAGGCGTAGGCAACCGCGGCAACTGCCCCAACGATGATGATGGGCAGGATCAGTGCGAAGGTCAGCGGGTCGTTCTTGCCGGTCGGCGAATAGGTCGTGAGCATCGGGTGCCTCCGGTGCGCAGTGTAACAGATGGTGATGCGGGAGCCAAAAGGCTCAGATCAGCCTAAGACCAGCCTTAGATTTGCCTCAGGTTAGCGGGCGAACTCGATCGCTCGCGTTTCGCGCAGCACCGTGACACGGATTTCGCCGGGGAAGGTCATCTCTTCGGAGACTTTCTTGGCGATGTCGAAGGCGACTTTGTGGGCCTCTTCATCGGTGATGCGCTTGGCATCAACCATGACGCGTACTTCGCGGCCTGCCTGGATGGCGTACGCCTCGACGACGCCAGGCTGGCGAAGAGCGATATCCTGAAGCTCGTTGAGACGCTGGATGTACTTCTCCATGCTCTCGCGGCGTGCGCCGGGGCGTGCGGAGCTTACGGCGTCGGCTGCCATGACGATCGGGGTGTAGAACGTGGTGGCGGGAATATCGGCGTGGTGTCCGCCGATGGCGTTGAGGACGGCTTCCTTTTCGCCGTATTGCTTGGCGAAGTCCATACCGATCTTGGGGTGGCCACCTTCCATCTCGTGGTCCATGGCCTTGCCGATATCGTGGAGAAAGCCGCAGCGGCGGGCGAGCGCGCCGTCAAGGCCGAGCTGATCGGCGATGATCTGCGAGAGGTAGGCGACTTCAACGCTGTGGCGAAGAACATTCTGCCCGTAGCTGGTGCGGAAGCTGAGCTTGCCCATGGTCTCAACCAACTTGGGGTGCAAGCCGCGAAGATTGGTTTCGAGAACAGCGTCCTTGCCGGACTTGATGACGCGCTCGCCGATCTCGCTCTTGACCTTCTCGACGACTTCTTCGATGCGCGAAGGGTGCATGCGGCCGTCGGCAATCAATCGATTGAGCGATTCAACCGCGACGGCCTGACGGATCTTGTCGAAGCATGAGACGACGATCACACCTGGCGTGTCATCGACGATGATGTCCACGCCGGTTGCCTTTTCGATGGCGCGGATGTTGCGACCTTCGCGCCCGATGATGCGGCCCTTCATGTCGTCGGATGGAATCGGTACGGCTCGCACGGTGGACTCGGCGGTGTGCTCGGCGGCGTACCGCTGCACGGCCATGAGGGTAATCTCCTGAGCCTTGGTCTTGGCCTCGTTCTCCGCCTCTTCGATGATCTTGGAGGTGACCTTGGCCATCTCAAGGCGAGAGTCTTCTTCAACGCGAATGAGGAGTTCGCGGCGAGCATCTTCGACGGACATGTTGGCGATGGTGAGGAGCTTGTCCTTCTGCAGCCTAATGGTCTCGTCGAGTTCACTGGTCTTCTTGACGAGGACTTCATCGCGGCCTTTGAGCTGTTCGGTCTGGCGGTTGAGCTGGTCCTCCTTGGTCGCCAGTATTTCCAGCTTCTTGTCGAGCAAATCTTCGCGCTTGGTCAGCCGCTTTTCGGTCTCGCGTGCCTCGCGCCGGGTGGTCTCGAGTTCGGACTCGAAGACCTGGCGCTTCTCAAGGATGGCTTTCTCGGCATCGAGTCGGGCCTTCTCGGCGAGGTTCTGCGCTTCGCCGCGTGCTTGCGATCGAAGCTGATCGGCCTCGATCTTGGCGCGTCCGAGCGTGCGGCCACGGGCCGCGGCCACCGCAAACCAGCCGATGGCGAGGCCAACAAGAAATGTGATCACGCCAACAAGTATGGTGTTGGTGGTCGCGTCAGCGAGAAGGGCCGGCGGGAGATTCATGCGGCGGTCCTTGCGGCAAGGTCAAGGTCGGTGCATAGGCACAGACCTTGGCGGGTGAAACCCACCAGACCGCAGGATGGCGACTCAGCACAGCGCTGCACGGCGGGTTGCTGAGGGCATGTTCAACAGATCGAGTGTGATCGCTTCAATCTACCGGGGGTTCGATGAAGAAGACACGAGGAAACACAAATCCAACTTGAGGAGACCAACAGCTTACAGCGCGATTGTCGCGCTGCGTACGAACTCCGGTCTGAAAACTTACGAGCGAGCACCAACACCAAGGAACACTCTCGATCTATGCGCGGCAATCGGCGGCCGAGCCGCAGACACCACGGGCGGGAGTCGCGTATCCGAGAGAACCTTCGAGGATCATTGCCCAGAAGACTCTGAGAACACCTTCAGCCACCATTGCTGATCGCGACACCGCCATGAACAGCCAGCTTCCATCCGAAGGTCGGGGGGGGATGCGGGCGGATAACGACTCCCGGACGAGCGACGCTCGGGGGATCGGCCAAATTGTAGTCAAGAATTTGTGAAGGCGTCAGTGAATTTGGCGAGAGACGGATAAATACCCCAAAGAGGGGATATTTCTGAGCTTCCGGAATCAGGCGGCATGCTTCAAGATGGCCTTTTGTTGTCGTTGAAGCGCATCGACGTATTGCCCGAACAGATCGACAATGAAGCTTCGATGCGGCGGGTTGTGGGCAAAGTCGAAGGCCAGACCTGCATAAGTGTGCTGACTTGAGTCGGTGTGGGTGTGGGCCACCCGCGCGGTTACGGCGGCGGGAGTTGGGATGTGGGGACGCAGATCGAGTCGAATCCAGAGATACGGGCGTGCCGCGAGCGATGCGGCATCATCAGGCGCAACCAGAAGACCAAGCCCACCGCCCGAGACATTCAGAAGGCTTGAGTTGAACATCGGCCCGACATCGGGAAGGATGAGGGTTGGTTCGGTCTGATCGTCCTTGCCTCCATTGATCATCATGCCTGCAAGTCGGTCTCTAATCTCAACGCGGTTTGAAGCTTCGGCGGCGATGACTGAGGTCGGATCGATGAGCGGCCAGCACTGCACGATGGGCAGTTGGAGGTTGGCGGTGGATATGCGAAAGAAGCTGCGGCGTGTGCAGCGTTCGACCTGCTCGGGCATGGTGAGAACCAACATACGCTCGGAAGAACGCTGGCCGTTGATGTAGCCGACCGTGCGGGTGTGAAACATCCACCGGTTCTGCCCGATGGTCATTGCGCCGATGAGCGCGATATCGGACTCGAGGTTGATGCTTGCCCCGAACGCGGCGGGTGGTTCAACGATCACTTGCTGATCGGTGAGTCGAATGACGCGCACACGCCAGACGACATCGGCACCGGCCGGTTCGGATGACTGACCGGTGATTGAACGATCGACCGAGATCTCAAGCGCACCGCCGCGCTCCTGAAGTCTTTTTAGATTGTCCAACCAATGCTCGGTGCGCGAACGGGTTGCGGCCACGATTCACCTCTGGGGTTTGGAGCCGATAACGCGATGAAGGTTGCGAACACAACCGAAGCATCCTGTGTCACCGCAGATCTCCATCGGTCGAACTTCGAGGCGAAATCAATGGCTGTCGGACTTGATCTGCATGGGCGTGTCGGTGGTCCATTCTGCACGGCATGGCATGGGTTGGCCGCGTGCGAACATCGGGCGTGCGATGGCTACTTTGAACGCAACGCAGTCCGGAGAGAAGCCAGTGCGGCGTGCGCTTGTGCTTGCTCAACCTGATTCATGGCACGACGGCCAAACCGTACAAGGTAATAGGCCTTTGAGAGTGTGCGGAATGACTCTGCCGCGTCGGAGTTTCGGGAGGCAAGTGCATCGGCGTGCGCCAGGGGTGGTACCCAGTTCGGTTTGGCAACCTCCGGACCTGCCCGTTCAAGCACCTTGACGGCCTGCTCGTAAAACGCCGCGTCCGCGAGCAAGGCCCGGAGTTGCGGGTCCATGGGTTGGCGTACACGTTTGAGCGAGCTCAGCCATCGCGTGATTGGAAGCTTTCCGGTTACGACCGCAAGTGTGGCCAGCAGCATGAAAGAGGGAACGAGGTAGTAGACCCAACCGGGGATAACCACGGATCGGGAACCATTGCGGACCGATCTCGATAGTCGCTCGGAGAGTCGTTCAAACCACTTCGAGGCGGCTGAGAGATCGATGCTGCCTGAAACCGCGCTGCTCTGCTTTGCCGCATCGAACGAGACGATGGAGCGGTTCCACCCGAACTCGAGCGTGTCCCACCATTTCCGCATGGCGGAGAACCATCCTGAGGAGGAGCGATGAATTCGCGACACGTCAGCCGAAGGCGAAGGATCGATCATGGCCCACGATCCGTCGCCGACCGAATACTCAGCCCATGCGTGTGCATTCGACTGTCGCACGACATAGCTACCGGTGAGGCTGTTGTACTCACCCGCTACAAAACCACCAACAACCCGTGCGTGAATGCCCACGCTCTGGCAGAGAGCCACGAACGCAGAGGCGAAGTACTGGCAGTGGCCGGTCTTTTTCTCGAAGAGGAATGTTTCGAGTGGATCGAGACCATCGGATGCGGGCCAGAGGTCGAGGGTGTAGGTGCAGGTCCGCTGAAGATGATCCCTGATGGCTGAGGCCGCCTGTCGGTTTTCGCCGCGTTCGCGGGCTGATGCTTCGAACGGTATTCTGCGCTTCACAAGAATCGAGGCCGCCAGATCGTGAATTGGCCCTGACGCAAACCCCATGTTGGTCACCGGCTCGCGGTTCCATTCAACATCGTTCATCGCAGATTCGACCGAGTAGGAAAACGTTCTCGCATTGCTTCGCGTGCGTTTGATCGTGGCATCGCCCCGATCAAACTTCAGTCGAGAGACATGCTCTTCGCGTGTTGTCACGCCGATCGGTCGCCACATCGAGAGCAGGTAACCTTCACTTGAAATGGACGGGCGCAGCGTGATGTTCTGAAAGACCGTCGAACCATCGGGCACAGTCTTGGTGGTGTCTCGCGGAAAAATGGCCGCGGACCCGGGATCGAGATCGAGCTCGATGTAGTTGGTCTTGGCGGATTTGACCCAGAGGAAACTCTCGGGGACATACTCATCGCGTGTGAACGCCCGCAGATAGACGAGTTTATCTGCCGATCCGAGGTTTGCACCGGCGCTGTCGCTCAATGAAAGATCGAGGACGGGCGTGGGCGATTCCTGCAAGTTGGCGGCCTGTCCGAGGGTAATCTGATCGCGAAAGCCGATTTGCACGGTGCGTGTCTGTCCGAACTGACCAAGCGCGCCGACACCCAACCCGCGCGGAGTGATCATGAAGATAATTGCGGCAAGTGTGCCCGCGCCCAGCACGCTCATCACCGCGGTCCGCCGGAGGTGGCGGCCAAAGTGCATGCCCGCGGCGGTTATGGGCTTCTTGGCATCTGAGGTGGCTACGACGCCAGCCGCCTGACCGCGAACCTCGTTGATGCGATCTTTGCCGGAGTGGAGTTGAAAGAGCATGGTGGCCGTGACGGCCAGCGGGGTGTAGATCAGCAGGCACAGACCGGTGGAGAGCGAGTTGCTGGTGAGCAGCGCGGCGATCGCGACGAAGACGCTCAGGGTCAGCATCTGCGATTCATCGCGCGTGGTGCGGCGGTCGAAGAGTTTGAGGAGTTGCACGTAAACAAGAAACTCACCGAGATGAGAGACGATGGGCTGTCCGCCTGAGCGTGAGCCCGCCGCGTGCATGGCGGCGTTGATAATGGTGGCGAGAACGAGCAAGTTCACCAAGAAGCGCGGAAGCGCCCAGGGAACACCCTGGACTGTGCCGGATCGTGCCCACCCAAGGCCGCAGATCCAGCCCATGAATACAATGGGGATAGCGAGCAACGCGAGAAATGGGCGATCATCGGCGAGACAGAACGTCAATGTTCCGAGCAGGACCGCGCTACAGGCAAGGGCGTTGAACAGCCGGGCGATATTCATGGTCGCACACCTCGCGAGCGGGGTGCATGAAGTTCTGTGTTTGCTCGCATGGTTGAGCTTGAGCGACTGGTCGAAGTCTGAACATTAGTATCTGCACCACCCACCACACCAACGTGCGTGACGCGTTCGCTCGGACCGAAGGTTTGATGAACCGGCCCGGCGTGGATGCATATGCAGGAACTGTGGTGGTTCGCGGCGGCGAGCGGGAAGGGCGCGGCGCTTCCGCGCAGGTCTGATGCACCCAGTTCCAGCCGTCCCAACTCACGCATGAGACGGTCGAAGTGTGCCGCATCGGACCGAGGTGGAACATTTAGATCGGTGAGCGGCACGGCGAGCCCCAGCGCGACCGAACGGGCCTTGGCGTTGACGATCATCGCGGCCGCGATGGAGAGCACTCGCTCGTCGAGCGCATCGGCCTGTGCTGTTGCGACGCGAAGCCTGAGCACAAGCCAGACGCGATGAGGAGCCGGCGCGAGCGATTGCCGGACGAGCAGTTGTCCCCGCCGTGCCGAGGCCTTCCACGCGATCGAACGCGGGCTATCGCCTGAAATGTACTCGCGCAGGGAATGGAACTCATCGCCCGGCCCTCGCAGTCGCGAGCTGCGATCGGAATCTCCGCGTGATGCCACCGATTCGAGGATCGAGGCATCGATATCCGCAAGCATGGGAAGAACAACGGTGCTCGCGGGTTCAAGGAACTCAACGCTCTTGCGCATGATGCCGAACGGGAACGATGTGTGCATGATGAACGAGCTGAACACGACCTCGCCGCGCATCCGCGTCATTGACGAGCTTTCGGCGAAGACCGTTTCGCGGGGGCCAACATGCGCCACGAAGGCTCGTGCCATGCTGATTCGGGTTGAGTTGCTCTTGCTTGCGGGCGTTCGTACACGCCGTTTGCGGCTGGTCGCGCTGCGAAGGTTCTCGGCTTGGCCAGGGTGCTCTTCGATCGTGAGCGCGAAGGCGGGGATGAGGCGATTGCCATTCCGAACGCGGTATCGGATGGTGAGGTTCTCGCCGGCGTGAACATCGCGAATGCGCTCGCGTGTGACCGACACGCCCATCAGCATCGCGCCGGAGAGAATACCGGAGACCACCAGTGTTGCCAGCGAGAAACCAAATGCCCAGAAGAGAAGGTTGTTCTGGCTGTTAAACGCGCCGAGGGCGATGAGGACGGTGACAAAGACGTACACGAGGCCCGGAGAGCCAAAGTGATATCGTCGCCGAACACGGCGCGTTGGAAGCGTGGGCACGGTGGGATCAGCGGATCGTTCCTTTGCATTTCGGATTCGGGCGGGCATCTGAGGAACGCTACGCCGCCCGCGGCCGGAATGTTGCCGAATGTTGATCCGCATGGGATGAAAGGAGAGGGCGGCCTGAAACTGGGCGCCCTCCGGGAGAACGCTGATCGGAGTGGTGCTATTCGTCTATGGGTTCGATTCGGCGAACGTTGCCGACCAAAGCGACGGCTTCGAGATCGGCGATCTGTACGGTTCCGATGATCATGCGTTCAGAGCCGAAGGACACTTGGAACTTGAGACCGGCACGCTCGAGCTGCTTCACGGTCGAATCGGTGACTTCTGTAACCAGTATGGAGATCAGGATGGGTTGGGTGTTGCGAGCAGCGCTGGCGAGCTTTGAGGTTGGGTCGGTCAGGAGGGTGTAGAGCGAACGGTCGAGTCGCTGCAACAAATTCCGCTCACGCATAGCGGCTGCGGCGATGCGTTGATCGAGCTGGTCATACTTAACGAGTTCCAGCTTGGCAAGTTCGAGCTTGGCAGGGTCTGTCGCCGATGCTGCGGTGGCAGACGCATTGGTTCCTGCAGTGTCACTCGGCGTGGGCGTGGCCGGTTGCGTGCTCCCCTGGTTGTTGATGGCGGGTACGAGCGCGATGGCCTCCATGAGCAGGCCGGACTCGGGAAAGATGCTTGCGAACCGGTCGCGGATGCGCTGGGCCGCATCGGTGTTGCTGACACGCAGTGATGTGGTGATGAGCTTGGCGGCGACCAGCGGTGCGAACCGACGACTTGAAAGCGTGGCGCTTGCTGCTGAAGGGTCGAGCTGGCTGCTGATCGATGTTCCGTCGATACCAGATGTTGATGAACCGATGGTGGGTTGCGCATCGGCCGCACCACCAGATGGTGTGGATTCGTACGCGCCCAGAAAACCGTAGAGGCGATTCAAAATTGCGGCGGCTTCTTCGTGACGCGCCCCGCTGCCTGAATGTCTCAGCCAGACCATTTGATTCAGTCCGAGAGTTGCTTCATTCAGCGGTGATGGGGGTTTGACTCCAGCGATTGTTTGGCCACCGAACTGGTTGGGGTTGAACGATGAACCCGGCTCGCTGTCGAGCACGATGACTTTGCGTTCAGATGTTTCTGTTTTGGTGATGTGTACTTGTGTGTCGATTGTCGATGGTGCGCCGGACCCATCGTCGCGTTGGATGGTGGGTCTCGTGTCCTTCGATTTCATCCCCGTGGGTGATGGCGTTGCAGAGTCATTCACCTTCAAATAGGGCATGGATGGCGAGGGCGGGGGTGCTGAGGTGGGCTCAAGAGTCTTTGCGGGTGAGCCGGCACTCGGCGCCAGTTGTCGAGCATTGGTCTTCATGGTTGGGGTCGATGCTCCGGTTAAGTTTCCGGGCATCGGCGGAGGATTCTCTGATGGCTTGGAAGTGCCGGGCTTGGCCGACCTGCGACCATCAGCCGGTCTAGAACTTTCGCTCATCACCGAAGCGGGAGGCGCGGCATTGATCGGTACGTGGCGCATGAGCTTGCTTTCAGGCGGCGTGTTGCTCATCTCGTTGTCGTCGTCTCGATTGGCTGCATCTTCGCGCGAACGTCCGAGTTGTTCGACAACTCCCGGGGGCATTTGGAAGTTCTCCGAACAGAAGTAGCTCTCCCATGATGTCTGGTCCGGCAACTCGATGGGAACGCGGACGAGCCGAGCCTTGCCATCGATGGTGACACGCTGATAGTCCACCGCTACAAACGAGGTGAACTGCGAGAGAATGCCGAAGTTCTCTCCGATCTGCACGATCACGGAGCGAATCGCTTCTGGCAAGGTGCCCTGTTGAACCTCAGTAAGGTGAGCGTTCATGATGGCATCAATGCGGGCACGGGCCCAGAGTGTTGCCACAACACCCTTCCCACCGACGGATGCCGACGGTTGATCATTTGCTTGCGGCGCAGCTTCGAATGAGAGTTTGAGCGTGCGCTCCCATGGTCCGCTGCCCGTGGTGCCGCGAATGGTGATGAACCCGGTGCCCGGTTGAGTGCATCGTCCGAGCAGCACGAGCGGCTGAACATCGAAGAGATCCGGAATGAAACCTGGCGCGGGTTCGAGGTCTGCCACGGAGAGATTGGGCGAATACTCGACCGAAATGTTGGTCAAGACGGGCGTGCGGGTTCTCTCATGCAGGCTCTTCGCGGCCAGTCGTGCATCACGATCGAGCGTGGCGCGCGCTTCATCATCCTGCGAGTGGGGAATGTAGATGAACTCCGCAGCGCCGCCGCCCTGGCGGGCCATTTCGGAGAGCAGGTAGCGGTTGATGGAGTTGCCGATGCCGAAGCTGAATACCCGGGTTGTGCCCCGGTTGTTCTTCACGGCATCGATGATGGCCATGTCGTTGCCGACTTTGCCATCGGTGAGAAAGACAACGATGCGGAGCGGATTGATGGGTGGGGAGTTCTGCAACCTGATGGCTTGAACTGTGAGCGAGCGATCTCCGTTGGTCGTCTGCCATGTGCCTTCGAGGGTGACGGCTTGAGTTGTTGAACCGTTGTTGATGGCGATGTGGCAATCGGTCACGCGAATATTCAAACCGGGCCGCACATTGATCTCGACCTCTCCATTTGCATGGGGTGCCGAGGCCAGTTTCTGAGCGCGGTCAGCAGGAATGTTGACGCGGATGAGACGACCATCGGCAGGGAGGTTGACCAGCTCTTCAAGAGTCAATGCGCGTGGTTGATAGCGTTCGAGACCACTCGCGGGTTCCTGTTCCAGAGCGGCGTTGATGGCCGTCATCATTTCAGTTCCGCCACCACCACGTTGGCTTGAGAAGAAGGCGAGTGCCTCCGCACGATTGGCATCCGTGTTTGTGCGAGGGACTGGCCAAAGAACCTGGGTGCGTCCGGCGAACGTGATGAAGTTGAACGTATCACCATACCGCATGGTTTCGATCATCTTTGCTGCGACCGCTTTGGCTTTATCGATCGGCTTGCCGTTCATTGAACCGGAGGTGTCGAGCACAAAGATCAACTCGCGCGGCACGGCTTGCGCATCAGGCACGCGAGCGGGTGGGTTCAGGATGACGGCGAAGAAATCGCCTTGCCTGGTCCGGCTTGTGAACACACCGTCGGTGATGACATCCGCAGTCTGCTTCCACGTGAGAACAAAGTCACGGTTCGGAATCTCCGCCTGATTGGCGAGCGTGATGGTTGCGCGGCTGGCCAGACCATCGACTCGTCGTGCAATGTCCTGGCGCGTGGTCTGGTGGAGGGGCGCGAGAACTTCGGTCAGGCCCGAGCCGCCGGTATCGATGTCTACGGTGATGGAGAGATCGTGGCCTGCCCGGAGTGGTGGTCGAGCGGGTGTTGGCGTGATGCGGTGGGCATCGGGAACCTGATCGGTGCGACCGAAGAATGGCTCACCCGCGTTGGGGGCATGTGAGAGTGTGGTCCGCGCGGGAAGGGTTGATTCGTCGGTTGAAGTGGTAGGAGATTCTACCACAAGTTTCCAAGACTCTTCACGTTGCGGGAGATAGAACGCTCGATTCCCGATGGTGCCGGTGAAATCGGTGAGGACTTCGCCGCGGTCTCGGGTGCCATCGGGATAAATGGCGTCGAACTGAAAGAGCACAGCGGGCTGAGCGTGCGTCGAAGTTTCAGCAGACTTCATCGAGTCATCGGAAACCGGTGCGGAATCCGGCTCACGGTTTGGCAGGGTGATCGGTGATGCTCGACGAATGGCCGCACTGAACTGGGAAGGATGAAACTGAGATTTGGAGAGCTCATCCTTCCAGGCAACCAATCTGATCTCAGCGGGTGCGCTCAGAATGATGCCGCGTCTTGGGGTGAAGTTGGGAGAGCGTGGGGGCGGAGGCGCTTTGCCGTCCGCTTGTGGATGGCGAATCTGCCTTGTGTCGGCATCCTGCGCACCGGGAATGTACCGTGGACTGACAACGGTGGGAAAGGCGAACGAGTATTCACCGTTTGTGGCTTCGAGTGTTTCGACGTAGCTGATTTCGATATCGATATTCGCGCCCGGATCAATGTTGGCGATGCTCTGGGTGAAGATGTTTGGCCGCTCCTGATCGAGCAGACTGGCGATGCGACCGGCGTCCTTCGCCGATTCGTACATCTCCCTTGCAGCCTCGCGTTCCTTCACTTGCCCGATGATGATGCGATCGCCGATGACCATGTTCATGCGATCGACCGCGCTGCGGTGGGAGAGGGGAAAGGTGTAAAGTGCTTCGATCTTGTCGGCGTGAGGGTTGTGATATTTCTGTGTGAGCGTCACCCGGATGAAGTGCCCCTGGACCACGGCCTTGACATCCGTGTGCTTGAGCACGCAGGGGCCGAGCGTGAGGCCATCGGCATCGAGCGCTTCGAGCCGGCCCCCTTCGGAACACATCACGAGTATGCTCTCGGTGTTGGCGATGGCGGGTGTCGAGGTTCGATTGAAGATGAATGGGAGCGCAACCAGCGAGAGGACCGCCGCGAGCGCGAGAGGGATGAATCGGTTCATGGGGAATCTCCTGATCGTGGCGGGCCATCGATGTGCGGTGTGATGTCGCAAGGGGAGTGTGTTGAGTGGTTGAGTCTCATGTTGTTTGAGCGCGGCGAGCAGACGATCCCGACCGGCAACTGCACGGTCAGCGTTGTCGGAATGCCATTCACGCAGAAGTCCGTCGAGGTGATCGCGCGGCGGGGCACTCGCCGGCGCTTCGGGTGAGCCCTCGCTGGCGGGTTGGGTCTTGTCGTTCATCGGTGAGTTCGGGCTTTGGGGGTTCATGCGTTGACCCTTGTCATGATTGAGCCGAGTCGTTCACGAGCACGCCCGAGCAACTTGTAAAAAGCGCTGCGCGAGCATCCAATCGCGTTGTTCGCGGCGGAGGCTGGGTCGGGTTCGAGGTAATAGAGATGGATGGCCAGGCGTTCATCGTCGGGAAGCTCATCGAGCGCGAGCGTGAGCCGCTCGAGTTGCTCGGTGCGCTCGGCCATGGCGCAGGGTGTGGATTCGATTGCGGGAGCGATGCTCATGCCGCGGCCTCCGGATCGACCGTCGAAGGCGATCCGCTCATGCTTGCTTCGGCGCGATGCGGCCCTTCGGCGTTCGGAACAGACCATCGCGGCGATCTGGTAGAGCCACGACCGCAGGCCCTGTGGGTTGTCAACCCGTTCGAGCATTTTGTAGGCACGGATGAAGGTCTCTTGAAGCGCATCATCGGTCTCCGCATGGGATGGCGAGTGACGCCGACAGAGCGCCCGCACGACTGAAGCGTGTCGGTCGTAGATGCGAGCAAATGCCAGATGCGATTCAGCCGTGCCTGAACGGGCACATTCGAGATCGCGAGCGTCGTCGGTCATCGCTAGAGCAATGGCCGCAGGCAAGGCTTCGTCTCGTGAATCTTCAGATGGGGTTTGGAAGTCGGACACACGCCCAGCGTATCGACGCGTGCGACATCTGATTGGTTAAAGTTCGGATTTTCAGGAAAGTCGCGGCCATCAAGCGGAGAGTGAGGCTTGACAGATGGACAAACTCAAAAAAGAAAATCCCCGCTGCGACCGGTCAGTTCGCAGCGGGGTTAGAGGACTTTTTAGGCCCTCTCTCGCCTCTCTCT
>JBBSBC010000073.1:0-15511 GCA_038251595.1 Phycisphaerales bacterium | reverse complement strand
TCGAGCGCGGCGGCTCGCTGGTCGTGGCCGATGCACGGGCCAACCCTCTCAACCCCTTTGAAGGGCACAAGACCCTCAACTACTGGTGGCGCTTGCGTGAGCTGCAAGTGGCCGCGGGCAAGGGTGCTTCCGAGGCACTGGTGCTTCAGGTCACCAACCACGTTTGCTCCGGGTGCGTCTCGAACGTCTTTGCGGTGCGCGATGGCGCGCTGATCACACCAATTGCGCGGGGTGAAGAGCCACAACATGGCATGAGTCCGGGTAAAGGACGTTCGCTCCCCAGCCCGGTCTTGCCCGGCATCACGCGCGGGTGGGTGATCGAAGAGGCCGAGCGCCGTGGAATGCCCGTCAAACGCGAGATGATCTCGGCTGCGGAACTGCTTGAAGCCGACGAGATCTTCCTCACCAACTCGTCATGGGGAGTTCTGCCGATCGTGAAGTTTGAGGCGAGCGCCATCGGCGATGGTGTGCCCGGCAGGCTCAGCCGCGAGTTGTGCAGTGCGTGGCGTTCGCAACAGCCATAGTCAATCGAAGGAACGCGCGTTCACGGCTCGCCCGCTGGCGGACGGACACGCACGTTGCGTCTCCCATCCAGCGGCCCGTTGGGTGAACTGAGCGATCGAACGGCCCGACCGATTCGCCTGGTTGCGAAGAGCACCACCACGGCGATGAGCGCGATGACCATCAGGGGAATCATCACAACCAGCCCCACCGCGATCATGAGCAGCGCCAGCCCTTGCGCGAACGGCGAACGCGCGGCCACATCGACCCCGCGTACGCGGTTGCCGATGCGGAGCGTGCTTGACCAGGCCGTTGGCATTTCCAATCGTATTGTTCTGGTCCGGACCAGACTGGTTTTGCCCAACAAACCATCGTCGGTCGTCGGTGGGCAGTCCGGAACACCAAACAGAAACCTCCACGCTTACCCGACTTAACCCGCACACGCCGATTTTGCCACTTATGCAAGCACTAAGGCGCAATTTTGATCAATGGAATTGGACACGCACTTAAGACGTGCTAATTTCAAGTGGCAGGAGAGGGCGAGGGGTTCTCGAGAGAGACTGGTTCCTTCAGTAACCCGTCTGGGTCAGTCGGCGCGGATCTTGCGCGTACGGTTGACGGAGGTCTCTCTCTCATGCTCCTTCGCCCCAACCTCGTCCGAGGCGGATTTGGTCTGGCCCTGCTGGCCTTTGCAGGTCAGGCAAGGGCCACAATTCTCACCTTTGATCCTGTGCCCGCACCCGATTCGCAGGTCTCGCAGATCTACGGCGACCGTGTCGCGGGTCCGTCACAGTTCGGGTTCGACTATGGAAGCGATTTCGGGTTTACACCGAACGTTTCGGTCGAGTATCGCCCCACGCTCCGCTATCGCGAGAGCGGCCACGGTGACCTCTCCAACTTCATTTACCGTGAAGACTCGGGCAACCTGCTGCTCGAGATCAACTTCTTCGCCGATGCCGGTTACAACGTCTGTCTCCACTACTTCGATATCGCGGCCATGATCGGCGAATCGCTTTCGGTCAAGTCCATCACCCTCACGACCGGCGCGCTCATCGAGCTGTATCGTGCCGACTGGGTTCAGATTCCTGATATCCTTGAGTCGCGTCCGCTGCCCCCCGGCCAGACCGGCACACCCACCCATATGCGCATCAACTTTGACCCGGCGATCTGCAACGCTCCAACGCTCAAGCTGCGCATCGACCTCAGCAACCTGAGCTTCAAGGCTCCGAGGATCGGCATTGACAATATTGCCTTCAGCCAGAATCCGCCCGTGCCCGCGCCCGGCGCGGCCGCACTCTTGGCCCTGGCCACCCTCGGCGCGGCCCGCCGCCGCCGTCGCTGATTCAGACCGTGTAGAGTTCACAACCTTCAACGCCCGCCGCGAACTCTCGCGGCGGGCGTTTGTGTTGGTTCCTGTTACAGAAGTTGATCCCTGTTCACGGTCCTACGCTGGGCCTCGCGTGGTGATTGACTGCGCACACACGATGGAGAGAGAACCATGCAGGACATCAAGGCCGAGACGATGGCCGTCGCTCCGATAACCGGAAAGGCACGCGAGATCGGTTCGCAGGCTGTTGAAAAGGTGAGGATCGACGCAACCCAAGCCGCCACCGAGGCCAAGCGGCTTGCCGACTTTGCGTGGAATCTGGTGACCGAGTGGGGGCTGAAGGTCATCGGTGTCGTGCTGTTGCTCATCGTGTCGTGGATGCTCGCCTCATGGGCACGCCGAGCCCTCTTCCGTGCGTTGAACAAGCCGCACTTTGATCAGACCCTCATCAGATTTCTGAGCAACATTCTGCGCTGGGCCATTCTGGCCATCGGCTTTGTGGCCGCGCTCACGGTCTTTGGTATCGCCCCCGCAAGTCTGGCGGCCGTGGTCGGTGCAACAGGGTTGGCGATCGGTCTTGCTCTGCAAGGCAGCCTCTCGAACCTCGCGGCGGGCATCATGCTGCTGATCCTCCGTCCGTTCAAGGTCGGTGATGTGGTCACCGTGGCCGGTCAGACGGGCGTGGTTGATGAGATCGAACTCTTCTACACCAAGATGGATACCGCCGATCGGCGGCGTGTGCTGCTCCCGAACGGCTCGGTCTTCGGTGCGGTTATTGACAACCAGACGCACCACCGCACTCGGTGCGTCATCGTGACCGTCGGCATCGATTACGCCGCGGATATCGACCAAACCCGCGAGGTGCTGCTTCGTGCGGCCCGGAGCGTGGCGCACGCTCTCGCTGATCCTCCGCCCGCCGCGAGCTTGCAGAACCTCGCACCATCCAACGTCGAGTGGCAGATCCACGTATGGGCGCCCACGCAGGAGTGTGCGGGCGTGCGCCAAGACCTCATCAAGTCGGTCAAGACCGCGCTTGAGAGCGCGGGGATCAGTATCCCCTGCCCGCAACTGGCGATCTGGAATCGCGCGGAATCACCTCGAAACCCCGCCTGAGCGCGGCACGCGGCGGATCATCCAGTCGATGGAGCATCGGGAATATCAAAGCCGATCATGTACTGCGCGCCATAGACCGGGAAGAAGACATCGAGCCGGAAACAACGGAAATCAGCGGGCTTCCACCCGAGTTTGTCGCAGCAAAATCGCAGCATGTCGAGGTATCGCGGGAAGTGGGGGAGCTCGGCCTGAAGCAGCCCACCGGAAATCGACTGGACCGATTCCTCAAACAACACACGATCGACCTGCCGCGCCGGATCATCGAGCGAACCCGCCATGCCGCGCGGCACGGTGTCATAGACCGCAAACGACGGACTGCTCGACGGATAGACCTCTTTATGCAGAAAGATGTCGGTGGTCTGGCGTTTCATCGGGATATCCGGCAGGTTCATCACCCCGCTCGTCTTGCGCCCGTCAGGCTGGCGATAGCGTTTCATCGCGCCCGGTCGGTGCTCGGCCATCACCAGGTCAACCGCCGAGCTTAGCCCCACGCGCGAACCCGCGACCGAATAGCGTGCGTGCGTGCCGAAGGTGCTGACCTGAAACTCTGGAGGAGGCTGCGAGCAGAACTGCGGCAGCAGAATGCTGTGAACGCCATCGGGTACGTGCCCATCGAGCGTCAGCACGGGCGATGTCGGTGTGGTGACCGAGACCGTGGAGAACCCGATCGGCGCGGCCGCGCGCAGCCGGCGCAAGCCCAGATAGGCAGAGAACGTCGTGCGATCAACCATCGTGCCATCACTGGAAGGGTGCAGCAGAAAGGCCCCGATCTGCGCTTCCATGCTCACCGACTTCACGTGGCTCATCGCCTTGAACGCGGCCTTCTTGATCTCGAGTTCTTGCTTTTCGCGCACCTCCGGTGCCAGCGCGCCCAGCATGGACACGAGTTCGTGCCGATCGCCCGCTTCGGCTTCGACAAACTGCTCAAAGGCATCGAAAGCCTCGGAGACCTCACGGATAACCGCCATGGGCACACGTCGGCGCGAGGAGGCACTCAGCAGTTTCTGCATCGATACTCGCGCTGGAACATGGGCTCCGTTTGCGAGAGGATTGGCACAGGTCGCCAATCGATGGATCTGCCAGCTCAGTTTGTAATCGACCCCTAGGGCCCGCTCAACTTCGGATGCGGTGCCCGGCTTGGCCGGCACGCCCAACAAAAGTTCTGAGAACGCCACACTCAGCCGCCCCAACACACGCGTGGCGGAATCCTCAAAGGTCATCGCGCGTGCCGGGTGAGGACGATCAACACTCGGAAGTCCGCCGACTTCTTGAGGGCCACCAAGATCGGGGATACCTGACTTTTCCGCCGCCATCCTCTTGACCTTCATGTGTGCCCGTAGACCAACAGATCCCGGCCTGGTTGTAAGCCTTGATCGTTAACGTAGATCGACCACTGGCAGTCTACCCGTGACTCGGTGCCGGGCCAGTCGAAGTCCGTATTCTGTATACAAGCCTCCACAGCCGGCGAACGAACGTCAATGCCGCGTAGCCCTACAGTGGATCACCAAAACCCTTGCCAGCACATAGCGCCCATCATCGGTGCGCGAGGCGGTGAGCGTTCGAGCACCCCTGCAAAATCCCCATCCAAATCGGCAAAATCAGTTATAAGCCGCCCCGTGCCAAGTCGGAGCGAATTGGCACGGCATTGACCGCAAGCCCGCGATATCTCGGGAGAAGCGATCGCGGTTCAAGGGCTGAATGCGATAGAAGTTCGTATTTTGATTGGAATTTCTAGTTTGTCGTTAATTTATTCAGAATACCGACAGTTTGCCCGATTGGTCCTTGCAATTGGGTCGAATAAGCGTAGGTTATGGACGCTGAGCATTTCGGGGGCGTGGGAAGCGGCCTTGGCCGCGCAGACTATTCCGGAGGTGTCGGATGACGCAGTGGTACTCACACAGTGGCCGAGCGATTCGTCGCATCGGGATGTTGTTGGCGGGCGTGGTGGCTGGCGTTGGCATGTGCGGCAACGCCTTGGCCGTGGGCGATGTCGTTATTTCGCAGGTCTGGGGTGGCACGACTTCACTCACCGGCAACGCGCTCCACCCCAAGGCTGATTACATCGAGTTGTTCAATCGGACGGCCAACCCCGTGAGCATCAACGGCTGGTCAATCAATGTTGATACGCCTACCGCCACAACGTGGACCAAGCACGATCTGCCCAACGTCTCAATCCCCGCGTTCAGCTATTACCTGATTCAGGTCTCGGCGACGGCCTCGGCGGGCATCGATCTGCCCGGGCCGGATACGACCTTTCTCACACCCTCGTTCACCGAACTCAGCTCAACCATCGGCAAGGTGGCGTTACGCAACACCACGACGGCGATCGGCGCGGTGGTCTGTCCCCCCATCGACGCGAGCCTCGTCGATCTGGTGACCTATGGCACAAGTGGCACCTGCATTGAAGGTCTCGGTCGCGCGCCCGCGGGCTCGGCCACCGGCAGCGGGCTGGCGGTCTATCGCGGCGCGGGCGGGTGTACCGATACCGACAACAACGTGGCCGACTTCAGCTCGCTGGTCCCCGCGCCCCGCTTCAGCGGCACAACTTCGCCCGGCGGCTGCACCAGTGGTGCGTGTTGCAACGACAACACCGCCGCGTGCAGCACGGTGCTCGGTGCCCTTAACTGTCCATCGGGTTCGACCTACAGCGGCGATAACTCGGTCTGCGTGCCCAGCCCATGTGCCGCGACGGGTGCGTGTTGCAACGATTGCACCTTCGCCTGTTCCATCACCACGGTGGTCGGCTGCGGCGCGGGTTCATCATGGTCCACCGGGCAGGTCTGCACACCGGTCAACTACTGCACCACGGTTGCCCCGCCCGGCAACGATCTGGCGTGCAACGCTGTGGGTGTCTCGCTGAATGTCTCGGTCACGGGCCAACTCGGCTCGGCCACCAGCACCAATGATGGTCCGGCCTCAACTTGCCAAGCCACCCCTGCCAAGGCCGTGTGGTACACCTTCCAGCCCGCGACCAGCGGCTACTACGCGATCAGCACCTGTGGCGCAACCTTTGACGATGAACTGACGGTCCTCACCGGTGATTGCAACAACCCATCCGGTATGACCATCATCGATTGCGATGATGACACCTGCGTCGGCGGCGTGACCGACACGGTCGTCTGCGGCACCGGCGCCAGCAGCACGCTGGCCGCGCGGATCGACTTCGTCTTCCTCACCGCCCCCACGACGTACTACCTGCGTGTTCAGGCTTCATCAACCACCTCGGTCGGCGGCACCTTCCCGGTGCTCGTCACCACATCGACCGCGGGCGCGTGCTGCAACAATACCAGCGGCGCATGTACGACCGTTGCCAACTCAGCCGCCTGCTCGGTCTCGACCAGCACCTACCAGGGTGATGGCACCGCCTGTTCGCCCAGCCCATGCCCCCCGAGCGGTGCCTGCTGCAACAACACCACCGGCAACTGCACAACGGTTGTCGCGACCGCCTGCGCCACGAGTGGCGGCACGTATCAAGGCAACGGTGTGGCGTGTACCGGCCCGAATCCCTGCCCGCCGCAGGCCAACGTCTCGATCGTCGTTACCTCGCCAGTCCCCTGCGGCACGACCCCCGGCTCTGCGCTTTCCACCGTCTACACGATTGCGAACTCAGGTCCGTTTGATGCAACCAACGTGACGGTCACCGTCGCCGTTCCAGCACCCTTTGGCTTCACCGCTTCCACGCCCTCCGGCTCATTCGGCAGCGGCACACTGACGGTCAACCTCGGCACCATACTTGTCGGTTTCAACACGATCTTGCAGGTCGATGGCACCTCGTCGGGCGGCACCGAATCCCTCAGGGCAGCCGTCACGAGTGATCAGCTCGATCCGGTCTCCACCAACAACGCCGTTACCCAGGCCGTGGTCGTCATTCCTGCTGCACCCATCGCCGCGCAGGTGTTGCTGAGCGATATCGCTTCCAGCGGCACATCGTTCCTCCCCGCCAGCGGCGCGTTTGCCGGTGCCAACATCCCACCCTCGGCCGAGTCCTTCTCGCGTCCATTCTTCAGCCCCAACGGCCAGCACTACATTGTTTCGGTGGATACCGATCTGGCCACCACTCAGGACCGTGTGCTGATCGTCGGTACCACCAACCCCTTCACCTCGCAGGTTGTCGTGCAAGAGGGTGTCACCGAGCTCACACCCGGTGAGACCTTCGGCGAGTTCGACTACGGCATGGGCATCAACGATTCAGGCCAATACGTCTTCTCGGCAACCACATCCGCCGCGGCCACCACCAACGATGTCATCGTCAGGGGTCTGGGGATAGTGCTCACCATTGTCGCCCGCGAGGGTGACGCAGCGACCGCCATCGGCGGCGGCGTGACCTACTCCGGTGCCAACTCCGCCTACGCCATTCGCAACAACGGGCAGACTTCGTTCTTCGCGACGCTCGCGGGCACGGGTGGCACTTCCAACGACACCGCGGTCTTTGACAACGATGGCGCACTGGTGATCGGTCAGGAGGGCACCACCATCCCCGGCTCAGCATCAGAGTCCTACAAGGCTTCGTTTCCGCAGATCATCAGCGGCAACGTCGGCGAAGGTATGAGCGTCAACGGTGTGGTGAGCTACACGCTCGCTGGCCTGCTCAACAGCGCGACGACCAACGACGACATCTTCGTCTTCAACGGCAACGTGGTCCTTCGCGAGAGCGACACACTTCCGGGATTCAGCGATCCGATCGCCATGATCGCCTACAACAACCAGTCCAACAACGGCGATTGGCTCGCCTACGGCACCACCACGGCGGGCCTCGCCTTTGACTGGGTCGTCCGCAACGGCGCGGTGGTCACCAAGACCGGCCAACCCGTGGTCACTGGCTCCAACCGACTTTGGGATGACGGCATCTATTCCCAGACCTTCTTTGGGTACGTCGCAAACGGCGTGGGCGATTCGGTCGTCGCCGGAACCTGGATCGGCTCGAACGGCGCGGTGAGCACCGCCTCCAACGCCCTCCTCGCCCTCAACGGTCAATCCATCCTTGTGCGTGAGAACGACCCGATCGATGTCAATGGCAACGGCCTTGTTGATGATGATGCCTACATCGGCACCTTCCGCGACGATCGCATGTTCCTCAGCAATGATGGCTGGCTCTACTTCAACGCCCGCATCCGCACCGGCGCGGCCGCGTGTACCGTGGGTCTTGCCGACAGCAACCAGGCCTTCCTGCGAATCCAGATTCCCCAGAACGGCGCGTGCTGCTGCGGCGCTACCTGCTCGCTCACCTCCGCCGCCGCGTGCGTCGGCACCAACAAATCGTTCGCCGGCACCGGCACCGTCTGCACGCCTTTCAGCTTCACCGCACCCTGCTGCCGCGGCGACTACAACAAGTCCGGATCGCCCACCTCGGTGCAGGACATCTTCGACTTCCTCACCGGCTACTTCTCGGGCGACGCCTGTGCGGATACCAACGACACCGGCGGCGCGAACACCGTTCAGGATATCTTCGACTTCCTGACCGCGTACTTCGGTGGTTGCTGATCAGAAGAACGGGCCTCTTCTCTTCCCCTTTCCAACTTGCCCTCTTCCTTCCCAAGGGCGACCCGACACAATGGGTCGCCCTCTTTCATGCGCGCTTCACGCGAACCCGCACAATTACCATGTTCACACGCATCGCCGTTGGTCTCGGACACGAAGTACACTCAGCCTTCCAAGGAGATCGCGACGGATGCGGGTGATGCGCGGTGTGTACAACTGGCCAGCGTTCGTTGCGGCCATTTTCGCAGCGTACATCAACAGTTCCACTGCGCAGGTCGGTGTCTGCTGCACCACCACGGGTACCTGCCGCACGGTAAGCACGGTTCAACTCTGCAACGCGCAGGAACTCTCGATAGCCAGCGCGGTCTGTGGGCCAAACCCCTGTCCGGTTCCGAATCCGTCGTACAACCAGTGCGTCAGTGCCCGCGTCCTCACCAGCGGCGCGGTCGGCAGCTACGTCGGCACCACCATCGGCTCGACTTCGGACCTCGGCTCTTCCATCTGTGTCGGGTCAGAAGATGACACCCTCGATGTCTGGTTCCGCTTCACCAACACGCGCGCGACAAGCACCACATTCACGTTCAGCACCGACGGAACCCCCGACATCAACGGCAACGGCGGCGACACGACCCTGAGCCTCTTCAGCGCGTGTCCCCCGGGTGGCGCGGCCCTCGCCTGCGACGACAATGGCGGCCAGTTGCTCAACTCACGCATCACCTACACCATGGCCCCGGCCCAGGTGGTGCTCATCCGCGGCGCCTTCAACACCAACTGTCCTCCGAGCGCGCCGTGTGTGAACGCGGGCACGGCCACCGGCCTCTTCAGGCTCAACATCACAGACCAGCCGCTCCTGCCTCCGAGCAACGATGCCTGCGCCCACGCCCAGCCCATCCCTTCCAGCCCCGGCACGGTGCTCGGCAACAGCGATCTCTCGACCGGTGCCGACATCACCCCCTGCGGCAACACCGACGAGTTGGATGTCTGGTTCACCTTTACGCCGCTGGTCAGTGGTCAATACACCTTCGATACCCTCGGCTCGATCGGCAACGATGACACCACGCTCGCGATCTTCCAGGGATGTCCTGATGAGCTAACGGCCATCGTGCAGCCGCTCTGGCCTGCAACCCTGCTGGCGTGCAACGACGATATCGTCGCGCTCAATGGTTCCGACGATGACAACTACCTCTCGTTTCTCAGGGCGAATCTCGCCGCAGGCGTTGCGTACAAGCTCCGCGTCTCGGGGTTTGGCAACCTCACCGGCGAGTTTCGGCTCAACGCCGCAGGCCCGATGGCCGCGCTCGAAGCGGTGCCCGATACCTGCCAGACCGCTCTCACCGTCACAGGCGCGCTCTCCAAGTCGCTCTATTCGGGCGGCGCACGTCCGGATGCTCCGCCCGGTTCGTGCAACACGGTTCAAGCCCTCGCCGACGACGCGGCCGACAACGCCGTCTGGTTCACCTTTATCCCCGCAACCAGCGGAACGCTCACCGGCCAGATCAGCGCCGAGATGGGCATGGTGCGTTCTGACTCGTTGCTGATGTTGCTCTCGGGTGCCTGCGGAAGCCTCACCCAACTGGCCTGCCTCAACCCAACCATCCCGCCGGTGGCCACGTTCGATCTTGCGCAGCTCCCCATGGTCGTGGCGGGCACACCTTACTACCTCGTCATCGCCGATGTCGGGCGCTTCGATGGTGGGGCCGATCTCGACATCAGCATCAATGTCCCCGGTGGTGTGCTCGCGGGCGCCTGCTGCTTCGGTTCAACCTGCTCACTCACAACCGCTCCGGCCTGCACAGGTCCGAACACGATCTTCATCGGCCCGGGTACTTCATGCAACATCTTTGGCCTGAACAATACCACGCCATGCTGTCTGGCAGACTTCAACAAAAACCCCGGCGCACCGCTCTCCGTACAAGATCTGTTCGACTTCCTCGCCGCATACTTTTCTGGAAGTCTGGCCGCCAACATCAACGGCTCGAACGTCCCCCCAGTGCTTTCGGTTCAAGACCTCTTCGACTTTCTCGCCGCCTACTTCGCAGGCTGCTGACTCTTGCGGCCAGCCATGCTTGCGCTACCGATTGCAGGTTCATACATCAGAAAACTGGAAACTTCGGAGGAAAGCCGGTTATATCGGCCATCATGCACGATTTATCAGGTGGACTTTGCTTGGCCACCTCGCTACCCGTACAAGATCCGTCCGACTGGTGTATTTTCGGACGTTGTCCATCGTTTCGCCTTGTTTCCGTTATGAAGAACCGCTATATGGGTATGTTCAACTTGCATGAAGCCCGTGCATCGCGCATTATTGAACGTGAAGGGTCTGGTCGTTCGTTCACACTGCCCCAGTTCTGGGCGTAAAGAAGGGAAGAAGTCATGTTGAATGTTCGTAGGAAGTGCGTGCGCGCCGTTCTCGCGGCCTGCGCCGGGGCCGCTCTCATGCCCGCGGTGACGTTGGCCCAACCGGTCAACAACACCTGTGCTGGCATCATCACCGTTGCCACACCAAGCAGCACCACCGCAACCAACGTCGGGGCCACTGGCACCAACTTGACCAGTTGCGCTGGCGCGGGCGACATCAACGATGTCTGGTTCCGCTTTGTTGCGCCCAGCAATGCTGGCTATCAGTTTGATACCGAGGGCACAGTGGGCATGGATACCACGCTCGGTCTGTTCAGCGCTTGCGAAAGTGGTGAACTCGCCTGTGATGACGATGGCGGCACCGGCCTGCTCTCGCTCCTCCAATACACCCTCACCAGCGGACAGGAAATCTTCATCCGCGTCGCGGGCTACAACGGGCAGCAGAACACCTTCCGTCTCAACGTCGCTGGCGGAACGCCTCCCCCGCCCCCGCCCGCGAACGACCTTTGCGAAGGCGCGGCCAGCCTCGCCACGCTCCCTCTGGTGATCAACGTTGACTCCCAGGGTGCGACTCCGGACCTCGACACCTCCTGCAACGATGCCGGGGCCTTCGAGACTAACAACGGCTCGTGGTACAAGATCAACCCCGCGGTCAACACCCAGTTGGTGGTCACCGAGTCCTCCGGTCTGGACGTGGTCATCACGCTGTTCAGCGGTGACTGCAACAGCCTCAGCGAAGTCTCGTGTGTGAACGCGAACGATGCCGCCGTCTTCAGCCTCAGCGCGGGTACGACCTACCGCATTCTCGTCGGCATCTTCAGCGCCACGCCAATCGTCCTTCCCCCCGGCACCATTAGCCTTTCATTCGCCGAAGTTCTTCCCCCGGCCAACGATACCTGCGCCGCTGCCACGCTCATCACCACGCTTCCCGCCAACGCCACCGTCGAAGTTCTCGGGGCGACCGAAGACATCGATACCTCTTGCAACGCGGCTGCGGCCTTCGCGACCAACAACGGAATTTGGTACCGCTACACCCCTGCGGCCGATACCCGCATCCGCATCGCCGAGAGCGGTGCGCTCGACGCGGTCATCACCCTCTTCAGCGGCTCCTGCAACGCGCTTTCTGAAGTTGCCTGCATCAGCAACGCCGCCGATACCGCGTCCTTCAACCTCTCCGGTGGCCAGACTTACTACATCCTCGTGGGTATTTTCGGCGCTACTCCCGCTGCGGTGCCCCCCGCGGCCTTCACACTGACTTTCACGGAGCTTCCCCCCTTCATCAATGACGAATGTTCGGGGGCCCTTGCCGTCGCTCCCAACAGCTCGACCCTCGGCGATAACCTCGCCGCCGGCGGAACCGACATCACCACGTGCGCCTTCCAGGACACGTTTGATGTCTGGTACAAGCTCACCACCGCCGAGGCCGGAACCTTCCAGTTCGATACCGAAGGCACCGTGGGGTTGGATACCACCCTCGCGCTCTTTGATGCCTGCGGCGGTACCGAACTCGCGTGCGATGACGATGGTGGCACGGGCCTTCTCTCGTTGCTCGTCCGTAACCTGAGCGCTGGCGAGCAGATCTTTATCCGCGTCGCTGGGTACAACAATAATGTCGGCAACTACGTCCTCAACGTCTCCGGTGGACCGCCGCCCCCCGCCCCCGCCAACGACCTCTGCCAGAACGCACAGGCCATCCCCGCCATGCCCTTCAACACTCAGGTCACCGCCGGTGGTGCAACCGGCGATGTCGATGTCGCCTGCAACAACGCCGCCGACTTCGAGACCGCCTTCGGCGTCTGGTACACCTTCACACCCGCCGAGACCGGCACCATCGTGATGAACGAGACCGGTGCCAACGACGTGGTCTTCGCCATCTTCAGCGGCGGCTGCGCTGGCTCCGAAATCTTCTGCAGCACCGCCGAGCCTTCACCCGCCTTCCAGCTTCAGGCCGGAACGCAGCACCACATCCTCGTCGGTCAGGCCAACTCGGCCAACGTCCCCCTCGCCCAGTTCAACCTTGCCTTCACCTATACACCCGCCCCCGGCGCGTGCTGCATCGGCAACACCTGCACCATCGTCTCGGGCGCCGCCGCCTGCACGGCCATCAGCGGCACATGGCAGGGTGCTGGCGTTGATTGCGGCGGTGCACCTGCCAACACCAACACCACCCAGGTCGCCATTCCCGACTACAACGGCGGTCCGACCGTCGTCTCCAGTGACTTCACCGTCACCGACGCCGTGCCCGTCACCAGCGTCAAGGTCTTCGTCGGCCTCACCCATACCTTCGTGGGCGACCTCACGATCCGTCTCCGCGCCCCCAACGGCGCCGTCGCCGATCTCGCCGTTCGCGCAGGCAGTGCAGCCTGCGTCGATGTTGATGTCAGCCAGGGCGATGACATCAACGGCCTCTTCGTCTTCGATGACAACGCTTCGCTGACCCTCAATGACGCGGCCATCGCCAATGCTGCCGCCGTCCTTCCTCCCGGCACCTTCCGCCCCGCAGGCTGCGCCAACGCCCCTTCCAGCCTTGCCACCACCTTCGCCGGCATCATGGCCAACGGCGTCTGGTCGGTTGATGTCTCTGACCACGCCGGTTTGGATATCGGCACCATCGACTCCTTCGGAGTTGTCGTCAACAACCTCGGCACCCCAACCCCGTGCTCAGGTGCTGTCGCATCGGGTGCGTGCTGCAACCAGACCCAGTGCTCGGTGCTCGCGGCCGCCGCCTGCACCGGCCCCGGCACACGCTTCAGCGGTGCAAACACCGTCTGCAATGTTCAGGGCAACAACCTCAGCCCCTGCTGCAGGGCCGACTTCAACCAGAATGGCACCATCCTTCTTCAGGACCTGTTCGACTACCTCACCGCCTTCTTCGCCCAATCCCCCTCCGCACAGTTTGATCAGTTCCCCGGTGTGTCTCTCGAAGACCTCTTCGCCTTCCTCAACGCCTGGTTCACGCCCTGCTGATCTTGGCTGAACCCGTGAGCGTCCTTCAAATCGACAGGGCGGGCGATCCTCGGATCGCCCGCCTTTTTCGTGCGATCACACCTTTCGCCGCCTTGCTGGCCGCGGTTTGAGCGTGCAACAAACTATGATGTACACCTGTTCCTTGTCAGCGGTTTGGCCACCGCTGCATTCATACGGAGTATCGATAATGAAACGGTCTTCCCACAATCGTCCGATCCCGCACCTGTTCGCGTTCTGCACCTCGATCGGCCTGGTCTGCGCGTGCGCAATGGCCGACCCCATGCCCATCGCGCGCCGCACCGCGGGCATCATCGTCTCCGATATCACCCTCGACAAGCTCTACCTCGTGCGCGATCTCAATGGCGATGGCGAGGCGAACGATGCCGGCGAAGCGACCGTCTTCTTTGATGGCACCAACGCCGCGGGTTTCCCCACACCCGCCGGAACCATCTTCGCCCTGTATCAGCGGAGCGATGGCACCGTCTTCGCGCCCGACAGCGACACACACCAGATCTACGCCCTTCGCGATCTGAACCGCGATGGTGATGCGCTCGACGCTGGCGAGGCCACCATCTTCTTCAGCCAGTCCAACCTGAGCCTCATCCCCATCCTCACCCCCAACGGCATCGGCGAAGATGCCGCCGGCGCGATCTACTTCACCTCGAACAACTCGCCAACGCCCGATGCCATCTACCGCCTTATTGATCTCAACGGCGATGGCGATGCCGATGACGTGGGCGAATCCACCACCTGGTGCGATATCTCAGCCCTCTTCGGCAACTTCGGCCCCTTCGGCATGAGCTTCATCGGCAACACCTGCCATTGGGCCGACTTTCGCGGCTCACTCACCAACGCCATCCTCCGCGCCACCGATTCCGACAACAGCGGCTCCATCACGCTCAGCGAGGTCACCGAGTTTTACATCGATGCCGCATTCACCGCGCCCGTCTCCTTCACCGCCGTCACCGACGGATCGGCGATCTACGTCAGCGATTCATCCGGCGGCCAGATGCAGGATGTTTATCGCCTTGTCGATTCCGACCTCAGCGGGTCCATCAACTCGGCTTCCGAGGCCGTCATGGTCTGGGCCGAGTCCAACCTCTCTCTGCTCGTGCCCCCCGCGGCCATGGCCAACTCATTCGATATCACCATCGGTCCCTCACGGCTCGCCATCTCCAGCAACGGCAGCGATGCGGTTGACGAGATCATCCTCGCCACCGATCTCAACACCGATGGTGATTTCAACGACGCGGGTGAGACCTCCATCCTCATCGATGGTGTCAACTCCGGTCAGGCCTTCCCCGACAACATCCGCGCCCTGCTCTTCTACGGCCAGCCCTGCCCCGCCGATATCAACAACAGCGGCTCCATCACCGTTCAAGACATCTTCGACTTCCTCGGGTTCTACTTTGCAAACGATCCACGCGGCAACTTCAACGGTATTGGCGGCATCTCCGTGCAGGACATCTTCGACTTCCTCACCGCCTACTTTGCTGGCTGCTGAGTATTCCCACCTCCATCTGCCCGGCGATGGCCATCCCGCACCCCGCGAACACCGGCCTGAAATCAGGAACACCTCCTCTCCCCTCACCGTATAGGTAACTGTCGTGTACTGACCGCAAAACCTCTTCGAGACCCATTCTCGACGCTTCGTGAGCACAAGGCCCGTATCCCGATCGGCTCTCCGCCTCCGAGAGCCATTGGTATGCGGGCCTCTGTGTTTTTGTGGCGGCTTCCGATGTCAACCCACTTTGCCACTATCACTCC